>JAFSBM010000051.1 GCA_017437285.1 Ruminococcus sp. | reverse complement strand
TCCTCTTTTGAGGCTGAAAAGGCAAAATGTCATCTACGGTTTCAGTATAAAAAATTTCGGCGTCAGAGCATAAAAACCACGCAAAATCGTGGCTGAATTAGGGAACACTTAATTCGGGATAGTGGATAGCAGAAATGCTATCCACTTTTCTTTTTGTGCGGATTACTTCACAGTTCCGATGTGCGTGAAGTAAATATCAATATCCTGATGCTCTTTGCCGAAGCTGTCAATGGTTCGTTCATGAACTTCAATGCGTGATACGAAGGTGTGGAGCAGCTCTTGCGTGAGCTCCGTCAGAGCCGTATACTTCTTTGCCAGTGAGATGAATCTTGCCGTATCCGCAGTCTTGCTCTTAGCTTCTGCTATGGTTTCGTTTAATACAGAAATCTGTTCTTTCAGTTCCAACTGCTCAGTGGCATATCCCTGTGACAGCATCTGGAATTGATCATCATCGATCTTTCCCAACACGTGATCTTCGTACAGCTTTTTGAATATGACCGTCAGTTCTGCCATACGCTTTTCGTATCTGGTCAGCTGTTTCGATGATTCAGCAATAGTTTTGTTGAGCTCTGCATTGACTCTGCGTCCAATAAAATCAGCAAATTGCTCCGGATGCTCTCTTGCAGATTGGGTGATTGACTGAATCTCACGCAACACCAATCGCTTCAGGTGACTTTCCTTTATGGAATGCATGGTGCAGGTACTGCTTGTATTCTTGCGATAGTTTGCACAGACGAATTTCCAGTTTTCCGGCTTATTATTGCGATGACGATGAAAATACAATTTGCTTTTGCAGTCAGCACAGAACAGTATACCTGCAAAGATACTCTTTTCACCGAAATTCGTTCGTCTGCGTTTGCTCTTGCGAATCCGCTGTACAATGTCCCATGTGTTCTGATCAATGATCGGTTCCTGCGTATTCTTGATGAGCTTATGCTCCGATTCGGGTTGTTTCAGCTTTCGATGATCCTTATAGGATGGTCTGCCATACCTGAAATTGCAGGTGTGTCCCAGATAGCTTACGTCCTCCAGTATCAATGCAATCGTTGTCGGATTCCACGCATAAGGTCTGCTTACATCAAAATTCGCAAGGATATTTCCGCTATGATTGTATTCATACATAGCCGGTGTGATGATTTTCTCATCCTCAAGCTGTTTTGCAATCTGTGACGGGCCATATCCTTCGGCACACAGATGAAAAATCTTACGAACAACAGGTGCTGTTTCCTCATCAGGAATCAGCATATTTTTGTCATGCTCCGACTTGCGATAACCATACGGTGGTCTTGATGCAACACGCTGTCCTCGATCCGATTTGATTTTATTGCTTGCCTTGATCTTCTTGGAAGTATCTTTGACGTGCATCTCGTTGAAGATATTGCAGAAAGTTGCAATGTCCATGCCCAATGAATTGACATCAGCAGTATCCACATTATCGTTGATTGCGATAAACCGCACCCCACGCTGTGGAAAATATTCCTCGGTATACAGTCCCACATGAAGATGGTTTCGACCAAATCTGGATAAATCCTTGACGATAATCGTTGACACTTTATCATCTTCAACATCCTCCAGCATTCTCTTGAATGCAGGACGATTGAAGTCACTGCCTGTATAACCATCGTCAATATAAAATTGATGATTGAGAAATCCGTGTTCAACTGCAAATTTGGTAAGGATATCCTTTTGATTGGTGATACTGTTGCTCTCGCCCTGCAGCATATCCTCATGGGACAGACGGCAGTACAGGGCGGTGATCTTTTGATTGTTTGGCATTCGTTACCTTCCTTTCCGTCCTTGGGGACTATGCCAAACCGATTGTGCTACCAACAAGGATACCACAACCGATCTGACAAGTCCAGTGTTTTACGAAACTTTTTGCATTTCCTGTTCCATGAGGTATCTGAGCTTATCCTCGGCGGTTTCCTTTGCCTGTGCATCAAACACATCATGCACATAATAGATCGTGCCTTCGATTTTCAAATAATGTGCGTTCTCCTTGTGTTCTCGTTTCTGAAATTCATAAGCCTTAAGATCCGTTTTCTTCAATCGGCATCACACTCCTTTTTCTGATTCCTGTTTGATTCGTGTGATTCATTTTGATCCCTCCTTCATCGATTTTTGAATGGTTGTTATCCCATGCGCATCCCCAACGCTTCCTTACGTCGGATTTCCTCCGCCAGCACCTTGCTGTCGCTGTAACGCTCAATGTCCTCATCCTCTGACGGCTCATCCATTATCGCAGCCACATCTGCAATGCCAGCGATAGCATCTCGAGTATTGAGTTCCTAAGGCGGATGTGGTATAATAAACTTAATAATATACATTTTAATGAGGAAAAGCTATGAAAACTAACGAACGAAAGTATTACATAGATAACTTAAGATGGCTGATACTTCTGGTACTCATCCCTTATCATACTGCACAGGCATGGAATACTTGGGGTGAGCCTAACTATATCTATTTTGAAAGAAACAGACTGATAAGTAGCATCATAGTGTTCTTCAGTCCATACTTTATGCCATTGCTTTTTTTACTTGCAGGAATCAGCACAAGGTATGCACTCCAAAAACGTACTTGCAAGGAATATATTGTAGAAAGAGCAAAACGGCTTCTGCTGCCGCTCACGTTCGGAACAATAGTGATTATGCCTGTAATGTGTTATCTGGGTGATAAATTCAACTATTCATACGACGGGGGATTTTTCAGACATTACAGTGTGTTCTTTACCAAGTTCACTGACCTCACAGGTGCTGATGGTGGTTTTTCATTCGGACAGTTTTGGTTCTGTCTGTATCTGTTTGTCATCTCGGCTATTGTCAGCGGAGTGCTTGCACTTATAAAATACAAATCAGAAGAAACACAAAAAATATTTCCCTTTGGTGTGGTGACACTTCTCGGTCTGCCACTTCCGTTTCTCAGTGAAATTTTGTCCATTGCTGGAAAAAGTCTTGCAGAATATACATACCTCTTTTTGCTTGGCTATTTTGTATTCTCTAATGAGAAAACAATTGAAAGTACGCAGAAATGCAGATACCAGTTGCTGGGGATTGGATTTTTGGCAACTATTCTGAATGTGTATTTATTTTTGTGGTGTGATAAGGAATATATTTTTCTTAATGTAGCATTAAAATTTATGTCTGAATGGTTTATGATACTTGCGTTAATGGGAATTGCAAAAGGGCATCTGAACTTTACAGGAAAAGTGTCCGATTACATGACAAAAAGATCGTTTTTGTTTTATACATGGCATTTTATATGGGTTGTTTCGTTTCAGTATTTACTGTTTGAATTGGTAGGAAATAATACAATTGTCTTGTTTGCAGGCACAGTGATTTTGTCATATCTTGCGGCCTTTATCTGTACGGAAATAAGTATCAGAATACCATTGTTATGTTTTGTTACAGGAACGAAATATAACAAGTATCAGTAAAATTTTGAGTCAAGGGGTTCGGGTTCTCCCGACCAGCTGCGTTCGGTGGGCCGCTATGCGGACTGCCGAATGCGATGCTGGCAGGTATAATAATAGTGGTAGAGCCTATGAGCAATACCAACGCTTGCAGGTATAATAATAGTGGTAGAGCCTATGAGCAATACCAACGCTTGCAGGTATAATAATAGTGGTAGAGCCTATGAGCAATACCAACGCTTGC
>JAFSBM010000050.1 GCA_017437285.1 Ruminococcus sp. | reverse complement strand
CAATGGCATTGACTTCATTCCAGATTGAATTGCTGCGTTCATAGATATATACTGCTACCAAGTCATGAGAAATGAAGAAATTCTCATCGTATGACGCAAGAACCTGTTGCGTTTCAAGCGGATCAGAACCTGTCAAGCCATTTGTTGCATTGACGCTGTCAATTCCAGTGAGTTCGTTCTCCGCAAATGCGTCCAGTTCCTCTCGGCTACACAACAGTTTGGTTACCGGAGTTGATGAATCGGAACCGTTCATCAGTGCCAATCGCATTACTGTCCCCTGCTTTTCATAAATGTAAGCAGGAAATCTTAATTTTGTTTCGCTTGCGCCAACTTCAGATGCATAAATAAGAATATCCGAAGCATCCATGGCATCCACAAACCCATCCCCGTTGACATCATTCTTCACAATCTCGATTACAGAGGAAGATTCACCTGCCCCAATTCTTGCCGAAAGAACAAGGATATCCGCAGCATCCAATGCATTGACAGTACCATCTCCATTCGGGTCACCTGTAGAATATGGGAGAATGCCATCCACCGGATCATGCCAACAGGTCTCCTGATTAACAGCAGCTGTTACCATTTTCACCTGTGGATGTTCTGCAGCATCTTCGACCTGATCCAATGTCAGCTTGGCGGAAATCGTCACTGTATAACCACTGTAAGCAGCAAACTGTTCTTCACTTAATCCAAGATCTGTGACAATCTGTGCAGAGCGATTTTTATATGCTGCATTAAGGGAAGCAGTATATGTCTGCTTTGCATATGAAACGATCTGCTTTTCAATCTCTTCAGCAGAATACTGAGTAGTATCAATCGTCAGACGGTATTCCTCTGTCATTGCATTGACAGCTTCTGCAATTGCGGCGATGTCGATATCTTGAAGCGTAATGCCAACCTGAACCCTGCTGTATCCCGATGCAAAATGTTCGAAAATTGCTGAATCAATCTTGTTGATCGCTGTTTCTTCAGCATTTGCTGGGAAAAATGTTAGATTCATACAGAGCGCAGCTGAAAGAATAATGCCCATCCTTTTCATATTTCTCCCCCTTATTATGTTAAGTTACTATAGATTAATGCTGTATCAACAGCATCTATACTGCCACTTCTGTCAAAATCAGCCAAGAAAAGGACGCTGTTACTATATGAACTTGAGTTGCCAGCTCCAATACTCGCAGCGATGGTTAGAACTGTTGAGCCATCGGATGTTGTAATATTTCCATCCATATCTACATCCCCTCGTTTATAACACACACTTTCTGTATACCAACGTTGTGAAGATTGGACGTTATTAGCGTTATAGGGCGTCCACACTATAGATGCATTCTCTAACAATGAATTGTTTAACACAGATAATGCATACGTTTTGTTGGAAATCACTTTTTTTATAACAACTGATCCATCAGTCAAAATCTCAGCTGTCGAATTAATTGTTATATCTGGATTTAGTGGTGACATTGATAGCGAAGCATACAGATTATTTGAGGTCAATCCTTTATCTATTCCGCTTGCTGTTAGTAGTGTATACTTGTTGTTGTTTGATGAATATTTTAAAATCCATCGATCGATATTTGTTCCAAATGCTTTTTGAGCAACAGAATTTGACGCACCATTCTTTGTCATGTAAAGATTACTGTTCGCGTTGCGCAAATAATAAATTCCTTCTTCTTCTGGCGAAGGGGAAAATAAAGTATTATCAGTAGACCATGCATAACCATACTCTATATTCAACGACGCTCCGGAGTACTTTCTGATTGTTAATTTATATTCGTCACTCGTAGAGGACATGGCGGTATATATCATTTCTGTAGAACTTCTAGGTTTATTTGAAACTTTAGTTGCAAGTCCGTCAGCTTCCAGATTAATATCAAAATCACTGATTGTTGAAAGATAATCATCAGAGCTGATGTTGCGCTGTAAATATGCCATGCAAACATTGATGTTTGATGCACCATATCTGGGTTGGATAAAGCGAACAGCTTTTGTTCCTGAATCCGAGGAGCTAAACATACCAGCACCGTAAGAGTGCTGTGCCGCAATACTGACCATATTATATGCGTCTGGAACTCCTGCACCCTGTCGCTCAGTCAGTCCTTGCAGCATCGTTTCATTTATAGTTGTGACTCTGTTGTCTTTATAAACCTTGTTAATTTTTCTTTGTGAAGAGGCCAATACAATTGCTTTTGTAACATGCGGAAGAACTTTCAAACTAGGCTTATACTGATATAGGAGTGAAATCATTCCTGTCATAACGGGAGCGGCGGAACTTGTACCATTATTTAATGAGGATGTGACTACATCAGGCTTCATACAGCCAGATAAGTTGTCATAAGAATAGGGGTTCATCATTTCGGGATTATTAAGATTGTATTGGTTGTTTTGCAACGAATTTTTATCTATAAACCCATTTACCGTAATACTGTTAAATGACAGTCCTGGATTCAGTACAGGCTCTGTATCGTAGTTGCCTGCAGATAGAATCATTAAAACTCTGGAGTTTTCAATCAGCGAGTCGATATATTGTTCCAAATAAGTATATGGTTTGTTATGTTGATACCGAGAATATCCCCAACTGCAGTTGATAACATCAACATTGTTATCAATTAATGCCTCTAAATTATACAATTTCGGGTTATTATTATCATCTGAAAAATAGCCAAAATATGAGTGATCCGGAACTGCAGCTGCTGAATAAATTGAAACATTAGGTGAAACACCATGTTCGCCAGCAATAATCGATGCGCACCATGTTGGATGATCCTTATCAGGTTCATAACTTGGGCTTGTATCGAAACTAATCTCACCAACATTTGAGACTTTATTTAAGTCCAAGTTATTAGCTGTAGCTGTTGTATTACCCGTTAGTGGAATATTCCGAAAATCGTAAACTCCTACTTTCACGCCACTCCCATCAAGCAATATCTTATCTTTGATCTGATTAACCCCCATTGAACTACTTGCCATATTCATTTTTTCAGAAAACGTCAAACATTCTACGGCCTCTTCAAATCCTTCACAAAGCAGAAGCTCGGTTATTTCTTCAGCTCTTGATAATCTGGAAATTTCTTCAGGCGATAGCTGACAGATTACCATTGGCGTATATCTACTAGCAAAAACAACTGATTTACTATCAAGTTCCATATGAGTGAGCAGTTTTGATGATGCTTGCAAATATAATTCGCTAACAATTTCCCTGCGGGCAGTTTTATATAATTCGGTTTTTTCTTTTTCAATTTCACGAGCAGAGGAGGTTATTTCCAAATGAGAATGCATAAGTTTGTTAAGATAGTCATCAACAGTCTTTCTATCATACTTAAACGTTTCTGTTGTTCTGCTAGAAGAAACGCTATCCGAAACAACAATGTTGCTTGCAACCTTCTTTGATGCTCTGTCCAAAGCCATAAGCAATTCCTGTGAAGGTGGAGCATATGTTTCTTCCACCGCATTGATGTCAAAACCAATTTTATCACGAATTAATCCTTCAATATAATTTTGAGAATAGGATCTATACCAGCATACAACCGGGATTAATACGTCTTCAGATTCCATTGCTTCAACCAGCTCAGAGGAAATTTTCTCTTCTGGAGCTTGTAAAACTACAGTTTCGTAAATAGGTTCGCTTTCTGCAACAGCTCTAAACTCCGTTGTTGGGCTTGATGCAAGCACACAAGCTAAGAACGAACATGTCAACAATTTTATAAAATTTCGTTTCACAAATATCACCTCTCAACATTTCAATTGTATAAACCCAAATCCATTTTGTTTTATGCCATTTTTGTTACAAAAAGCCTATCAGATCAGGTATATACTGTTCGACGTTGCGGTAATGCTTTCCGACTTCGGAAACCAGAATCCGCTTTCCTTTGCGTAATGGGTACAGGTGACACGATAGTAGTAGCCCTTGACAACGGATACCTTGTAGTTATTGAAACTGCAAGTGTTCGTATTCGATGCCAGTACATCGTCCGGATACTGTACCGCAGTCCAACCGCTTGTGCCGTTGCTGCTCCGCTCAATCTGGATGTCCGTAAAGCCGATGCTTTTCATCGTTTCACTCGCCTGTGTATATCCATTGATGCAGAGCTGACCGCTGGAATTGGAGACGGATAAGCTGCGACTAGTGATCAATCCCGTTGAGAGGATCACCGCATCCCCTGTTTCGTCCGCACTTTCTGCTGCTGCAGTTGGCAGTGCTGCTGTGAGATTTCCTGCAAGCAGTACCGCACAGAGCAGCGACCATGCTTTCTTCATTGGCTTTTCCTCCTTTCTTCAGAAATTTCAGCTGTCAAGTGATGCAACGATCTCGTCGCATTCTTCATAATCGACACCCTCTATCCAGATTTGTGTTTCCAGATTAGCGTCATTGCGGAAGACCAGCACATACTGATCATCCTCCTTGGAGATGATTGCAGGATTTCCGTCAATTGTCGTTTCTGTCAGGTTAAATTCGTTACAAGGGGTGCTGCTATGCAGTGTTTCATTATCCCACTGGTTGTAGGTAATCTGAATCACATTGCGGTCGGCATCGTAAAAGGTGAAGAAGATAGCGTTGAGGTAGCCTTCGGTATTGTTTTGTGTAACATCCCCCAGCACAAACCCCTCCGGCAAGTACGTCGGTGCAAGTATCTCGGTGATACCATACTTTGCACATTCTGCCTTGATGCCGTACGGATCATCCGCTGTCACTGTCAGTTCAGCAGTTTCCTGCGGCTGTGGATTGAGGGCAAAGCCACCATCCACAATCTTGACAAGTGCCGAGAAGAGATTCATATCATAAGCCGCTACTGTGTAGATATTTGCACCGACCATCAAAACCGCTGCACTCGCCAAAACTGCCGCCGCTTTGATTCTCCCCGTCATTCTGATACGAGGTTTATGCAGTGCTGCTGTCAGCGTTTCATAACCTTGCTGCATCGCCTCTTTCTCCTGCTCTGCGTCACCCATGACAGCAGCACAGGCACGGGAAATCTCCTCAATCTTTGCATAGTCCCTCATTTTGTGGGGCTTTGCCATCTCTTCATCAAGCATCCGGTTCAGTTCACCGAGTGCTTCCTGTTCAAAATTGTGTTTCTGCATTTCTCCTGTGATCTTCTTCATGACAGGTCACCTCTTTCTTTTCCTTTACTTATTACCGTCGAATTTAGAGCGTTTTATGACATCCTTCCTTCAACTTTGTAGGACTGCATAAATTGCATCCGATCTATTTGTCAGTATTGTCGAAATTTTCTTTCAGTTTTTTCCGGATCCGATGCATACGTTTGTAGAGTACATCCAGACTGATACCAAGATTCTTGGCAATGGCGTATTTGTCAGCACCACCATAATACAGTTCCACAAGCTTCCGTTCTTCTTCATCCAATATGTCCAGTGGACTGTCCTCCTGTTGTGGTGCTGCAAGATCAGCAATTTCATCAATATCGATCATTGCCGGATGCTTTCGCCGGTAGTTCTTGATTTCACGATCTGCTGTCTGGTACAGCCACGGCAGAATGGATTTCAGATCGACCAGTTTCTTAAGCTTTTTGTGCAGTACAAGAAAGACTTCCTGTGTGCAGTCCTGAGCAGCATGAAGATCACCATTCAGCCGCACACGGCAGTATCGGAAAACTGTTTCATAGTACTCCCTGTAGATCAGCTCTATAATTTTTTCTGCCATACGTCCCTCCGTCAAATGAAATTTGTAAAAACATTTCTTAATTACAATTATACTCAGGATGATTATACATGTCAACTCATTTCATGCTATGAAAAATGCTGTGAATCTGTATTGTTGCAGTTAGTTTAAATATCTCTTGACAAACCAGAACATATGTACTATAATAGAAATATAATAAAATCAGCTGACCGGTGAGGGACATGTTTTTGGCATGAACCTCAGGTGATCACGGTATCCGCTTAGGCAACCATACGCCGACTAAGGTCGGATTCGTGAGCGTTCACAGCTTCGGCTGTGTCGGGAATATGTACCTTTCCACAGCGGAAAGAGGTGCATATGAGCAAGCTGATT
>JAFSBM010000049.1 GCA_017437285.1 Ruminococcus sp. | reverse complement strand
CCCATAAAATACTCAACAGCAATTGCGACCACAACCACAAGTGCAGAGATGATAAAACCATGCAGCATTGGTCTGAAGCCCGATTTCTTCATATCCTTGAAACTTGTGTTAAGTCCGATTGCTGCGAGAGCTGCAACCATCAGGAATTTGCTGACATCCTTCATTCCCGAAGATACTGCCGCAGGAATTACACCAAAGCTGTTGATTACAGTGAGCGCTAAAAATCCGAGGATAAACCAAGGAATAATTTTTGTAAGGCTGAACTTTGCCTTGACTGCCTCGCCGTTTACACCTGCCTCCCTGCGTTTAAGATGTGCGTTAATAAGAGCAAATGTGATAACTGTAGGGATAATGGAGAGCGTTCGTGTGAGCTTCACCATAGTCGCAAAATCGCCTGCCGCCTCGGAAAATGCATAGCCTGCCGCAACAACGCTTGACGTATCGTTCACTGCTGTTCCTGCCCATAAGCCGTAAGCCATATCCGAAAGTCCCATTGCCTGTCCCATAATTGGAAACAATACGATCATCGCCATATCGAAAAGGAATGTTGCCGACATCGCATAGGCAATATCACTATCGTCAGCGTCGATCACAGGAGCGATCGCCGCAATGGCAGAGCCACCGCAAATACCTGTTCCTGCGGAAATGAGGTTGGACAGCTTCCAGTTGATTTTCAAAGCCTTGCCAACAAAATGACCTATTCCGAAACAAGTCAGAAGCGTGAACACCATTACGCAAAGGGACATTTTTCCAACTTCAAGAACGATACTGATATTAAGACTTGCACCCAGCAGAATAATCGCAAATTTCAGTATCTTCTTTGAGGTGAATTTCAGACCTCCCGAAAAGAGCTGATTCGGTTTCCAGAAATGATTGATGATCATACCGATGAAAAGTGCAATCACCGACGCACCGATCAGATGAATTGGCAAAAGGCTTTCGATGAACTTTGCTGCCGCTGCAATGATGAGAGCAAGACCAAAGCCGGGCAGCAGCTTTGCAGTATTTCTTATTTTTTCCATAGGAATTCTCCTTTTTACATTTCTCCTCTTGATTTTACCATATTTTTGTGATAAAATCAAATTATCATTTGAAATTAGGTGATTAGCACCAGTTATCAGGAGGAACTATGATCGACACAAGAATCCAGACCTTTTTAACGCTTTGCAGAGTAATGAATTATCGCAGGACTGCAGAGCTTCTGAACATGACCCAGCCTGCTGTCACACAGCATATTCATTTTCTGGAAGAGCAGTACGGATGCAAGCTGTTTCATTACGATCGCAGAACGCTCACTATGACAAGAGAAGCGGAGCTTTTGCAGAGATACGCTGAAAACGTGCTGTATCAGGAGAAAAAACTGAAAACGGAATTGACACAGAACAAGGGTGTGGCCTTTCCATCGGTGCGACAAAAACGATTGGCGAATATGTGATCGGTGATCATGTCAGTGCATTTCTTTCAGAACCGGACCATCATATCAGCGTAACTGTAGAGAACACAGAAACACTGCTGACGGATCTGTCAGCAGGAAAAATTGATTTTGCATTGATTGAGGGATATTTTGACCGAAGCAGGTACGCTGCAAGGCTGTACCGAAAAGAGCCGTTTGTAGGACTTTGCGGAAAGGGACACATTTTTGCAAACAAAACTATTCCGATTGATAAGATATGGGATCAAAACCTGCTTCTCCGTGAAGAAGGAAGCGGCACAAGAGACATTCTCGGACAACTTCTTGCGGAAAGCAATCACTCTTTTTCAGAGTTTGAAAGAATTACAACTATCAACAATTTCGGGCTTATCACAAGGCTTCTGGAGAATAACAACTGCATTACCTTTGCATACCGTGCTGTGGGAGAAAATAACAGCTCACTTTCTGAATTTCATGTCATGGGCTGGGATATTTCCCGAGAATTTAACTATGTTTATCTTGACACGCCTTTTTCGGAATATGCGGTGGAGGTTTTCAGTGGATATTACAAATAACACACAGCAATATACCCCACAGGGCTGGCAGACTGGTTTGGTCTGCTTGCCTTGTGGGGTGTTTTTTATTAATTCAGATAAGTTACATAGTCAGAATTATAGTATTCCCAGCTATCCGCAGGAACTAATCCATTGCCATAATCGACCTGATTATTTCTGACAGAAAAATCACTGTACCAGCCATCAACTACATACATACGACGACTGGTATCCACAGCACCATAGGGCTGATCCATGTAGACAGTATTGTCAGTAAAAATGCAATGATAGCCCCAGCCTTCAACCTGCTCATGAAGCTCAAATGCTGCTACGATATTGGTGTTTCCGTTGCGATAACCGATATTATCATGAACATTCACATCATTGCCTGCAATATCCACAAAGCTGCCTGCATAGTTCGCACCCGTCATGCCATCACCGTAGAACGTGCAGTTCATGATCTCCGTTCCAGTTGTATATTCCTTGACATCTACGTGCTCCGCCGCAATATTCTTAAAGGTACAGCCGTCCACTGTGTTGTAGTCACATTTGTAATCGAAGCCTGTAACAGATTTAGCACTGCCGATGTACACGCCCTCGCCATAGCCCGAAGTGACCGTTCCCGTATCATGGATATAGGAATCCTTCACTGTACAGTAGGAGCTTCCGTCACGGATCGCAATCGCCTCTGAGCCGATATTGTATACCTCACAATTTCTGATAATGGAATGATTGGAATTGTCAAGAACGATGCCTTTCTGCGAGGTTGTGATTTTCAGATTTTCAAGGATCCAATAATCGCCTGTGATCTGGATCACATAACCATTTTCTGCACTTGTGCCTGTGATAATCGGCGGATTTTCCGGATCAGCGGCAGTCAATGTAATGGGAGCATCTTCCGTTCCTTCCGCAGAGGTGTCGATTTTCTGCGCACCCTGATAGGTTGTATAGTCATAAGTTCCGCTTGCGACACAGATGACATCGCCTGGCTGTGCATTACGCATTGCAACGAAAAGCTCATCTATTGTTGTAACATCAACATAGTTCTTCGGTGTTTCGGAGAGCAGCTCACGCTTCATCAGGCAAAGATCAAATACATCAAGTCTGCCATCCTCACAGAGATCGCCTGCCTTCCAGTTTGCAAGCTTTACATTGGGAACGGCAAGCAGCCATTTCTGGAGTGCGACTACATCGGCTACAGTAAATTCACCGTCTGCATTGACATCGCCACGAATCCCTGTACTTTTGCTTTCCGGTACAATCCAGCTGTCATCATCCACGATCAGACAAAGCATCGTAATAGTGTCTCCGAAATACACATCTTCACCGTAGTTCAGACACATATCCCTGACAGCAACATGCCATGCAGTATTCTCACCACAGGCTGCGGATACCATAAACGGTGCATTGAAGCAAAGGTCGTTCCAGTCGGAAACGGCAGTTCCGTCAGGCGTATAGCCTGCCATGATTTCCCACGGATCACCGCCTGTTTCTCCGATGATAAACGCATTGATCGCATCAGCAAATCGCTTTGCATCCGTATTTCCATTGATCAGATAATCCATACTGATACGCCAAGGCGTACGACAGGCGTTGTAATAATAATTTCCGTCATTTTCACTTTCAAGGAAATTGGCAGGTGCGGGGATAAATTCACCCGTTGCACTGTCCTTGATGATGAAATCTGGAAGAATTCCCGTTCCATAGTCATCAACAATTTTATTGATAATGCTGTAGGTATTCTCATAGAGTGTCAGCCATCGGTCATCGCCTGTTGCTTCGGCAAACACGGGCATATACTGCACGATAAAATCCGAAGAACGTGTGGCAGAATCATACTTGTCTCCCTCATCCGACCAGTAAGCCCAGTCACCAAGCCGCAGTACCCAGTCATTCTGATTGACCTCATAGGTCATAATGTCGTTAATCACATCAATGGCAGTCTGCTTGTAGTCTATCTCGCCGTCACTGCCCCAGATGCTGTCCGCCATAAGAAGGGCGTAGGCAATATCCAGATCGCCATCCGTTGCAGAATCTGCACCGGATGAGTTGATGATTGCTGTGCCATTGTCAGACTGCTGCCATGCCATAAGATTCGGGCCGATCTCACTTAAATGCGCCCTGTAATAACGGTACATGCCATCGAAGATATCCTTTGCCTCGCTGTCATATTCCGCCATAGACGCAGCAATAAGCATACCGTAGCCATGTGCTTCGGAAACAGTAACAGGAACGGAATAGCCAGCTTCCGCAAAGGTTTCATCACCATAGAATACATAATACTGTGTTTGATCCTTGACGTAGGGATCCTGTGCAAGATATTTTTCTTTCCAATAGTCGTAAAAATCCACCGTTTCTTCGGAAAGTGTATTCACATTCACATCACGCACCTCCGCCATGGATACGACAGGAACAAAACATGTGCTCAAGGCAGAAACCGCAACAATCACAGCAGAGATTTTCTTAAAAATTCGCATAGTTCTTCCTCCAATCCGTATGCATCCTTCGTGTTTCAGATTTCATAATATGCAGGTAAAATTTGCTATAATTTTATTATAGCACTTATCAGCCGGACAGTCAAGAAATAAACTGTAAAAATGAAAATGGAATATTGAAAGACGTCTTACTACAAGCCCAGCAAAATAGCCATTTTCAAGCAAAATGAACACAGCTTTAACAAATGCACCCTTTTTTCTCAGAAAATCCAATAAAAAAACGATAGCAAGGGGCTATCGTTTAAGAATTGAATTTCTCTCGTTTGTCTGCTCTGAAATTACTGCAAAAGTTCGACCTATCGTTTCGGATTTGCAGAATTTCCCGAAAATGCGTGAATTTGATGAAAATAAATGCACCCTAACTTTGTATCAAAATTAGGGTGCTGATATGGCAAAAGACTCAATGTTTGATACAATGCAACCGCCTTGCAGGGGTTCGTTTCTTTGCTTGGAGGTTGCATTT
>JAFSBM010000005.1 GCA_017437285.1 Ruminococcus sp. | reverse complement strand
TATGAGCTTGTCTTTATCCATACCGCAAAGCTGGGTCATATATTCAAAATCAACCTTTGCTTTTTCTGCTACGGACAAAATCAAGGCTTCTTGTGCTGTTTCGACGTGTGTTGCGAGGACTTTCGGCTTAACGGTATTGTGGAAGAAAATATCGGATTTTCCTGTTACCTGTCCCTTTTCATCCTTGTTTTCAAGTGCTGAAACAATGTTGTAACCGTCATCACTCTGCATAGCCTTTGCGTTTTTGCGGTCACTTACTTCTCCGTACTGTGCAACAAAGAAATCATAACGCTCATTCAGATTTTTTCTGCTCTCGGCAATATCGTTGTCAAGGCTGCCATCTGAATTTTCAAGCTGTAAATCAAGCAGTTCACGAACATTATCACGGAGTTCAATCAAGCCTACCGCACGGTTAAGTGTATCCTTTGGCACTTCTACCTTACGCATAGTGTCCTCGGCTTCTCTGTAATACAGATTGCCGTCAACTGCATAAAAACTGTACTTTCGGGAATTTGCAGGTGCGGGAATTTCGTCAATATCCTTGTTTTCTTCAATTTCCCCTACCACATATTCACCCTTAATATTTTTCACTGCTTCTGCAAGCTGCTGTTTAAGGTCTGCCCCCTCGACAGGTAACACCTGTGTGTTTTCTGTCGGTCCGTAAATATGCTTTGCTTCTGCAATTTTACCCAGCACCATTTCTGGATGCTGAACGAAATAGTTATTTACGGAAAAACCGTCTGCTGTTTCTGACTTGTTCAGCCATTCTACTTCATCAGGATTGATTTCAATAGGACGGTCACGCTTCTGTAAGAAAATGATGTCGGATGTAACCTCTGTACCTGCGTTAGCCTTGAAAGCATTGTTCGGAAGTCTGATTGCTCCTAACAGCTCTGCTCTCTGTGCAAGATATTTTCTGATTTCGGGATTTTCCTTATCAAGCGTACCCTTTGAGGTTACAAATGCCACAACACCGCCCGGACGTACTTTATCAAGCATTTTCACGGCGAAATAATCGTGGATAAGCAAGTGCATATCGTTATATTTTCTGTCATTAACCTTGTAGTCACCGAACGGAACATTACCAACCGCTACATCAAAGCTGTTGTCTGCGAAATTTGTCTGCTCAAAGCCTTTTATCTGAATATCCGCTGTCTGATAAAGCTGCTGTGCGATACGTCCCGTAAGGCTGTCAAGCTCTACGCCGTAAAGCTTGCTGTTTCGCATTTCTTCGGGGAGCGTACCGAAAAAGTTACCGATACCCATTGCAGGCTCAAGGATTTTTCCGCTTTCAAATCCGAGATTTTTTAGTCCTTCATAGATTGCGGAGGTTATGACGGGAGATGTGAAATGTGCGTTCATCGTTGAATGTCTTGCGGCTGAATATTCTTCGGGAGTAAGCAGCTCCTTTAACTCCGCATATTCTTCCTTCCACTTTTCATTGCTCATATCAAAAGCCTGTGGGATAGCTCCCCAGCCTGTGTACTTGGATAAAATCTGCTGTTCTTCAGCTGTGGCTGTACGGTTTTCCGCTTCAATCTGTTTCAGCGTTTTTATTGCTTCAACGTTATCAGCGTATCTTGCCTTTGCTCCGCCCGGAACACCGAAATTATCATCTGTAATAACAAAGTTTGTACCCTTTGGTTTTCTGTAAGAATCAATCATCTTCTGCTGGCTCTCTACTACATAAAGGCTGTCACTTGTTACAAGGTCTATTTCGGGAACTACAATATGATTACCGAAAAGGGAGTCCATTTCTACAAGCGTTACCTTGCCGTCACTTATATCAGCCACGCTGTACAACTGATTATCATATTCTACAACATCGTAAATGCTTGGTTTATATACGTCTGTCTGCTCACTTTCCCGTATTTCCTGTTCCTTTTCTCTCATAGGATTGCCGAGATATACGCCGTTGTTTGCAAGCTCATATCTGTCAATATTGCTTGTAACCTGATATGTACGGAGTGAAGATTGCTCAAAATATGAAACACCGACATCATTAGGGTAAACACCCATCATAGATGTAACAGTGTACTCACGGTCTTTGTAAAAAAACTTATCCCCTACCTCAACCTCATCGCCTGACTTTCTCTGTGGTGCAGGCTCGTTCTGCTGTTCCTGTTCTGCCTTTTCTTTTGCTTCAAGGAGCTTCTGCGGATTGATATATTCCTCGTTATCATAGCCATATTTAATGTAAGCACTCTTGTCACTGCTATATGTGGATTCGTCGAGAAATTTCTCAATTTCATTTAATACGTCACTGAGGGTAACTTCATCTCTGCCATAATCAAAATTGCTGTCATCTTCAACCTCACGGATAAACTTTATATTACCGTCATAATCTTCTTTGCACATCAGATATATGCTCGTTTCGTTTTCTATGAAATTGTCTTTTCTTTCGTGTCCGTTGCTGTCAATACCGCCGATATATTCAAGCTCGGTTGATTTCAGTATAACACTTTC
>JAFSBM010000048.1 GCA_017437285.1 Ruminococcus sp. | reverse complement strand
GAGGGCGATTTTGACGATGGTTTCCTTTGTCCGCGGGTCAAGCTGATTCAGCTTATCCACCAGTCCCTGAATATGGGAAACGATGGAACGGATGGTCGGCATGAGAATGTCGGAAAAGGAAATCGCCAGTTCCTCAAGCTGTGATTTCAGAATGGTCAGTTGTCCCGTGAGGTTATCCTGCATGGTTTCTGCCATGGCAAGGGATGTGCCGTCACAGGAAGAAATCGCACCCTGCAGCTTTTCAATATCCGCAGGTGCAGCGTTCATGAGAGCCAGAAAGCCGGACATGGCGTTCTTGCCCACGAGCGTTTTAGCCGCAGAAGCTTGTTCCGATTCGGAAAGCTGTGAGAAAGCAACACGGCAGTCTGCAAGAATATCCGTGAGTTCTCGCATACTGCCATCAGCATTGGTGGTCTGGATCTGCACTTGTCCGAGTGCTTCACCGCAGAATTTCACATCACCCGACAGCACCGTCATGATGGAACGGAGAGATGTACCTGCCTGCGTGGATTTGATTCCGGCATTCGCCATCAGACCAATCGCTTCGGCAGTGTCCTCAACAGAAAATCCCAATGCACCAGCAACAGGGGCGGCATACTTGAAGGTTTCGCCCATCATGGCAACGTTTGTATTTGCGTTACTGGATGCCGCCGCCAGCACATCAGCAAAATGACCGCTGTCGGCAGCAGTTAAGCCGAAAGCGGTCAGAGCGTCTGTGACAATATCGGATGTGAGAGCCAGTTCCTCGCCCGATGCAGCGGCAAGGTTCATGATACCCTCAATACCCGAAAGCATATCCTCCGTTTTCCAGCCTGCCATCGCCATATAGTTCATGGCTTCAGCGGCTTCGGATGCGGAGAATTTTGTTTTTGCACCCATTTCTCGTGCTTTTTCACGGAGAGCGTCAAGTTCCTCACCAGCCGCACCGGACACAGCGGCAACCTTTGACATGGCGGCATCAAAGTCCGCACCTGTCTTTACGGCAATCGTGCCGAGCGTGGCAACACCGGCGGTCACAGGCAGCAATTTTTCGCCCGCACCGGAGATTTTATCACCGACCTTCTGCATGGTTGCACCGGCGGCTTCCAGCTTAGCAAAAGCTGTATTTGTCCGGTCTGCTTCATTTTGCAGATTGCGGAGTTCATTTTCTGTTTCGATGATCTCACGCTGAAGTGCGTCATACTGATCCTGCGTGATGTCACCGTTTGCAAGTGCCGTATTTGCCTGTTCGGCGGCAGTTTTGAGGGTATCCAGCTTTTCCTTGGTAGAAGTGACCGCATCTGCAAGCAGTTTGTGTTTCTGGGAGAGCAATTCGGTGTTGGATGGGTCAAGCTTCAGCAGCTTTTCCACGTCTTTGAGATGTGTCTGGGTGCTGCGGATGTTTTTGTTGACACCTTCCAGAGCCTTGGAAAGTTTCGTGGTATCGCCGTTAATCTCAACGGTGATGCCTTTGATTCTGTTTGCCATGGGGTCACCTCCTTTGTGAGGGCATAAGAAAAGCAGCCCCGAAGGACTGCTTGTAGTGTATTATATTAGGACGTGGATTAGGTTTATTCACAGATACCAAGAAGTATATTCTTGATATTCGTGTTAATTTCATCCTCGTTGAGTACTTTTTGTACCAATGGCTGAATGACTTCACGGCTTTCTCGCATATGAGGAAGTTCTGAAGCAAGCGATTTCGCTTTATCTGTTTGTCCGCATTTCAAGTATAAGAAACAGAGGGTTGCACGCATTGTTGACTTTTGCTTTTCGTTATTTGACAAGGGCAGCCCCCTTTCAATAAACTCAATGGCTTCTGACGATTTTCCCTGTAACGCTAAAACGCCTGCAAGCCCAAGTAACATCTCTGGTTTGTTCGGATACATTCGCAATGCATCACGATAAATTGACTCTGCTGCATTGTAATCGCCATTGCGTTCAGATTCAGTAGCATTTTTGTGAATGTTCCAAAGTGTTTCCTCGGCACGAATTGTGTCCATACCAATAAGAAGGTCTATGCTTGTTTCAAAAATATTTGCTAATGCCGGAAGAAAAGTAATGTCAGGATAGCTTTCCCCACGTTCCCATTTAGAAATGCTTTGAGGCGTAATCCCAAGAAAATCAGCAATATCCTCTTGAGTGAGATTTTTCATGACACGCAATTTTTTCAGATTTTCTGATAGATGTAACATAATGCTCCTCCTCGGTGCTCTGCTTTAATTATATTATATCATAAGCCGAGGAAAATGCAATAACGCATTAGTTGTGATGGATTCAACTTGTGTAATATCATCAGAACGCATTCATATCATCTTGCGTAGCCCGATAATCATACTCCGCATCATCATTCTCCCTCTCCGTGAACATATCATTTACGAGTCCAATCGACAGCAGATCCAGATCCGCCATCGACAGACCCAATTGTACACAGCGTAGCAGAAACAACGGCGTCGTCATTTCCCTGTCAATCGGACGATGTTTTTTTTAGATTCCACCTGCGTTTCGATGTTCAGCCCCCAAAGCTCAATCAGCTGCGGCAGAATCTCATAAATGGAGAACGTGTTGAACTGCTCCAGCCACTCATCCGGAGAGGACGGAACATTGTCGGGATCGGCGTGCTTCGCCATAATGAATGCCACATTCTCGAAAACCTCAAGGCTCTCGATACTGAGCTCAGAGTTCTCCGCATCACCCTCGGACACAGACTTCTGCAAAGCCGCAAAATCCTTGTAAATATCACGCCCGAACTTTAGACGGTACAGGCGAGGCACAGCTGCACTCGCCTTGAACGGCACTTCAATACCGTCAACGGTAATATTCTTCTTGATAGCCATAATCCTACCCCCTTATGAAGTCTTATTTGTTGTAGTAGCCGCCTTCTTCTCCGAAGTATCGGGGTTATACGGCATCTTGTACCAGTTGTTGTAGGTCGCTTCATCGGTAGACTCACAGGTCTTTGCTTTGACCAGTCCCGTGGGAAGTGCAGAAGCCGTCAGCGACAGCGTTTCCGTCTTGACCTCGGTGGAATCCTCCTTGGTCTGTCCTTCCGTTGCAGGGCGGCTTGCCGTGCAGCAGTAGAGCACATGACGGATCTTGTGCTTATCGCCGCTGAATTCAAACATCAGCGCAAACTGTGCCGGTTCTGCGTCATTCTTTTCAACAAGCACACCGTTGTTGTCAAGGATTTCTCCCAGAATTTCGGTGGCAAATTCTGTGGTGACAAGAGCAACTTCCAAATCCCCCTCATAGCCGGAATTGTTATTGATGACATAGTAAACGCTGTCGTCGGCGTAGAAATTTTCATTCTCGCCGTTCGCGTCAATGGACAGCGATACCGCACCCGGCAATCGCACGGATTCGCCATACACAGGTACAGTCGGTGTGCCATCAGGGTCAACACCCCACTGGACAATCTTCGCCCAATGAACATTGTTCAGACCGAACTTGACCTTGTTTTTGTTCTTCGCCATAGCAAATTCCTCCTCATATCGTCATTTCATAAAGCACTTCATAAAGCTTTTCACTCTCAATCCACGCTTCTGTTTTCGTAAAATATATCTCATGCTGTGTCAGCACGGCTTCGATTTCTTCCTCCAGTGCAGGATTCTTCTTGTCAGTGTACAGCTCGATATCCAACTGCTTAAAGCTGTGATACGCCACATTGTCAGCCGAAAAAGTATCCTCACCTGGAGAAAGAAATAAAAGAAAAGGCGGTGCAGGACTTTCTCCCTCTGCAAAGTGGTGATACGCAAAAGGAAGTCCCATCTCCGCCATCATTTCGTTGATTTCTTCGTATGTCACGATAATTCCTCCGCAATCAGGGACTCAAGCAACTCCGCACCATGCTCCTCGGCAGGTGCAATATGCGGCTTGCCCTGCACACGACCGCCATTCCTTTTCGCATGACCCTTTTCAAGAAGATGTGCCAGTTGATAGTGGCTCTTGGAATGCACGGTCATCTGCAAGGTGTGGCTGTTTTCCTTGATTTTCTTTGCAGTCCAGCTTTTGCCGTAAGCTCCTGTATCCTTTGGAGCATTGGCAGCGATTTCTTTCTTGACGGTGGTTGCTGTCTTTTTTACTGCCGTTTTCATGGCATCATCGGCAAGCTCTGCGTATTCTTGCAGTCCTGCCATGATTTCGTCGGCAAGGTCGTCAATAGATGTCATCGTCACCGCCTGCCTTTCGTGCCTCACAAACAATGGTGAGATAGTCATTTTTCAGATAATCTGGAGTGACGGATTTGATGTCATATACGCTCCCACGGAACAGAATTTTATGGGTAGTGGGATTCACGCACCGCAAAAAAGCACACTGCCGAACCCCGAATGACAAGGACTGAATTTCTTGTGTGACTCCTGTATTCGTGGTTTCGGCAGAGCTTTTCACAGTGACGTTTGCCCAGCAGGAATAAACCTCGTCCCATTGAGATGTATGGTTGCCGATTTCATCAATGGCTGTGCGGTTTTCGAGGAATGTAATCCGCTGATTCATTCTGCTGAAATCCATCAGATAATGCCCTCCCGCTGTGCAAAGAGAATGGAACGTAGGCTCATCGTTAATCCGTGATAATCGGGATTGCTTCTGTTTTCATATAAATATCCCAAGGCAAAAAGCATCGCTGTTCGGGTTGTATCTTCAAACCTTGTGAAACACTCCTCATTCATTCTGCCTACATCTTTTACCAGACATTTCGCCGTATCGAGAAGAGAGAGGATGAGCTTGTCATCCTCCTCATAATCGACACGGAGATAGTTTTTCGCTTCATCCAGTGTAATCATCACATCACGCCTTTGCGGTAGAAGTGCCCTTGATCGTCAGCGTCTTGACTGCTTCGGGAAGAATCAGCTTGCCGTCCACACGCTGGGAGGCGAGGAAGCCAACCTGTCCGTTCATTGCAAACAGCTCATTCAGACGCTTAAGGCTTCTGCCCTGTCTGTCAGCCACCCAATAGTATGAGTAGTCACCAAAAGCGATAGCCTTATTGCCTGCATCGGGAGTGGGTGCATACACGGATGTTACATAGGGACGATTGAGAATCGTGTCAGGAACACCTGCAGTGACGGACGGCTGCCAGATATACTGACCGTTGCTGTCCTTGACCTTGCGAAGAGCCTTGACCGTCTGTTCATTGAGAACCCAGACCGCCTTCTTGCGATAGGGACTCTTGAGGGAGTAGAACAGCTCGATCATGTCATCAAAGGTGATGGCTGCACCTGCCGTTGTTGCACCGTTCTCTGCACCGCCAGTTGCCGCAAAAATGCCGGTAGGCTTGCCCTTACCGTCACCGATGAGGAACGCTTCTTCTTCCTTTGTACCGATTCTGCGTGCAAATTCCTTTGCAATGTAGGACGGCAGGTCAAAAACGGAATCGTTGAGAAGTTCCTCGGAGATCTTAATTGCAGTGCCGACCTTGTAGGCAGAAAGTGCGATCTGACCGAATGCGTCATCGGAGAGGGTGTATGCCTCTTCCTCCTCCATCCAGACTGCTTCGCCCTTCTGGGTAATGACGGGGATTTTTCTGTCGCCGTGTGCCGTCTGAATACGTGTTGCAAGGGGACGAAATACATTCTCTTCCTCCAGTGCAGAAATGAGCTTTTTCTCAAACTCATCCGGTACGAGATAACCGCCTTCGGTGTCCTCACCGATCTGGAGGGCATTGCGAACATCCACAAAGCTGCGATTGCGGACATTGTTCCAGAACGCCTTACTATATTCCGCAGTTGCGGTAGAGGGTGTTTCGGGTGTGTCGATGTGTGTGCCGGGCGTAGTGACAACCGGCGTTGTGGTCGCAGCACTCATCTCACGGGCAAGCTTCTCCTGACGCTCAAGGCGGTCGATTTCCTTACCGAGGTCAACGATCTGCTGTTCCATGGCATCGTAGGTCTTGCCGTCCTCCTCGGAGAGCAGACCGCTTGCATTTCTTTTTGAATCAAGGAAATCACGGGCGGTATCCCATGCCTTCGCTCTCTTTTCTCTGAGTTCCTGAATTGTCATAATATATCAGCCTCCAATCAATTTTTCAGCAGAGCCAGACGCTTGTCCAGCTGTGCAATGGGTACGGATTTATCACACGCAGAAATTTTCTGCATGAAAGAAGCCGCAGTGTGGGTCGGCGTGTACATCATGGACGCTGCATCCCTCTGCGGCTTTTTCTCATTTTCTTCGGCAGGTTTATCGTCAGAATCACTGCCGTCATCGGTATCTTCATCCTCTTCGGATTCCTCTGTTTCTTCGGGAGTAGGTTCTTCCGCAGGTTGCTTTTCCTTTGCAAACAAAATACCGTCCACAAACCCGAGCTGCAATGCCTTTTTCGCATTCAGCCATGTTTCCTCCGACATCATCTTTGCAATTTTCGCACGGCTAAGATGGCATTTTTCCTCATAGGCGTTGATGATGGATTCCTTGACTTCTTCGAGAAGCTCGATTGCTTTCTCCATATCTGCCTTGTTTCCTGCGGCATAACACGCAGGGTCGTGGATCATCATCATTGCAGTCGGAGCAATCAGTGTTTCATCACCAGCCATCGCCACAACCGATGCGGCAGATGCAGCCAGTGCATTGATCTTTACAGTGACCTTACCCTTGTGATTGCGGAGCATAGTGTAAATCTGAGATGCAGCGAACACATCACCGCCGGGGCTGTTTAGCCATACGGTAAGATCACCCTTGACCTTGCTCAGCTCATCACGGAACAGGGCAGGTGTGACCTCATCGCCGAACCATGTGTCTTCAGAAATAGGTCCGTTGAAGAGCAGTTCTGTTTCATTGGTATCTTCGTTCTTTACAAAATTCCAGAATTTCTTCATTGTGCAGTTTCCTCCTTTGTTTCAGTTTTTTGGTATGCAATTCCTGCATCAGAAAGTCGGCTCATCGAACCATTCACGAGATACAAATTACCGCCCTCTTCTTCGGGAATCAGATTCATATCTTCCAACTCACGAATATCGTTTGCCGACATCCAGCCATTCTGTCTTGCAGTCGCATAGCCACTCATACGGCTTGCATAATCACCACGGAGCAGACCTTCCACATTGAACTTGATGAAATACCGTCCCTTTTCTGAATCAGAAAGTAGAGCCTTCATCAATGACTGCTCCCAACGAATCAACCACGGGTCAAGGGTGTATTTCACAAACTCAAGGGATAAATGCTCGATATTGCTGAATGTGGCGTGGTCAAGGTCGCCGATCATATGCAGCGGCACACGATACAGCCTTGCGATTTCCTCAATCTGAAACTTTCTCGTTTCCAGAAACTGTGCTTCATTGTTGGGGATGGAAATCGGTGTGTACTTCATGCCCTCTTCCAAAATTGCTGTCTTGTGGGCATTTCCGCTGCCGTATGCCCTGTGCCATGCTTCACGCACACGCTCCGGATTCTTAATCACACCCGGATGTTCCAGCACAGCGGAGGGTGACGCACCATTGGCAAAGAATGACGCACCGTATTCATCGCAGGCAACCGCAAGACCGATTGCATTTTTCGCCATGGCAATGGGAGAATAGCCGACAAGACCGTCAAAACCAAGTCCTGGAATATGAAGAACCTGTTCCGCAGGAAGAATAATTTCACCTTGTTCCTTGAAGTTCGGGTTCTGCTCATCATAGCGACTGTACTTGTAAATGAGCCTGTTACGCTCATCACGATCAGTTTTAATTTTATCCGGCATTAACGGATACAGTCCAATGACCTCACCATGACCGTTGCGGATGATCTGTGCGTAGGCATTGCCGTAAATCAGAAGGTGGGACATCAGCGTTTCACGGAACACAAAGCTCGTCATTTCGGGATTTGGTTGATCGTGGAGCAAAAAATATAGCGGGTGCTTGGGCACTCGCTCTTTTCCCTTATCCGTGTATTCGTAGACGTGCAGCGGCAGCTGTGCAATGGCTTCGGACAGCACTCTCACACAGGCATAAACGGCAATCTGCTGCATCGCCGTGCGGTCGTTGACGCTCTTTCCGGCAGTGCTTCTGCCGAAGAAGTAGGTGTAGCTGGGGCTGTCGTAGCTGTTGGTAGGCTTATCTCGGCTTTTGAAAAGTCCTTTGAAAATGCTCATGGGGATCACGCTCCTTTCAGGATTGAATTTTTCGGTGCGATATGGTATAATTAGGGTAATCAGCAGAGGTATGTGACCTCTGAAAATTAGAATTTAACAGGTGATATTGAAATGAAAAATCTTCAACTGATTCCGGCTACAGCAGGTGATGTACAACTGATTCATAACATGAAATATCAGTCTTTCTTGCCTTTGTACAATCGCTATCATGATGATGACACCAATCCCGTGAAAGAAAAGATAGACAAAGTTATTGCTCAACTTGAAAGTGATGAAACTGACTATTACATAATTACTCTTGACTCTACTCCTGTTGGAGCAGTAAGAGTTGTTAATGACGGTGTAGAAAATGGCTGTCAACTTTATCGAATCAGTCCGTTATTTATTCTGCCAGAACACCAAAATAAAGGAATCGGTTACAGTGCATTGCAGATGCTTTTCCCAAAGTATGAAAATGCAGATAAATGGCGTTTGTCAACTATCAAGCAAGAATTAGGAAACTGTCATTTGTACGAAAAATGTGGCTTCGTTTTAGTGGGCGATGAAATGAGGATTAATGATCAAATGACTATTGTATATTACGAAAAAGTCGTGCGAAATATTTAGTTTACAACACCAGAAGATCCCTCTCATCATAAATACTCGCCCCCAAATCCCCAGTACCGCACCTCACCGCACGGTCAAGAGCCATAATCAAAGCCACCGCACCGTCAATTTTCTCTGTTGACTTCTCCTTGTCCGGCTTGATATTTCCGGCAGGGTCACGCTTGATGAAAATGTTATCCATCATCCACCGCAGCACCGGATGACCGCCGTGAGCAATCATCTTGTTAAGGGTAAGACGCATCAGTTCCTTGGTCGGTGGGGACATATCTTTATAGCCCTGCCCGAACTGCACCATCGTGAAGCCAAGCCCCTCAAGGTTCTGCGACATCTGCACAGCACCCCAACGGTCAAAGGCGATTTCACGGATATTGAAACGCTGCCCCAGTTCTTCGATGAAATTCTCGATAAATCCATAGTGAACAACATTGCCCTCCGTGGTGAGCAAGTATCCCTGACGTTCCCACACATCATACGGCACATGGTCACGGTGGACTCGAAGGGGCAGTGTATCTTCCGGAAGCCAGAAAAACGGCAGTATATAGTATTTATCATCCTCATCAATTGGCGGAAACACAAGCACAAATGCTGTAATATCCGTAGTCGATGAAAGGTCAAGTCCACCATAACAGACACGTCCCTCCAGTTCCGATGCATCAAAGGGAAAGTTACAGGCATCCCATTTTTCCATAGGCATCCAGCGGACAGCCTGCTTTACCCATTGGTTCAGTCGCAACTGTCGGAAAGCGTTTTCTTCGCCTGGATTCTGCCTTGCGGATTCACAGGCGGCGACAACTTTCTCCATACCGATGGTTTCACCGAGGGAGGGATTTGCCTGTTTCCACACCTTCGGAGAAGTCCAGTCTGCATCATCTTCAGCACCATAAATGACCGGATAGAACGTCCGGTCAATTTTTCTGCCCTCAAGAATATCTTTTGCTTTTTGATGCTGCTCGTAGCAGATTGAGTTTGTATCTGTTCCAGCAGTCGTGATAAGAAAATACAGCGGCTGCATTCGGGCATCGCCGGAACCCTTTGTCATAACATCAAAGAGTTTTCGGTTCGGTTGGGTATGCAGCTCATCGAATACAACGCCGTGGATGTTAAATCCGTGCTTTGAGTATGCTTCTGCCGAAAGCACCTGATAGAAAGAATTGGTCGGCATATATACTATACGCTTTTGCGATGCAAGAATTTTCACACGCTTATTCAGTGCAGGACACATCCGCACCATATCGGCGGCAACCTCAAAAACAATAGAAGCCTGCTGTCGGTCAGCGGCACAGCCGTAAACCTCGGCACGTTCCTCGCCGTCACCGCAGGTGAGCAGCAGGGCAATGGCGGCGGCAAGTTCAGATTTACCGTTTTTCTTCGGAATTTCAATATATGCCGTGTTGAATTGGCGGTATCCGTTGGGTTTCAGAACACCGAACAGGTCACGGATAATACGCTCCTGCCAGTCCAGCAATTTAAACGGCTTTCCTGCCCATGTGCCTTTGGTATGGGACAGGCATTCAATGAAGTTGACTGCGTAGTCGGCGGCTGCTTTGTCATAGTGGGAATCGTCTGCCATGAATTCTGTTGGTGTGTATTTTTTGAGCTTTTTCAAATGACCGCCTCCTTTCATGAGAAAAGCCCTGCAAGTTTGCAGAGCCTTTCCCGATATATTTTGGATAAGAATATGGTTAGTGTAGTTTAATTGTAATCCCGAATCAGGATTGCAAGTGCCTTTTCGGTGTCGCCGTCGATTGCCTTGGTGTCCTCGCCACGGTCGTAGTTGTATACGATTCTGCCATTGCGTTTCAGCATCAGCTTGCTGATTCTGCCGTTGCCGATTCCGAAATGGCTCGGCTCATCGTAGTGCTTCACCCAGTATTGGAAAAT
>JAFSBM010000047.1 GCA_017437285.1 Ruminococcus sp. | reverse complement strand
TTGCAACACTGTCCACAATATCAGCTGTGCCGATTGTATCGCTATAACTATTCCAATCAGCTTGCGATTGCGTTTCATATTGCGTTCTTCTGATTCTTTCAGCTTGGAGCAGTATTCCTCGTTCAGCTTCCCAGCCTGTAATGACAGTTTCTCCGATTGGCTGATTAAACTCGTAAGAGAGTTGGTTGTCTGCTCTGCTGTTGTTTGCTGAATGTGTCTGCACTCCGATTTCACTTTGTCGAATATTACCTGTTGATTTTCCAGATAGGTTATCATTTCTTCCTCTGTCATAGCCTGACTTGCTTTCTCGCTGACATGTTCTACCGCTTGGGTGAGTAACGTAAGCTGAGCTATAACTGCTCTCCAGTTGCTGTCGAGAACAAATGTCGCCTGCGGTGTGTTCATCGCTTCGTCCAGATTGGACTTTGAAGCTGATTTCATCTGCTCTAATTTTGAATTCATTAAGCATCATCTCCTTGCTGTATCTTGGTTCGTGCAGTCTGCTATCTCGACAGCGTTTACCATTGGGACAGGTGTATGTGATATATTTTCTTGATTCTTCCCACCTTACACCATATCCTCTCTGACGCATTAAGAAACAGAACTGCTTTTGTGTTTTTGCTTGCTTCATAACCTCATCAATTACATTAATGAGATCAATTTTCCAGCTCTCTCCTTTCATAGCACTGCGATATTCGCCTGTGGTTATTCCGTCAGTTCGCTGATTGACCACAGGTTTTTCCAATGTCTGCACACCATACTTCTGACAGATTTCATCGGATATATTTCTGATATCATTCAGAGTAAATTTATTTGAATGATATTTTGCACCTGTATCTGCGTTTACGGAATTAAAAACAATGTGCGAATGAATATGCTCTGCATCGATATGAGTTGCAACAACACATTCATGTCCATTGAATGCTTTCTCCGCAAACTCCACAGCTATCTTATGAGCAAGCTCAGGCTGGATTTCATATCCGCTTGGTAGTCTTTCCATACATCTCACGGGTGTTTTTGAATTCCTGATACACTGTAGGCAGAGAACAGTTGAGTGCTGTGACATATTTCTGATTGTCTGTCTTATCATCACGGCAGATATATTCAAGAGTTGCTTTACCTCCACCGCCGCCTTTTGTACTGATTGCAGTTACAGTTGCCATTACTTCACCTCACGAAGAAGTTGACCGATTGCTTCAGTAGCTCTGATATGCTCATCGAGAAGCGGTTGAAAGTTTACCACTGTGAGCCTGTCCATATTAGCAAGTGTAGCTATCTGATTGAGATTTCTGCCAATTGCTTTCTGCTGCTTTACGATTTCATTAATACCCTCTGCTACAATGATTTTCTTATCGAGAGCACTTCGGATAACAAAATCGTTGAGCTTAAGACCGTACTGCTCTGCCTTGTCATGAATACGCTGATATTCTTCTTCCGTACAGCGTATTGCTATTGTCTTGCTTCTTTTTCTCATAGCATCATCTCCTCTCATTTTCATAAAAAGGGGTTCGGGTTCTCCCGTTTTGAAGGCGTAGGCGGCAAGCCATGCGCTATGCTTGCCCTCTGAAGAGGACTCTCCTGAACCCCACATTTCCAGCATAATCAAGTGCTTTTTTATCTGCTGTTTTAATGCACTCATACTCTGCAAATTCGGGGCTTATTTCGCCCTCAATTGATTTAGTGGTGTAATTACCTCATTAAAAAGAGGAGGGCAAATTTTGGCTGAATTGTGCGTGACAGTAACTTCAATCCGTGACGGTAACTTTGCATTGAAATTTCTACTGACACGCACCGCAATCAACGGTATATAGACGTTTGTGACGTTTCAAGATACCTTTGCGTGACGGTAACTTTATCATCATTTTTACCGTCACTACCGTCACGCTCTGAATAATAATCAAGGTGAATAATTCTTCCTGCATGAGTTCGCTTGTACTGAAATTCAATTCCGTACTTACTAAGTTCATATCCGTTCTGAACTAAATCTCTTGTTACTCTGTTGGGAAAGAATTCTTCATCGGTAATTGATTTCAATTCATCAATCAGTTCTGTTGCTGATCCAACAAAATGAAATCTCTTTCTGATGAACAGATAAACCGCAGAGAGAAAAATGTTGTCATGACTTTTCTGTGGTGGAGGTTCATCTGATACAATCCATTTCATAACAGCTTCATCAAACTCAACTGCGATTTCAGCATTGCCAATGTCACGTCCGACACAATAAAGCGTACCTTTTCTGCTTCCACGAAATGTTTCAACGAGTACCATACTGCCGTCAGCACAACCACTGATACCAGTACTTCCAGAAATCATATTGAATGGATCACTGTCTTTACACTTTCGTGTATGATGAATAAGAACTACCGCAATGCGAAGCTTATCTGCAAGAGCTTTCAGCATTGACATTTCTTTGTAGTCCTTACCATAGCCTGACTCTGTTTCGTTACGCACCTTTTGCAATGTGTCAATGATAATAACTTTCAAATCGTAATGATTATTATAGAAATCCTCAATCTGATTTTCAAGACCGTTGCCAATCGTATCAGCCATAACAGCAAAGTGCATATTCTCTGTCGGCTCAGCTGATATACTGAACAGTCTGTCCTGTATGCGGACATAGTTATCTTCAAGACATAGATACAGAGAAGTTCCCTGAACAGTTTTCCTTTTCAGAACATCACTTCCTGTTGCAATACTGTGACATATATCAAGTGCAAGCCACGATTTACCAACCTTTTGTGAACCTGCAAGGAGATATAGTCCCTGTGCAAGAAGTCCGTCGATGAAATATTCAATGGGTTTGTATACCGTTGAGAGTATTTCTTCAGCAATATTCGTTTGTAGTTTCTTTTGCATTTTTATCACGCTCCTCTTTTTAATTTCTTGATTTGAACCTCCCTTCTGTTTATGTAAAAAAAGAGTGACATACATATAAATGCACATCACTCTATAGACTGGAAAAAGTTTCCTATACTATATTACCGCTGGGAAAGTCAAAAAACGAACCACTTTTACAAGCTTCGACATTTTTTGCGAAAAATACCGCACAGGATCTCTCCCATGCGGTATCTCCCTACGCTGCATCGTCCTCAAGCTTAGTCAATATCACTTTGCCATTCTTTATAGTCACACGATTTCTTCGGAGTATAGGATATATCATCCGATAATTATTCGGAACCATTTTTGAATAACCATACTGACTTGCAAGGATTGTTGTTTCTACATACAGAGTTTTAAGTTTTTTAAGTGCGCATTTCTTAATCTTTTGTATGTTACGCACCCCTGTGCCAAGCTCCTCAGCGATTTCGGAAGTGTCCAGTCCGTTGCAGAAGAACATTCTGATAACTTCCTGCTGTCGCTCGGTAAGCTCCCGATAACAGCTTTGAAGTACAGGATCGTCAAACAGATCATCAAATCCATTTGTAAACTTTTCTTCAGCACGAAGCTGAAATGGTTCAGGCTCATAATATTTCTTCTTGGTTGCAACTTCCTTTTCTTCCGGATCAATGAGTGCCTTGCGTTTTTCATAATACCGTCTGTCAGAATTAAGATGTTCTCGTTCTACCTCTTTCCATTCATCAGATGAATAGAAAGAAACGAGTTCATCATATTCCTCGGCGGTATGTTCTTCTTTGAACAACTCCAATGGCGTAGGCAAATCAAGAATGCTTTTGTTATCCTGCTTGTGATAATCACAAACTCTCATGCACATCATCCTTTCACAATTGGCGGTTGTGGTTTCCTATGTATTGATGTGCATTCTTGATTTGTTGACCGTTCTCTGTATGTTGGTCTACCTTCATTATAGAACATTTGTTTTATTTTGTCAATATTAAATCACAAATATTTGAGCAAAAATAAAAATTGAAGCCGCTGCATCACTCAATTGCAACGGCTTCATTATATGATTTGTCCCCATTGGGAATAAGTCCCCTTAACTTACTTTTACCAATTCACGCTTCATAAGACACAAGTCAAATACATCGAGTCGGTCGTCCTTGCATAAATCAGCTGCCTGCCAATCATCTAAAGTTATATCAGATGCACCGAGCAGCCATTTTTGTAATGTAACTACATCAGCAACATTAAATACTCCATCAATGTTTACATCTCCTATAATTTTTTCATCTTCAGTTCCATCACTTACAAACAACTGATATGTTGTTGGATTATAATTATAGGAATAATAGACTACTTTAAGATAATATATGCCAGCTTCAAGTTGTAAATCTGAAACAGTTGTAACAGATGACTTTCCTGAAATATTCCATGATTTCATTTCATCAATTGTGTCCGTGCGTTGATAAAGAAATAGTTTCCAATAATTTGTATTATCTCCAATTAGGTCTGTTGCAAAATTAAGTTCAATTTGAGAATCTTGTTTCAATTCAAAAGAATACCAATCCGAATCATTAGAGGTATATAAGGAACCGTTATATGTTTTATTTATATTCATATCATTAGAAGTTTGAAATGAATTGTTAAATTCCTTTTCCCAATACTCAGTTTCTTTGTAATTGACTCTAATAGTATAAGTTTCTTCCGAATAGTTATATGGATATCTTTCAATTTTAAAATAGTAATTTCCAGATGGAATCCCTATCTCTGGTGTAGAAGATTTTGAATGATTACCATCAAAAGACCAGGATGCTACTTCTTTTAAACTCTCGTCTAAGCTGTATAATGTCATTTCCCAATATGTTGTCTTATCATACATAACTGCTCTTTCAAAATCAATCATCACATATCCATTGTTTAATGTTGAAAAACTATACCAATCTACATCAGATGAACTATAAAGAGAACCTTGATAATCAGTATTTAAATTCAGAGGGCTTGCTGTTTGAAAAGTACTGTTAAATTCTTTTTCCCAGTAATTAGAAGATTTATAATTTACATTTATTGTATATGTTCTGGATGAGTGATTATAGGGGTAACGTTCAATTTTTATATAATAATCACCTGTCATTAAACCTATCATCGGCGATGTGGATTGCGCATGGTTTCCATCATAAGACCATGATGCCATCTCTCTCATACTGTCGTCGATTCTATATATTGTTGATTTCCAATAAGTGGTTTTGTCATTAAAAACTTCTCTTTTAAAATCAATCGAAACATATCCATTATCAGATACTGAAAACTGATACCAGTCACAATCATCTGAACTTGACAATGAAGCACTATAATTTTTATTCAGTTCTATTTTTGTCGATGTTTGAAATGTATTATTCAGTTCTTTTTCCCAATTATCTGATGGAGTAAAATTAACAGAAAAACTATATGTCTTATTACTAAAATTATATGGGTATCTTTCGATTGCAATATAATACTCTCCCGATGGTAAGCCAATGTCCTCTGTTGAAGACAGAATGTGATTTCCATCAAAACCGCTGGACGAAATCTCCTTAAGATTCTCATCAAAATAATATAGTGTAAGTTTCCAGTATGTGGTATCACTTCCCCAAACTTCTCTACTGAAATCTATTGTTATAGCACCATCTGTGTTGGTTTTAAATTTATACCAGTTAATATCATCTGATGAAATTAATGAATCCTCATATGATGTATTTAATTCAATAATATCAGCCTCATCCCTCGTCGTATTTTCAGCAACAGCTATTAATGGTGTAAAAACAGCTCCAGCATTATTGATAAGGAATATATTTCCTATCATAACCAAAACAAGACATAATGCAGTTAATCTTTTCTTCATATGAATACCTCCATAAATTATTTGTGAAAACTTATTTTTCATTGTTAACAATAAGATTTTAAATTATTTTTACCAACGTATCCCCTTACTTAATAAGTCACTCTGAGCCTCTTTACAACCAAGTTGTGCAGCTTTTTTTATTAATGATATTCCATGTAATCTGTTGTAGCTGTTTATTTCAACACCTTCCCCGACCATGTAATTAAAACCAAGAAAATACATTGCCCTGGCATGTCCTTTATCTGAAGCTTTTTTATACCATCTTACCGCTTCATATTTATTAGATTTGATACCTGTACCTAAATCGTACATTAATGCAATTTTAAAAAGTGCTTCGATGCTTCCATTTTCTGCTGCTTTATTATACCATCTTAGTGCTTCTGTTCCATTCATTGAAACTCCTTGGCCGTTTGCATACATATATCCCATTTGAAATTGAGCATGAATGTAGCCGTTTTTAGCGGCTTTAAGATACCATTGTGCTGCTTCTGTCAAATTACACGAAACTCCATTTCCGGTTTCATATATTTCACCGAGTTTGAATTGAGCAAGACTATAGCCTTTCTTAGCAGCTTCAAGATACCACTTAATAGATTCACTCATATTACGTGCAATACCATTACTACCATTTTGATATATAACTCCAAGAAAGTACGATGCAATATCTACTCCGCTATCAACAGCTTTATAAAACCATTTTGCAGCTTCACACCAATCTTTTACTCCATTCTTACCCTGATAGTAAATATCTCCGAGGTAATACTGTGCCAATCCATCATCAATCGCCGCAATACGATATAACCTTTCTGCTTCTTTAATATCCTTCTTTACGCCCTTTCCTTTTTCGTACAATAATGCAAGATTAGTGGTTGCAAATGGTTCTCCCTGCTCTGTAGCAAGACGATAATACTTTGCTGCTTCATGAAAATCTTGTGGTACACCTTTGCCATTTTCATAACACATACCAAGTTTATACTGCGCATCAGCTTCACCCTGTGATGCTGATTTTCTAAACCAAAACAATGCTTCTGAATAATTAACACTAATACCTTTACCGTCAAAATAGCAATTTCCCAAATACAGCTGTGCTCTGGCATGACCAAATTCAGCAGCTCTTTTAAAATATTTTATGGCTTCTTTATAATTCACTTCTGATGTTTTTTCAGAGTACAAATCCAAACCTACATTAAAACATTTTTCAGCTTCTTCAACAGATTGTTCAACTGACACTTCTTCTGTTTCATTTATTTCTTTTTCAGGTTCATATCCGAGATCTATTAGGCGTTGAAATTCCATTTTAGCATATTGAATTCCTTGCTCTGCTGCCTTTTTAAACCACATAGCTGCTTTTGAATAATTTTGCTCAACCCCGCGACCTTTTTCATAACACATACCAAGGCTTGTTTGAGCAGGAGCAAAATCATATGCTGCGGCTTGATGAAAAAGTTCTACCGCCCTAGAAAAGTCAATTTGAACGCCTTCGCCAGTATAATATCGCATGCCATACTGATATAAGTTTTTGGCTTCTTCTTTTTCTGTTAAACTATTATTTTTCATCTTAAGCCTCCTTGTAATCACTCTCTCCACATTCCAGAAGGGTCAATAAATCCCTCTCCTGGATTTCTCCATACACCTGATGAATCTATAAATCCGTCGTTAGGGCCTCGCCACATTCCGGATGCATCAATGTAGCCATCACCCGGATCACGCCACATTCCAGAGGCATCAATGAATCCGTCGCTTGGTTCTCTCCACATGCCAGACCAATCGATAAAACCGCCTTTTCTTTTCCACATGACATCCTCCCGCATTAACACGATTTTGTATCATTTTATTTACGAACAATTCCGATCTTATTCTGCAATTTTTGCAGAGGCTTGAACAAGATCGGAAAATTTTCACGCTTTATTTATTAGTAATGTTATTTACTTTTCCAATGGAAACAACCATTACGATCTTCGGGCCTGTTATAGCCACCATAACCGCCCTGACATTTTACTCTGCCATAGTTATCTCTGTCGTAAAAATTGGCATACAAACAGTCAGAACAGTTTCCTTCAAAGCAGCCTTTTGGTAATTCGATTTTTTTAATTTCTTTCATCATGATACCTCCTGAAAAAAATATTTTTATTCATCTCTCGCCTCAAAGAGATTTAGATCATATTTTTCTACGGTTCAATCTCCAATTCTTCTGAAGAGATTTCAACCTCATCAAAAACTCTCTGCGCTTTGTAGCACACAAGTATTCTCTCCGGCAGAACAAATACAGGGAAGTACAGATACTCGATAGTATCCGGCATAGCAACCATAATTGTATTTATGTATTTCTTATCACCATGAGAGAGTGTTTTTACTCCAACAAAATGTGTATGGAATATCCCCATAAAAGAGATATTGCTTTCTTGCCACTTATTGATACAGTAATTTAGAAAAATAGTATTTGGCGAATAAGAGCAAGGCCTTTCAGGGTTTTCTAACGGATGATCCATAATTAATCTGTCGATCACTTTATCATTAGTGCTTCCTAAAATCCCACCAGTTTCTGGTGGAAAGTCCGAAATGTTGTTATTTATTTCCGAAAAAACGGATCTATGTATAATCATTTTTTTCACCTTCTCATCTAAATGGCTATAACATACAACTTGTAACCAAAATAGAAATAAATACCATTATTGCTAGAATGATACCGAATGTCTTCCAAAAATGTTTATTCTCCATTTCACAAACCGTTTCATAATCAATTCCGTATTTTTTTATAATTTTGACTTTACGATTAAATAGATTATAATTAATTTCTGCTACTGATTCACTTATTTCAGCTTCATATTCATCCAGTTTTTTATTCATATAATTAGCAGCTTTAGGATTTCCATTTATATGTGCACAACAAATCCAGTGCATAGCTTCATCTTCGTTATTACTTCTCTCCTCATATAGAATTTTTCCAAGCAAAAACTGTGCATCAGAATGATTTTCTTTTGCAGCTTTTCTTAAAAAGTACTTTGCGTTTGTCTTTTCACCATCGAACCAGTATTTTTCGCCAACAAGATACTGTGCTTCCTTATTTCCTTGTTTTGCACGCTGCTTCAGTTCATTAAATAATTCTTCCTTTGATTTTTGAGCCATATAAGATTCACTCCTTGTATTTAAAACTTTATACACTCCAATTAAAGAGTGCTAATTTTCTTCATCAAGCGTCTTTAAGAATTCTATTGAACTTTGATCACCGTTCTCAGCAGTTTTATCAAGCCAATCAAGAGCTGTTTCTGTATTTTTTTCTACACCATATTCAATATATAATATATATCTTTTTAATTTTACTTAGAATATCACCCCTATCTCATTCTCATCACGCAAATGTTTCAATAATAAAAGCATAGATTTGTAAATACTGCGTTCTTTAGTAATTAAGCGAACACCGCTGTTATGAAAATCCGGATGTTTATATCCAACAATAATTCGATCGTTATCATAACACATAATTGTCAATTCTTTTGGTATATTAAGTGATGTTGCCGGAATTGATTTATTAATAACATTTTCTCGATTAATTTGCATTCGTATTGCAAGATTTTTACGATCCACATCAGGAACAGGTTTAAAAATTTCTGTGGACATATCCGTAGTTAAACCATTTTTCAAAAAATCATCCATACCTTCGTCACAGTAAATAAAGCATTGTTTTTTGTTTTTGTACATTTTCAACCTGTTTTTGTACATTTCAAGAATTTCATTTCTTAATGGCATTTCTTCCTTTATCACTACATCTGCAAGAAAAGGGTTTCCGTTAAGAATGGTACATGGATGATATTGGAGTGCAAACATCTCTTCAAATCCTGCACTTTCAAACATTACACATTGTTTCATGTACTCAAAATCGTTTTCAATGACTTCAAACAAATCATTGCTTTGATTAAAGATTGTGTCAAACTGAGAATTAATACCATTAACGATATTTAAGTCTTTAATGAACACACCTTGCTTGTAATCGCTCGAAATCATTATCGCCATATCGTTTAATGTAATCATGTAAGGGTAGAAAGTATAGGAGTTGAGATGTGAGGAGGTATCATCATAATAATAACGAACATGATGTTTATAATTTCTTGCCACAAGATTGTTCAATGTCTTTATTAATCTGATATTATATGTATTATTTTCACTTTTTCCACTGTTGTTAAGGCAAACAAGTTGTTTTACTCTTGGAGCTACACGAGAGTATAGATGAATCAAAACACTTGAAAGAACCTGATAATCTGACTGGCAAATAATATTGACTTGTGAATTATCCTCAGCTTTTTTAAGCAATTCAAATATGTAACTATTCAGCATTTTCTCATTAGATAAATGAATAGAATAATCCAAAGAAACATTTTTTTCATATATAAATGGAATACGTTCTTCTACGAAATTTTCAATGTAATTTTTCATGCATATAAGCTCGTCGTATTTTACTTCACCGAGTTTATGAATTTTAAATAATCTTAAAGCTTCTTTTCGTTCTGCACTGGTACATTGCAACACATTTAAAATTGTATCAAGTTCTTTTCTGCTCAATTCCCTTTCGCCCTTAAGTTTATGAGACAGAGAACCTTTATTCATTGGTATGTTACGACAAACAAATTCATATAAAATATTTGTTTGCGTTATAGAATATTTTTCTTGTAAATGTCTTATATACGAAATTAAACTCAACTCCATCACCCCCAGTTAAATAAAAACGAATCTATTTGGTTTTATTATAACATGTCACGAATTATTACGATATAGTTTGGAAAAAAATAGTAATGCAACCACTTGTGCAACTCAACTATGTTCGATTATGCTATCCAAGATTCATTAAGTTTACAGTTATATAATCACATGTGGTTAGGTATAGTTATATTATAATCTATTTAGGCTGAAAAGTCAATATTTTTTAGTCACATGTGATAAAATATCTATAGAAAGGAGTGTCATTTGTGGCTTGGTATAAGAAAATTCGAGATCTAAGAGAAGACACTGACAAAACGCAGACAGAAGTTGCCGAATATTTAGGCACAACAGCACAGTATTATGGAAAATATGAAAAAGGGGAACGTGAACTTCCATTTTCAAGAGCAATTCAACTCGCTGAGTATTATGGGGTTAGTCTTGATTACCTTGCAGAGCGTAACAGATATGAGAATGAACAATTTCTCGATGAAGATGAACATAATTTATTGCATAATTGGCGATGTTTATCTGAACGTGATAAAGGAAAAGTGGAATATCTTATAATGGAGTTGCTTGAGGCAGAAGCTAAAAGAAAAGAAGCCAAATGATAATTATCAAAACAGAATAACACATCATATATGCAATAAGCCCTGTGCAAAACAAATAAGTTTTGCACAGGGCTTGGGGTTATATTTACTTGTTAATAAATATTTATTTCTCTCAATCGGTTTTGGGTTTCTTTCCCTATGGGTGACTGCATTTATCCGCCCGTTTTAAATATATCAGCATACATAAGAAAAGACGGTAAAAAAACACCCTCCTAAAAAAACTAACAGCTAAAGACATTGAAAATAATTACGCATTACGAATTACGCATTGCTGAATGGCTAAAGGCTAAAAGCTAAAGGCTAAAAGCTAAAGGCTAAAAGCTAAAAGCTAAAGGCTAAAGGCTAAAGGCTAAAAGCTAAAGGCTAACGGCTTTTATAAAAAAATAAGCATTAATCTCCGAACAAGTGAATATAATGGTACAAAGCTTTTAAGGAGGTTAATTATGACTTTAAAAATCAGCAGAGAAACAATCCCAACCGAGGAAATCATTTACAACGGCTTGCAGGAGCAAGGAGTGGAGCTTGACTACATTCTCCCCGACTACTTCCCCGATATTTTCCGACTTGTGCGGTGCGAAATTATCCCGACTGCCGCCGATTATTCCATTAACGGCAGCACTCTTTCCTATGAGCTTAGCTGTGAAATCCGCCTTATCTACTGCGGTGAAAACAGCTCTGCTCTCCAATGCATAAGCCAGAAGCAAACCTACACAAAGTCCGTAGAACTGGGAAAATCTCCCGATTGCCCCGATGTGCTTATCACGCCCAAGGCTGACCACGTGAACTTCCGTGCGGTGAATAAACGCCGTCTTGATGTACGTGGTGCGGTATCGGTGAAAATTACCGTAATTGGCGAAAAAAAGCAGGAAATCATCTGTGATGCCACAGGTATGAATATTCAGCTGAAAAAATCCCCGATGAAGTTTATTTCACAGAAAATCTGCGGAGATAAGACAATTCAGCTTTCGGAGGAAATGGAAATCCCCTCAACTCAGCCACCTGTAATCAGCATTATCCGCTGTGATACAAGGATTTCCCCAATCGAAAAGAAAATCATTTCGGGTAAGCTTCTTGCCAAGGGCGAAATTTTTCTCAAAATTTTATATGCCGCTGAAGCTGCTCCCGAACCCCTTGAATTAACCCTCCCATTCAGTCAGATTGTGGATATGGAGGGCATTGACGAAGCCTTTACCTGCAATGTTTCCGCCAAGACCACAGGCTGTAATATTACCCTTATAGCCGATAAAAACGGCGAAAACCGCACCTTGAAAATTGAGCCTGAGATTAAGCTTGTGTGCCGCTGTGTGAAAATATCCGAGGTTATGGCGGTATGTGACGCATATTCGACAATTTATCCCTGCGAGTCGGAATTTTCGGAAATCCGCACAAATAATCCCCCTGTAATTTATGCAGAAAGCCTAAGACATACCGCACAGCTTGCACAGGGTGAGGGAGTTCCTGAGCGTATTTTTTCAATGTGGTGTTCACCGAAAAATATCAATACAAGAGTGGGAAATGACGGAAAATCCGTGATTATTTCGGGTATGCTCACCTATTCTATGGCGGCAGCTGACAGCAGCGGAGCTATTACAATGCCTGACCGTGACGAAGCATTTGAGGAAACTGTCAGCATCGGTGACGATATGACAAAAGGGGCAGTATCGGCTGAAATCAGTGATATATCGGTATCCTACAACATCTCCGACACAGGGGTTCTCACCGCAAGAGCCGATATTTCGGTAAATATTACCCTTTCGGATTCATCGGGATTTAACGCTCTTACCGCCCTTTCCGTTGATGATTCCGCAAAGAAACAGCGTGACGGGGACTATGCTGTGAAGCTTTATTTCGGCACGGATAAGGAAAATATCTGGGATATTGCAAAGCGATTCAGCACCGAAGTTGAGGCGATTATGGAGGAAAATGACCTCTCCGACACAACTCTCGAAAACGGCAGAATGCTGCTTATACCCATTAAAGAATAAAGGAGCAGAATATGACTAAAGATATTTACACAAGCATTGCACAGCGTACAGGGGGAGATATTTATATCGGCGTTGTAGGCCCTGTACGCACAGGAAAATCAACATTTATCAAGCGTTTTATGGAATCCCTTGTAATTCCCAATATCAAGAGCGAATTTATGCGTGAAAGGGCGTTAGACGAATTGCCCCAGTCCGCCGCAGGAAAGACAATTATGACAACTGAGCCGAAATTTATCCCCGAAGAAGCTGTTGAAATAAGCATCGGTGACGGTGCAGTTTTCAACGTCCGTCTTATTGACTGCGTGGGCTATATCGTGCCGAGTTCAATCGGCTATATCGAAAATGAACAGCCGAGAATGGTGATGACATCGTGGTTTGACGAGGAAATTCCCTTTAATATGGCGGCTGAAATCGGCACACAAAAGGTCATAACCGACCATTCCACCATAGGACTTGTTGTAACTACTGACGGCTCGGTTACTGACATTCCCCGTGAGGAATATGAGGAGTGTGAGGAGCGTGTTATCCGTGAACTACGTGATTTAGGGAAACCCTTTGTAGTTGTGATGAATACCGTCAATCCCACTGCTCCCGAGGCAAAGGCACTTGCGGCACAGCTTTCGGAGAAATACGACACAACGGTAATTCCTGTCAATTGTCTTAGCCTTGACGAAGAAGATATAAGGGAAATCATCAGCGAAATTCTCTACTCTTTCCCCGTCCGTGAAATAAATATCCGTATGGCTCGCTGGATTAATACCCTTGAAAAAGGTCATTGGCTGAAATCGGAAATCCTCGGCTGTATCCGTGAATCCGCAAAGGATATTCACCTTGTCCGTGATGCGAAATATGCGGCGGAAGCTATGGAGCAATGCCCTCACATCATAAGTGCTGTGACTACGGGAATTGACCTTGGAAAGGGAATTGTCACCATAACAGCTGACCTCGACAGCAGCCTTTTCTATAAAATTCTCGGTGAGGCTACAGGAATTCAGATTGAAAGCGAAAGCGACCTTATGCCGCTGCTTATGGAGCTGAACGACATCAAGAAGAAGTACAGCAGAATTGCTCCTGCATTGGAGGAAGTTGAGGCAACAGGCTATGGAATTGTAATGCCTGAACTGGAGGAACTGACGCTGGAAGAACCGAAAATTATCAAGCAGGGCGGCAAATATGGGGTTAAGCTGAAAGCCTCCGCACCGTCAATACATATGATGAAAGCCAATATAAACACGGCTGTTGCCCCCATTGTCGGCACGGAAAAGCAGTCTGAGGAACTTGTTATGTACCTCCTTGACGGCTTTGATGACGACCCCACTAAGATATGGGAAAGCAATATTTTCGGCAAATCTCTCCACGAACTGGTCAACGAGGGACTTCACAGCAAGCTTTATAAAATGCCTATTGACGCACGAATGAAGCTACAGGAAACCCTTGAACGCATTATAAATGACGGCTGCGGCGGACTTATTTGTTTTATTTTATAGTTTTAGCCTTTAGCCGTTTAGAGGTTAGAGATTAGATGTTAGAAATTGGACGGTGGAAAATTTTTCTGCCGTCCTTTATTAATGCGTAATGCGTAATTATATATATTGGATTTGTAGGGGCGGATATTATCCGCCCCTACTTTAATCAAGAATGCAAAATAAAATCAAGGATGCAAAAACAAAATTGCATTCATCCTTGCACTCTTCTTTTTGCACAAAAAAGATATGCTATATTTGTGCAATCTGCATATAAGCGTATAAAGCAGATAACATCTGATAATAAAACAGAAAATATTATATTAAGATAAGCTAAGTTATGATGTGATATTATCTGTTAAAATAAATAAGTTAAGTTAAGTTATGTTATGTAAAGTATAAGTGCTGATATGATAATAGCATTTAATAAGATATGTTAAGCTTTGATGCACAGGCTGTGATGAATGTGCATTATTAACGATATATAGCCGTTAATCAATATCTGATGTATATTGATATTATTTGTGGGGTAGGTTATGCCTTAATTAAAGCCGTTAGCTTTTGGGAACGGCAGTTATATTTCGTAGTACGCTGTAACAATTAAAACTTGATGAAAAATGTAATCGTGTAGGGGCTGCCTTTGGCAGTCCGCCAACAAACGTAATATAGCTAACTTTGTGCAACAGTAACAAAAGTATATGCTATTGTTTGTGCAAAAAGAAGAATACAAGGATGAATGCAATTTTGTTTTTGCATCCTTGATTTTATTTTGCATTCTTGAATATATAAAGCCGTTAGCCGTTTAGAGGTTAGAGATTAGATGTTAGAAAATAGAATTCTTAATTCTAAATTCTTAATTCAATTACGCATTACGCATTACAAATTACGCATTAATAAAGGACGGCAGAAAAAATCCACCGCCCATAATTCTTAATTCTGAATTCTTAATTCTTAATTAATTCAACGCTGTTCCGCCTGTGAGAGTTCCGCCGTAAGCCGCAAGCTGTGAATCATCAACATTCTGGAAATATGTTGAACCGCTTAATTCGCCGCCTGTGTAGAATTTTCCGCTTACGTTTGAACCGCCTGCCTTGAAGTTGCTGACATTTTTGCCTGCGATAAATGAAACAATAACCTTATTGTCAGAGCCTACAAGTGAAATTCTTGTACCCTTGCTTGCAGAACCGCTTGCACTGACAGATGCGGTAAGACTTCCGCCTCCCATTCCGCCAAAGCCGCCGCCCATGCCGCCTGAGCCTGTATTTTCAACCCATATGCCGCCTGTACAGCTCTTTGTGCCGTCACAGTCGAAAGCCTCATTGCCGTTTGTTACGCAATATCCGCCTGAAATTGTCAATGAGCCGTTGGAGTCAAATCCGTCATGGTCGCCGTCAGTTACATTCACAAGAGCAAATCCGCCTTTGAGATTGAGAGAATAGCTGCCGCCGCCAGTCTGCATTCCGCCAGGTCGCCAGCCCATATTATTGCCGCCGCCTGAGCCGTCAGCACCGCCAGCCGCATTGAAGCCGTCATCGGTTGTGTTGCAGATAACAGTTCCGCTGTTCATTGTGATATTGAGTCCCTCAATGCCCTCATATCCCTTGGATACGATAATCTGAACATCGTCAAAAGTATCGGCTGTACCCTGTCCGATTGTTACATTGTGGTCGGAATGAACACCGTCATCGGCTGTGGCAAGCTTCATAACACCGCCTAAAAGATTCATAGCACCGCCGCAATGAATAGCGTCATCTGAGGAATCAACGGTAATTGTACCGCCATTTACGGTAATATCACCAACGCTCTGCCATGTAGTACCTGCCGCATCGTAAAGTCCAACCGCCTTTATGCCCTTTGCGGAAACATCGGGAGAAGCTGTAGAAGAACTGCCTCCCCAGCCCCCTGTATTGCCTGAAACAGTGCCTGAGAAGCCTGAACCCTCGTAGGTGTAAATGTCGATAGTACCGCCGTTTATGATAACGCTCTGCTCGCCCTGAATACCGTCAGCATGAGAGTTTATATCAAGTGTACCGCCGTTGATTGTGACATTTCCGTAAGCCTTATCAGCTGTTGAAGCGTCAGTTCCCGTTGACTTGATACCGTCACCCTGCTTCGTATTTACTGTGAGTTTAAGTGCGGAAAAGTCCGTATCTGCGGCATTTCCCACAGTAACGCTGTCCTTTCCTCTCAGACCGTCATCAACGGCATTAACTGTAATTGTTCCGTTGTAAATTTTCAAATCGTTCTTGCACACAACAGCGTCTGACACGTTGCCGTTAACCGTGAGAGTGCCTGAACCCTTGATTTTAAGGTCATCTTTTGAGAAGATTGCACCCTCAACAGTAATGGTTTCGCCGTCACTGTTTGTGTAACTTTCAGTATGTGCAGTACCGTCAGAGATTATATTTTCAGTGCCAGCCTTTGCAACTATCTGCACCTCATCACCGATTGAATTAACGAAGATAGGTGCGGTTTTGCTGTTTGAAATGTCAGCTCCCATAAAGTCGAGCTGAACTACACCGTCAGGGTATGCAGTCTTGTCAACGTCAATGTAAATCTGAACGTCCTTAGCTGCACCCGAAACTGCAAATGTACCCGGCTGAGAAATTGTAAGCTTACCGTCAGCTGATGAAGCCACAGCCGCAGGAGCGTCCGAGAGAATTGATGTTCCGCTGAGAGTTACGCTGTAGCCGTCAGCAGGTGCAGGTGTATCTGTGCCTGTATCTGTGGGAGGAACTGCCGCAGAGGGATTAACCTCGTTGAAAGTATTGAGAACTGCTGATACAGCAAATTTAAAGTTGGTACTGCCGTGCATAACAGCTGAGCTGTTTGCTGCGTTTGTGAATGACAATTCCTTGCCTGTTGTATAGTCGGGAGAACTGAGCAGAACGTATTTATACTTCTTTGTAAACTCAAATCCGCCGAAGGAATTAGCCTTTTTCCAGCAGCCGTCAGTTTCAGTTGAATCAACACAATTGAGAATAAGCGTATTCTGTGTTGTGCCTGTCATAAGCGTTGTGTCAACCTGATTATCGGTAGCTGTAGCCGCAACATTACCGCCTGTGATGTTAACGCCAATAACAGCAGTAAGACCTCTGTCACCGCCTGCAACAAGAGTTCCCCCTGAAATGTCAATGGTAGTTTCTGCCTGTATAGCGTCATTTCCAGCCTTTATGGAAACTGTACCGCCCTCAATGGCAACATCGCCCTTTGAGGATTTCAGACCGTCGCCCTCAGCGTCAATATTGAGTACTGCTGTTTCCTTTACAGTTACGGAAGTCTTGCCGTTTACAGCGTTTGTCTTGTCAGTAGCATTGAGAGTGTCGATATTTACAGTTCCGCCTGTGAACTTGATGTCGTTGTTGCAGACGAGAGCATTCTGTGTATTTGCGGTAATTGTAAGCACACCTGTACCCTTTTCGCCGCCCTTGAATGTAATATCGTCCTTAGCCTCGATAACAGCTGCACCAAGCCAATCACCTGCATAAGCTGTATCGCCGTCAGAAATTGTATTTTCTGTACCGTCAACGATATTTACAGAAGTATTCTCCGCATTTGTAATGAGGATTGCAGGAACAGTCTTGCCTGTGATATTTGCACCGTTGAGGAAGATTTTTACAGTTTCTGCATCTGCCGCTTCATCGGCAATATTTACGTTAATCTGACCGTCGGCAAGTGTACCGTCAACCCAGAATTCACCTGAATGGCTGATAGTGATAATACCGCCGTTAACCTCGGCATAATCGCCCTCAACTGTAGCAGAATCGCCGTTGAGATGTATCATTGTCTTAGCTGTAACAGGGTCAGTTGTACCCTGTCCCTCCTGCCAGCTTTCAGGCAGTTTTTCAATCAGCTTTGCATCAAATTTCTGAATTGAAATAGCGTCAAGGGCAGTTAGTCCGTCGCCTCTGTTGTAGACGTCAGCATTTCCTGCACCGTTTTCTGAAAGGGCATATTTGTCGGGATTTCCGATTGCCTGCAAAATAGCTGTAGCATCGGCAATTGAAACAGTTCCGTCACAGTTTGCATCGCCGTAAACCGCATCAGCTGCCTGTGCTGCTGAAGCTGAAAGTGAAAGTGCAGCAACAGCTGCCATAGCAACGGAAGAAAGCCCTTTAAGTAAAAATTTCTTATTCATAGTAAAAAACTCCTTTTTAATTATCGTAAATTTTTTCACTATACTATTGCTTTCTTTTTCTTTTTTTGTAATTATATAACATCTGCCTTAAAATAATCTTAAAATACAGAAAAAATTATGCTATTTTTCAAGGGTAGATTGCTAAAAACGGCAGGAATAAAACCTGCCGTTATAGTTCTAAACCAATATTTCAAATGCCTTGCTGACCGTTTCGCAGGTCTGTGCAAAGTATCCGCAGGCTTTCAGCTTATCCGCACAGTCAGCGGCTTTTTCAGATGTATCAAAAATTCCGAAAACTGCCGAGCCGCTGCCTGTCATACAAGCCGCCAATGCTCCGTTTTCAGCCATTTTCGCCTTTATATCCGCAACCTCGTCAAGGTGAATTGCATCCTCGAAAAGATTGCCGATACAGCTGTAAACCTCATCGGAATTGTCAGAAATCGCCTTTACAAGTCCCTGAACATCGGGGTGAACGGGATTTTCAAGAGCATCTGCTGCACCATATGCCTCAATGGTAGAAACTCCTTCTTTGCCCTTTGCAATAACAAGAATTTTTCCGCTGAAATCAGCTATGGGAGTGATTTTCTCGCCAATTCCCTCAACATATGCCGTCCCCCCTGTGAGGAAAAACGGCACATCTGCACCGATTTTTTCGGGAGCAGAAAAACTCTTTCCCGTAAGCTTTGAAAGGCAGTAAATCACAGCTGCCGCATCGGTACTGCCGCCGCCCATTCCTGCCTGTGAGGGGATTCCCTTTTTAATATGAATACGGCAGCCTGAGTCAATTCCGTTTTCCTCAAAGAACTTCTTAGCCGTTTTATAGGCTATATTTCGTTCATCGCAGGGAATTTCATCAGACTCCGCAAAGCTTTCGGGAACTTCACAAGTGAGAGATATCCCCTCCCCTGCCAGCTCCACGGAAACCTCGTCATAAAGCCCTACAGTCTGGAATACACTTTCTAAAGTGTGGTAGCCGTTGGGCAGTTTTCCCGTAACATCAAGGGCAAGATTGATTTTTGCCGCAGCCTTAACCCTCATTTTTCTCGCCTCCAAGGCTGTTTATGAACTTCTCAATTCGTGAAATAGCCTCCATAAGGTGTTTCAGCGAATATGCGTAGGAAATTCTTATATAGCCCTCTCCCGAGTCGCCGAATGCACTTCCCGGAACAACTGCCACTTTTTCCTCAAAGAGCAGTCTTTCGCAGAATTCCTCACTTGAAAGACCTGTACTCTTTATGCAGGGGAACACGTAAAATGCACCCTCGGGACTAAAGCAGGTCAAGCCAAGTCGGTTAAATTCATTTACAAGATATGTTCGGCGGATATTGTACTCCTTGACCATAGCCGCAACCTCTTCATCGCAGTTGGTGAGAGCCTCAATTGCCGCATTCTGGCTGATGTAGGGACTGCACATAATGCCGTACTGGTGGATTTTGAAAATCTGATGAACTATAGGTTCGGGAGCAGCCACATATCCCAATCTCCAGCCTGTCATTGCGTATGCCTTTGAAAAGCCGTTGACATAAATAGTTCTCTCTGCCATATCAGGCAGTTCGATAATTGAAAAGTGCTTTCTGCCGTATGTCAGCTCCGAGTAAATTTCATCGGAAAGCACCATAATATCAGTTCCACGGAGGAAATCAGCAATAGGCTCCAAATCCTCACGAGTCATAATTGCACCTGTAGGATTGTTGGGGAATGGCAGTATAAGGAGCTTTGTGCGGTCAGTAACCTTATCTTTCAAATCCTCCACCGTAAGCTTGAAGTTATTTTCAAGACGTGTGGGAACAGGCACAGCAACACCGCCTACAAGTTCCACAAGGGGAGCGTAGCATACAAAACACGGCTCAACCACAAGCACCTCATCACCGGGATCAATCATACCTCTGATTGCAAGGTCAATAGCCTCAGAACCGCCTACAGTAACGATAATCTGATTGTCGGGATTATACTCAACACCGTGAGTTTTCTTCAATTTATCGGCAATTGCCTGTCGCAGAGGAGCGATACCGAGGTTAGGTCCGTATACAACCTGCTTACGCTCCAGCACCTTGATAGCAGCCTTACGGATTGCCCAAGGAGTTGAAAAGTCAGGCTCACCGACACCAAGGGAAATTACACCCTCCATAGTTGAAGCAATGTCGAAAAATCGGCGAATTCCCGACGGTTTAATATTTTTAACCCTGTTTGAAAGTACCTTTTCGTAATCTATCACTTAACACAGTCCCCTTTCGTCCACTTCATCGCTGTCGATGAAGATGCCCTTTTCCTTATACTTTTTCAGAATGAAGTGAGTTGATGTAGAGAGAATTCCCTCAATTGTAGCAAGTCGCTCAGAAACGAACAGAGCCACATCTTTGAGATTGTTTCCTCTCACTTCAACGGAAAGGTCATATGCACCCGATGACATAAGGCTAACGCTGTCAACCTGCTCATACATCATAATTGTCTTTGCAATATCGTCAAAGCCGCAGTCACGCTGGGGAGTGACTTTAAGCTGAATTGTTGCCTGAACAATGGATTTATCGTATTTGTCGTCATCAAGAATAACGCTGTAGCCCTTGATAACACCGTCTTTTTCAAGCTTTGCGATTTCCGCTTCTGCGGCGGCGGCTGATATGCCGAGGATTTCTCCAATGGCGGCGGCAGACATACGTGCGTTCTGCTGTAATAATCTGATGATTTCGTTTTTCATTTTCTTCAAATCCTTTCATAGATATGTATTCAGGCAAAAATGCCGAATCAGCTTATTTTAATGAATACGGGCTGACGTTTCTTGAAATAGCAGATTTCGCTGAAACCCGCAGCCTTTGCAAGCTCTGTACCCTCAGCTATATTTGCACCGAGGTCACGGACTTTGTGTGCGTCAGAGCCTATGGAAATGATTTTTCCGCCGAATTCACGGAAAAGCTTTATATATTTAAGGGAGGGAAAAGTAGTGCCGAAGCCCTGTCTTATACCCGATGTGTTGATTTCAATGCCCTTGCCCTTATCTGCAAGAGTTCGCAGACTTTCGGCAATAATTTCATCAAAAAGCTTCATATTGGGAGTAATTCCGTTTCTGATTTTCATATATCTCAGGCAGTAGGTGAGATGCCCTAAAACGTCGAATTTTCCCCATTTGCAAAGCTCATAGACCTCGGAAAAATATCTTTCGAGAAGATTATTGATTTCCGCCGTTGACATATGGTAATAGTTTATGTAGAAAAAATCCTTTTCATCTTTTATCTGATGAACCGATGAAATTACAAAGTCAAGGCGGCTGTCCGCTATGCACTTTTCGGCAATTTCAAGGTCAGCGAGAGGCTGTCCCAATTCCGTGCCGCATATAAGATTGAAGTCCGAATATTTTTCTTTCAGTTCCGTAACAGCTGAAAGGGAGGCTTCAAAATCGTCTTTATAATTGAAATAGTCGAATAACTCGGTATTCTCGTAATGCTCCTTTGGATACCAGCAATTGCACTCACAATGGTCGGTAATAGCGTAGGCGGCTAAATTCAGCTCCTTTGCCCTTTTAATCATAGCATTGATGTCAGCCTCGGAGTCCATAGAAAATTGCGTATGTGTATGACAGTCGATTAACTGCAAAATAACACCTCGTTTCAGATTGATATAAAACCATTATAACACATTTTAAAAAAGATTTCTACCTTTTCAGCAAAAAAATACAGATTAAAAAATAAAATTATTAATACCCCTTTATTTTTTCATAAATATATGTTATAATAAAGTGTGATAAATTTTTGACAACTATTTCCTGTTGTCACACGGAGGTTTTTTATATGAGAGCTGTTATAACTGTTATCGGTAAGGACAATGTGGGAATTCTCCACAAAGTCAGCGGAGTTTGCTCCGAAAAAGGCGTTAATGTAATCGAGGTTACACAGAGCGTTTTGCAGGATATGTTCGCAATGATTATGCTTGTGGATATCACAGGTATGACTTCAGACTTCTCCGAGCTTGTTGACGATATGACAAGTCTTGGCGAAAAGCTTGGTCTGTCTATCCACACAATGCACGAGGACATTTTCAACTCAATGCACAATGTATAAGAGAGGTTTTATAAATGCTTAACGTATACAATATACTTGAAACAATCCGTATGATTCAGGACGAATGTCTTGATATACGTACAATTACAATGGGAATTTCTCTCCTTGACTGTATCGACACCGATATTGACAAGGCTTGCGAAAAGGTTTACAATAAAATCGTTTCAAAGGCAGGAAATCTCGTAGCTGTGGGACAGCGTATCGAAAAGGAATACGGTATTCCCATAGTTAACAAGAGAATTTCCGTAACTCCTATTGCTATGCTTGCGGCGGCTTGCCCCAATGATAATCCCGTAAAATTCGCAAAGGCACTCCAGAGAGCAGCCGATACCTGCGGAGTTAACTTTATCGGCGGATATTCCGCACTTGTTCACAAGGGATTTTCAGCAGGTGACGAGGCTCTTATCCGTTCAATTCCCGAAGCCCTTGACGTTACACAGAATATCTGTTCTTCCGTAAATATCGGCTCTACAAAGTCGGGTATCAATATGGACGCTGTAAAGCTTATGGGCGAAATCGTAAAGGAAACAGCTGAGAGAACTGCTGACCGTGACTGTATCGGTGCGGCAAAGCTTGTTGTGTTCTGCAATGCCGTTGAGGATAACCCCTTTATGGCAGGTGCTTTCCACGGTGTAGGCGAGCCTGACTGTGAAATTCACGTTGGTGTATCAGGCCCCGGCGTTGTACGTGCGGCATTGAGCAAATATCCCGACGCTTCAATTAACGAGCTTGCTGATATTATCAAAAAGACAGCGTTCAAAATTACACGTATGGGACAGCTTGTAGGTGCAAGAGCATCTGAATTGCTTGGAGTTCCCTTTGGTATCGTTGACCTTTCACTTGCTCCGACTCCTGCTGTAGGCGATAGTGTTGCCCATATCCTTGAAGAAATGGGACTTGAAATGTGCGGTACACACGGCACAACAGCCTGCCTTGCAATGCTCAATGATGCCGTTAAAAAGGGCGGTGTTATGGCATCTTCTACAGTTGGCGGACTTTCAGGTGCATTTATCCCTGTTTCAGAGGATGCAGGTATGATTGATGCCGCAGTTGCTGGTGTTCTCAGCCTTGAAAAGCTTGAGGCTATGACAGCTGTTTGCTCTGTTGGACTTGATATGATTGTAGTTCCCGGTGAAACATCTCCCGAAACAATTTCCGCTATTATCGCTGATGAAGCGGCTATCGGTATGGTTAACACGAAAACAACTGCTGTACGTCTTATCCCTGCTGTGGGCAAAAAAGAGGGCGAAATGCTGGAATTCGGCGGACTTCTCGGAAGCGGCCCTGTAATGCCGGTCAAGGATAAATCCCCTGCGAAGTTCATCAACCGTGGCGGACGTATTCCTGCACCTATGCACAGCCTTAAAAACTGATGTATACAATTCTCGGAAAGTTCGGTCTGACGGATATTTCGTCTGTTACCGAGCTTTCCTGCGGTCATATAAATAAAACATTTCTCTGTAACTGTAATAAGAAGAAATATATTCTGCAATCTCTCAATTGCAATATTTTTCAAAATCCCGAAATAGTTGCAGAGAATATTTCTGTAATCGGCAATGCCTTTGAGAAATTCGGGGATAATTCCCTTTTTGTTCCCCGTTATCTCCAATGTAACGGCATGGGATATATTGAGCAGAATGGCGAAATATGGCGGATTTACGACTATACCGAAAGTGACGGACAGTATTCGCCGTACTATCACGGCTATGCTGTGGGACGTTTTCTGAAAGTTGTAAATTCCTGTGGTATACAGCTGAAAACTCCCCTTGAACTCCACAATTTCGGGGATTTAAAGCTGCCTTTGCGGAATATCCACGGCGACACCAAGGCGGATAATATAATTTTCGGGGAACGGCTGACGGTTATTGACCTTGACACCGCAATGTCGGGGTATATCTGTGCCGATTTCGGGGATATGATTCGCTCCGTTACGGCGGAAAAATTCTCAATTGCGGATATACGTGATGCCATAAACGGCTTTGCACAGGGAATTGACGGACTTCTCACCTGTGAGGAAATCGACTCACTTTACAATGGAATTGTGCTGATTATCTCTGAACTTGCAAGCCGCTACAGGGGCGGCACACGGAATTTCCCCAAAAAGACAGCGGAACAATGTCGCTCACGGGAACTGGAATTAACCGCCCAGCTTGAACGGATAAAAGGCTGTGAAAGGGAAATCAGACAAGCTGTAAATGACGGTTTTAAAGGTTTTTAACCGTATTTTTACTCCAAACATTTACTCCATTTTCGTGACACTTTCACGGGATTGTCATAATTGTGGGGTAAAATGTAATCATAGAAAAGGAGTTGGAACCAAAGTAAAAGGGTGATAAAAATGAAAAACTCCTGCAAAAAGATTTTTGGTTTCCTTACAGCAGTAATTGTAACCGCATCTTTTGTTGGCTGTACTACGGAAAAATCGCAGAATATCGGCTCTGAAACATCTACAGAAAATTCAGCTGATACTACCGTGGCTACGGAAGAAATTACCGAAAAAGCAACGGAAAAAGCGACAGATGCCCCGAAAAATACCGTGAAAAGAGCGTATAATGAGCTTTTTTCCGACAGGGACAAATCCGCAGAATACGGCGATATTACCGCAGAAATCAAGCTTAACGGCAAAGCTGTAACCATTGAGGGCGACGGTGCAAAAGCCGAAAACTCCACGGTTACAATCACAAAAGAGGGTATATACCGCCTTTCTGGAAGTCTTGACGACGGTCAGATTATCGTTGACGCTGACAAGGCAAAGGTTCAGCTTGTTCTCGATAATGCGGATATTACCTGCAAAAATTCCTCTCCTATTTACGGGAAAAATTCAGATAAAATCTTTGTAACCCTTGCGGAAAACAGCGTAAATTCGCTGACTGACGGCAGTTCCTACAGCTTTGCCGATGAGCAGAACAGCGAGCCTGATGCCTGCATTTTCAGCTGCGACAGCATAACTCTCAACGGTACGGGAAAACTTTCTGTAAACGCAAATTTTGCTGACGGAATTCATTCCAAGGACGATATTGTTATTACAGGCGGCGATATTACTGTAAATTCCACTGCTGACGGTATCAAGGGCAAGGATTATACCGCTGTATGCGGCGGAAAACTTGACATTACAAGCGGTGAGGACGGTATAAAATCAACCGAAACCGATACCGCATTGGGATTTGTTTACATTGAGGGCGGCGATATTTCAATAAATGCCGCAAATGACGGAATACAGGCAGAAAGTGACGCTGTTACAGCTGGCGGAACAATTGATATTATCTGCGGCGGCGGTATGGAAAATGCCCAGCCTAAGCAGAATGATATGGGCTTCGGCGGCAGATTTGGCGGAGAATTCACTCCTCCCGAGGGATTTGAAAATATGACTCCCCCTGACGGATTCGGCGGCGGAAATCCTAAACCTCCACAGGCTGAGCAGACTGCTGATTCCACCGCAACTGAAACTTCCGACACAACCGCATCAGACAGCACAAAGGGCATAAAAGGCGGAAATTCCGTTGAAATCAACGGCGGCGAAATTACCGTAAATTCCGCAGATGACGCAATTCATTCAAATAAAGATATTATGATAAACGGCGGTAAATCGGTACTTTCCGCAGGCGGTGACGGTATTCACGCCGACAGCCGAATTGACATAACTTCGGGAACTGTCACAATAACCGACTCCTACGAGGGTATCGAGGGTGCTGTTATAAATATCAGCGGCGGCGAAACGGCAGTTACTTCCTCAGATGACGGATTTAACGCAACAGACGGTCAAACACAGCAGGGCGGTATGGGGACATACTCAAATGGTGTGGAGCTTAATATCAGCGGCGGTCTGGTTTACGTTGACTCGCAGGGTGACGGTCTTGACTCAAACGGAAATATGACGATTGACGGCGGAACTGTTCTTGTAAACGGCCCCACAAACAGCGGCAACGGTGCCATTGACAGCAACGGCGAAATACTGGTAAACGGCGGTATTCTCGCAGCCGCAGGCAGTTCGGGAATGGCAGAATCTCCCTCCGAAAAATCCGCACAATACTGTGTTTCCGCAGGTATCGGTTCAACTCAGACAGCTGGAACGCTTGTTGCGCTGATTGGCGAAAATGACGATATACTCAGCTTTGCACCGACAAAAACTTTTGACCATATAGTGATAAGCACTCCCGAAATTCAAAATGGAATGACATACAGCCTTGAAATCGGCGGAAGTTCAGCGGCAGAAAATGTCTATGGACTTTACGAAAAAGGCGGTTACGACAAAAAAGGCACGACAGTTGGCAGTTTTACTGCTGAAAATATAGTCAGCTTCGTGGGAGAGCGTTCAGCAATGGGCGGCTTCGGCGGCGGACGTGGCAATAAGGGCGAATTCGGCGGAAGAAATCCCCGTGAGGATTTTCAGCCGACTACCGATGAAAACGGAAATCCCGTAATTCCCGAAAAGGGTTTCAACAGAGGCGATTTTCAGCCGACTACTGATGAAAACGGAAATCCTGTAATGCCCGAAAGGGACTTCAACAGAGGCGATTTTCAGCCTGCCACAGATGAAACAGGAAATTTCGTAATTCCCGAAAGACCTGCTTTCTGATTTCAAAATGAATGAAAAAATTGAATTTAGAGGTTTCTAATTTCTAACTTCTAATCTCTAACTTCTAATTATGACATCCACAAAATTTCATATAAACCACCTAATGCGGGGCAGCCGAACTTTTCATAGTTCGGCTGTTTCCGTGCAATGAAAGGATTAATTATGGAGAAAAAAGAACACAGAAAACTTGATTTGTTCCTGACTTTTCTCAAAATCGGAGCGTTTACATTCGGCGGCGGCTATGCTATGATTCCCCTCATTCAGAAAGAGGTCTGCGAAAATAAAAAGTGGCTTACCGATGAAGATATTCTCGAAATCGTGGCAATTGCCGAGTCAACTCCCGGCCCTATTGCCATAAATTCCGCAACCTTTGTGGGATACCGCACAGCAGGCGTTTTAGGGGCTTTATGTGCCACTTTAGGCGTAGTCCTCCCCTCTTTCCTGATTATCACAATTATCTCAATGGTGCTTCGTGAATTCAGCAGCTACAGGGCGGTAAAATACGCATTTTTCGGCATTCGTGCAGGAGTTCTCGCCCTTATTATCAAGGCTCTTATCTCTATGTACAAGAAATGCCCCAAGAATGTATTTTCCTATTGCATAGCGGCGGCAGCGTTCATTTTTGCCGCATTTACGGACATAAATGCCGTATTTATCATCATCGGCTGTGCTGTTGCAGGTCTGATTTATTTCCTCACCGTGGCAAGTAAGGCAAAGGAGGCAAGCAAATGATTTTACTTGAACTTTTCCTTACATTTTTCAGAATAGGTCTTTTCACATTCGGCGGCGGTTACGCAATGCTCCCTCTGGTGCAGGAGGCTGTTGTGCAGAAAGGCTGGATGACAAATGAGCAGATTGTCGATTTTATTGCGGTAAGCGAAAGCACTCCCGGTCCCTTTGCCATTAACATTTCAACTTATGTCGGCAACGAAACAGGTGGAATTATCGGCGGTATATGTGCAACTCTCGGTGTTGTTATGCCCTCATTTATAATTATTCTTATTGTTGCGAAATGCTTTGATAAATTCCGCAAAAGCAAGGCGGTTGAAGGCTGTATGACAGGCTTGAAACCTGCTGTAATCGGTATGATTGGCTCTGCTGTTGTGTCAATCGGAACCACAGTATTTTTCCCTAACGGTGTAACTGCAAAGGTTCTCACAGGTGTGCCATTTTACATCTCCCTTGCAATTTTCGGAGCAGCACTTTTCTTCACATTAAAGAAAAAAATCAGTCCAATTATCATTATTGCTTCATCGGCGGTTATTGGAATTGCCGCAGGTTTTGCCCTGAATCTATAATAAAAAATCCTCTGCGGAAGTTTTTCCACAGAGGATTTTTATTACTATACGCTGAATCCCTTTTGTCTTAAATTGTCTATTACATTTCCCAGTATTTCGGCATTTGTAGCTGATACCGAGTGCAGGAGAAGAATTTCTCCCGAATGTGCCGAGTCGGAAAGCTTTTTCAATCCCTCCGCCTTATCAGGCTGGGCATCAGTTTTCCAGTCCACATAGGCATAACTCCAGAAAAGCGTCTTATATCCGCATTTCTGCACGGTTTCAAGAGCCGCTTCGGAGTATTCGCCGCAGGGGAAACGGAAATACTGCATTTCATAGCCGTAATTGTTCAGCACGTATTCATGGAGGCTCATAATCTCCTTTTCAGCTTCTTCCGCTGTTAAAGTTGGCAGGCTTGAATGTGTCATACCGTGATTTCCGAGAATGTGTCCCTCGGCAATCATTCGCTTGACAAGTGCCTCCTCCTTTTTGGCATAATCGCCTGTTAAGAAGAAAATCGCTGAAACTCCCTTTTCCTTTAGTGTGTCGAGAATTTTCGCTGTATAGCCGTTTTCATAGCCTTGGTCAAAGGTTATGATAATTCTGTTTTCTTCTGACGACAAAGCGTAGGCATCATATCCGCCGTATCGTTCATTGAAACTTATTGCATCGAGGGGGCGGTTAAGGCTGTCGCAAGCCATTCCCTGCCCGTAGCCTATTACGGTATTATCTGCCGCATATACAGCATTTACAGGCATTGCCGCCATTGTCAATGCAAGTGCAATTGGTGTCATCTTCATAGCTGTCACTCCTTATTTTCGGAGTGCGGAATTTCTTCCGCAAAAGTATTATGTGAGTTCAGCCTGTAAATATTTAAGGAAATTTTTGTAATTTCGATAAATCCCACAAAGGCAACTAAACATAACATTTTGTGTTAATAAAAGTTGGTTGACACCAATGCAACTATATGTTACAATATTCATATAAATCACACAGGAGGTATTGTTGTGAATATAATTACACTTGAAAACGTATGCAAAAACTACCCCGCTTTTTCTCTGAAAAACGTGTCATTTTCTCTTGAAAAGGGAAAAATCACAGGCTTTATCGGGAGAAATGGTGCAGGAAAAACGACTACAATCAAGGCTATGCTTAATCTCATTCACCTTGACGGCGGTGAAATCAGCTATTTCGGATTGCCGCTTTTAAAAAATGAAAACGAAATTAAACAGCGTATAGGCTATTCCACAGGAACTGTAAGCTGGTATCCCAGAAGAACTCTGCACGATATTATTGAAGTTACCAAAGGCTTTTACCGCAACTGGAACGATGAGGAATGTCGGCGATATATGGAGCTTTTCGGACTTGATGAAAATAAAAAGCCTATGGAGCTTTCAGAGGGAATGAAAGTTAAATGCAACCTGCTCATTGCCCTTTCCCACGGTTCGGAGGTTCTTATTCTTGACGAACCCACAAGCGGACTTGACCCATTTTCAAGGGACGAACTTCTTGAAGTTTTCCGCCAATTAAAGGAAAACGGCGTGACAATTCTTTTTTCAACCCATATTACCTCGGATTTGGAAAGATGTGCTGATAATATTCTGTATATCAGCCACGGTGAAATCCGTGCAGACGCTGCAAAATCAGAATTTATGGAGCGTTACGGCAAACCCGATGAAACGCTTGAAGAAATATTTCTCAGAATGGAAAGGGAGAATAAAAAATGAAAGCACTTATGAAAAAAGAAATACGCCTCAGTGCTTCGGTTTTGACATATATTTTTATTGTGGCTGGAGCAATGACGCTTATTCCTGGGTATCCCGTTTTATGCGGAGCATTTTTTGTAACTCTTGGAATATTTTACAGTTTTCAGAATGCAAGAGAGGCGAATGATATTGTATATACGATACTTCTCCCCATTGCAAAGCGTGATGTTGTCAAGGGAAAATTTATCTTTTCCATTATGATTGAAATGGCAGGATTTCTTGTTATGGCGGTGCTGACAATACTGCGAATGACAGTTTTTTCAGAAGCTGCACCCTACCGTGAGAATGCACTGATGAATGCAAATCCTTTTTTTCTCGGAATGGCTCTGATAATTTTCGGGCTGTTCAACCTCGTTTTTATTGCAGGTTTTTTCAAAACGGCATATAAATTCACGCCATTTGTCAGCTATATTATTGCCACATTTCTGACAATCGGAATTGCCGAAACTGCACATCATATCCCCAATCTTTCCCCTGTCAATGCCTTTGGCACGGAGCATCTTGGTTTGCAGCTTATTCTTCTGTCGGCAGGTGCGGCAATTTACGCAATATTGACAATTATCGGCTATAAAACATCGTGCAGAAGATTTGAAATTATTGATTTATAAGGAGTTGATTTTATGCTGAAAGAAAATCTCATTGTGCTGCGAAAGCTGAACGGCTATTCACAGGAACAGATTGCGGAGAAAATTAATATTTCCCGTCAGGCATATGCAAAATGGGAAAACGGACAGACTGTTCCCGATATTGAAAAAGCGGCTGTACTTGCTGAATTGTACGGAGTTACCCTTGACAGCCTTATGAAAGACGGAGTACAAGCGGATTTAGGAGTGCTTCCCCCTGCACCTATCGGAAAAAATATCTGGGGTTCGGTAAATATCGGCGACCGTGGGCAGATTGTCATTCCCAAAGCGGCACGTGAAAAATTCGGATTGGAAACAGGAAGCCGCTTGATTGTGTTGAGCGATGAAATAGGAATTGCCCTGCTGCCTGCCGAATTTTATGAAGCTAAAATGCAGGAGTTTATGAATCTTATTCACGGCGAAAAATAATATAATGACCATAAAACACCAATACCGCACAACGTGAAATTGTGCGGTATTTTCGTTATTTTATAATGGGCATCTCTAATATTACTCAACGGGAGCTTCTGCTTCGCCGAGAATGAGAGTTACTGTCATTTTCTCACCGTTTCTCATAAATGTCACCTTTATTTCATCTCCTGCCTTATGGAGATTTTTCTGTGCTGTCAGTTCAGATGAAGTCTTTACTGTTACATCGTCAACTGCTATAATAATGTCGCTCTTTTTAAGACCAGCCGCCTCTGCTGCACTGCCCTCTGTCACTTCCACTACATACACGCCAAGAGGCATATCATAAAGCTCTGAAACGTCCTCTGTTACGTCACGGCAGCTGATACCAAGCTGTGGCTTGCCCTTGACAAAGCCGTAATTCTTGAAATCCTCCACTACATCTGATACTTTATTTGAGGGAATTGCAAAGCAGATACCCTCAACTGAAGCTGAACCAAGTCCGCTGCTTGACATTTTTGAGGAATTGATGCCGATAACCTGACCGTATTTGTTAATGAGAGGACCGCCTGAATTACCCTCATTTATAGCTGTATCAGTCTGAATAAGGCTCATTGACTTGTCGTTGATTGTAACATTTCTGTTAAGTCCTGAAACAATGCCCTTTGTAACTGTATTCATAAGGTCAAGTCCAAGAGGATTTCCGATAGCTGTTACATCTTCGCCAAGATTAAGCTTATCGCTGTCGCCGAATTCTGCTGCCACAAGTCCCTCTGCGGCAATTTTCAGCACCGCAAGGTCACAGTCAACATCATAGCCGATAACCCCTGCTGTGTATGTTTCATCGTTCACAAGCACCTGTATTTCATCAGCTAAACCAAGTCCGCTCTGGCTGTCGTAAATAACGTGGGCATTTGTTACAATATAACCTGTTTCATCAAAAACAACGCCTGTACCTGTGCCAATAGCATTTTCAGGCTGTGTCTGTCCGCCGTAATTTCCGCCGCCGAAGCTGTCACCAAAGCCGAAAATATCGCCAAAGTCGCCAAATCCTCCGAAACCGCCAAAATCACCATATCCGCCGTAATTATTGCCGTTTTGCTGCTGTTCAATTACAAATTCTGATTTGATACCAACAACAGCTGGCATAACCTTTGCTACAACTTCCTCTGTTGTAAGAACTTTCATATCTGTGTTGTTTTCATTGATGTTGATTGAGTTCATATTGGAAATTGTTGTAGTTTCCTTAGAATCGGTGGAATCAGCCTTTGATGAATCGGATTTATCGGACTTTTCAGGCTTTTCATCCTCTGACTGTGAGATTTCCTTGTCGGGAGCATTTCCCTCGGTAACTGTGCGGTAAACTCCGATTGAACCTGCTGAAACAAGAGTCATAGCCACAAGAGATGCCACAACCTTTAAGCCTGTACGTTTTTTAGGCTTGTTATCAGGATTTTCATCGTGGTAGTATCCATTTTCTTCTTCAATGTTGAAATTGTATTCATTCATATTAATCACTTTTCCTTTCGTGGAAATTTCTTTCCCTTTGATGATTATAGTATACCCGTCTTTTGTGAAACTAAAATGCGGTGAATGTTAAAAATTGAAAAATTCTTTGTGATATAATTTTCACATAAAACAGCCTAAAGTGAAAAATTGTGAAAGTTAATCCTTATCGGAAAGATATTCCCCAAGCTTTTCATAGAAGTGTTTAAGGGCATCTCTAAAAACCCGTTTGATTAAAGAAAAAACAGATAGGTATGGCAGCTGTAAGGAAACCTTCCGCAGGCGTGCTGTCGCACTCCAAGGGAGGTTGACGAAGCAGATGACGTGCATAGCTGTTTTTTCTCAAAAGGGGTTTTTAGAGATGCCCTTAAGACTCTTATCCCCGTCATTATCGGGAAAAAGGCAGTATGGCAGGCTGTCTGTAGCCTTGTGTTTCATTATGCAGTCCTTGCAGTTTCCGTTGTTTTTGCAAGTGGTTTTCGGACAACATTCAAGCTCATTTCTGTAAAATTTCATTTTTCTATCTCCTTAGTTAATTTTTTCAAAAATCCGATTATCTCCCTGACAGAATCATCTGAAAGGCTATAATACATCCATTTCCCCTCTTTTCGGCTTGCGACAATTCCGCTGTCGCAAAGGATTTTCATATGGTGGGACAAAGTGGGCTGTGAAAAATTAAATTTTTCAAGCAGCTTGCAGGCACATTTCTCACCGCCTGCCAGCATTTCCACAATTTCAAGGCGGCTTTTATCTCCCAAAGCCTTAAAAATTCTTGCATAGTCCATATCAGTACCCCAATTCTTCCAGTAACTCAACGGCACTTTTAATCATATCAACGCAGGCAGTCTGGAATAAACCCTTTTCCCCTGCAATTTTCATTCCGTCACCTTTAAATATGTCAATTCCAAGCAAATCACGGCATATAATGCTGTTATTTTTTGCCTTAAACTGCTCCGTAAATTCCTTTGTTTTAGCGTAGCACAGGGATTTGCTGTCGTTATCGCTGCCCTCGGAATGACCGTATCGCAGGCTTATAACCATAACGGCTCCCGATACAGCACCGCAGATTTCAGCATTTCTCATTCCGCCGCCAAATCCGCAGCCGATTTTTAGTGCAAGCTCCTGACTTATGCCGTATTTTTCCGCAAATACCGCAAATACACTTTGAGAGCAGTTGAATCCCTGTGAAAATAATTCCGCTGCAAGTTCTGATTTTTTCATATGTACCACCTCATATAGATAAGTTTATATATATCACGTTATTATTATACCATACATATTCACGCTTGTCAATGCGTAAATATAAAAATTCCAACAGCAATACACCACGATTTACTTTTTCTCAACGGAAAAGCCCGAAAATTCGGGCTTTCAGAGGGTGAAATATTACTTATAAGGCGTAAATTCAATGTTAATCCATTCCTTATTGTTGTAGTGATTATACAAAGAACCAAGCTGATTATTAACATTGGCGGTATCAGGTTCTTCAATGGTATCCTTTAATTCAAAAGTGTTGTCATAATTCATCTTATAAACTGAATACTCCCCACTATTCTGATGTTCACACCAGATAAGACTTTCAAAGGGGCAGAAACGGAGATTGCCTGTTATATTAGAAATAACGCCTTTTTCAGTTTCACCTGCTGCATTAAGGTAATCGGCTCCGTTGAAAAAGTAAAGAGAAGAAAATTTATTGCCTGACATATTTTCAAAGTTTATTATAAGCTCAGGTGTGCCGTCTGAATTTATCTCACAATAAGCATATTCCACCACAGAACAATATTGATTAGCTGATAAAGTTTCAAGCAGATTGTTCCTTGCAAGGTCGTGTATTTCCTGCGGACGAACGGAGATACTGCCCGCTTCTTCTTCACTGTACCCTTCCTTGAAATCAATCCACTCCCTGCTTGTAAGAAACTCATCATCATCCTCAAAACAGCCCATACTTTCAAAGGTATTATCTCCGTTCATTTTATAGACTGCATTGCCGCTTTCTTCGTGATGTTCGCACCATATGAGATTTTCAGCTTCATTGCATTTAATTACGCCACGAAGTTCAATTTTTTCATCTGTATCGGAGGCGAGAGTTATTTCCCGAACATAATCAATTCCGTTGAAATAGTAAAAGTCCGAAAAATAGCTGTTTTTGGTAGTTTTACAGTTCACAATGAGTTCGGGGACATCATCTTTATTGACATCAAACAAACTATAACTGCACATTTGTTCAGAGATATTCCCCAACACTCTGTCCTGTGCATAACGGAGGGTAAGTTTCGAGGGCTTTTCCTCGTATGAAGATGTTGAAGTGCTGTCCTGCATAGGTTCGTCAATCTTGTTATTGCTATGGGAAAATGCCCAGATACCCGAAATGGTTATTGCCAATGCCGCCGCAGTACCGATGAATGCTGCCGCTGCCTTTGACATTTTTGGCTTACTGTATTTTTCAACTCCGCTTACAATAAATTCCTCATCGTTTATATCTACCCCAACATTTTCACTTTCATTATCGCCGTCAATACTCTTATTCATTCCGCTTTCAAACTTTTTCAGGCTCATTTCAAAAATTCTGTTTCTATCCTTTTCGCTTACCATAGGAATATCCCTTTCAAGCTTTTCCACGGTTTCAATATCCGTATTTTCAAGAATATCGAAGCTTATTTCTCTTTTGTCACTCATAAGCTGCACTCCTTTAATCCGAATCCCTTTTCAGAGAGCATTTTTTCAAGCTTTTTTAACGCTCTTGCACAACGCATTCTCACCCCTGCCGAGGTCAATGAATGTTGCTCCGCTATCTGTGAAGAATTCATATTGTAATAATATTTCTGGATAATCATTGTGGAATCAGGCTCACCGAGGGCATTCACACAGCTTAGCAGAATATCTTTCAGTTCCTTTTTCTCCGCATTTTCCACTAATAATTCATCATCGCTTATTTCAGATAAGGCTGTTTCATCAATTTCCGCTGTGTATTTGCTCTTTGCCGATAATGAACGGAAATAGCTTATTGCCTTATTTGCTGCAATTGTGCCTATCAGCCCATTCAGCGAACCGCTGCTGAAACCGTTTTTCTCGTATTTCTCAAAAACTGCCGCAAATACATCAGACACACATTCTTCTATATCCTCTTTTGTACCGCAGCTTCTCAGCTTGTTGAAAACTATTGAATAAACGTAGTTGAAATATTCGTTAAACAACGCTGTATGGGCATTTGCAGGTGAAACGGAATATAGCAGTGCGTATTGAGTATCAGTCAAAACAATCACTCCTTTTTAATATATCAAGTGCTTTCATAATATTTACTCGCATTACAAGTCCAATGTGTAACAATTTTTTCAGATTTTATTGCTCCACCAATTAAACCTTGCCAAAAAGACGAAGGCAGAAAGGAAATTTATCAAGGAAGAAAAACGCAGGAATGCTACCGCATTTCAAGCTTTTCTGACGCAGAGAAATTTTCTTTATGTCGAGTATTTGACGGCAAGGTTTAGTTGGTGGAGCAATATTATACCACGCATCGCAAACGATTGCAATAAAAAACCTCCGATGAAAATATCGGAGGGGAATTGTCATTCCTGCTCAAAATTCGAGTAGTCAGTAAGTTGGTCAAATATATTTTTATCAACTGTTCGACTAACATATTCGGCAAATGTCGCATTGCTTATGTCGTGGTCACTCATAAACACAATGAAATTATCTGTCTTGTCAAGTCCAAGGTCGTCATCTTTAAGACGCTGTATACAGTTAATAATAAGTTCCCCAAACACATCTGACAATTCAGAAGCAAGCCCTATAAAGAACTCGCCGTCCTTTTGGAACTCTCCATTACAACAATGTAAAAGCTCTGTTTGTACATCACCTCTGAAAATTGCACCTTTATACTCAAAGGTATCAGCAGGTCTGTCTGCATTTTCATAGTAAACAGCATCTGTTGACTGGCAGCGACAACTATTAAAAAAATGCTTTATTGCCGAATCTGCTTCCCATTCTATCCGATTGAAGTCGCCAACTGAATTGTACTTATAACCCAAAAGACCTTTCTTTCCATACGGCTTATACATATATGCATATTTGTCATAATTAATCAAACGCTTTTCATAATCATTCTCGTTGGCATACCTGATACAAACACTAAAATTGGATAAATCGCAGTCAAAAACAACAGCATAAACGTCCTTATTATTTTCCGTCTTTGAAAAGTCAATTATCGCCTTTTTGAAAGATTGATACATCAATTCTTCTATTTCTTCAATTTTTATGATACTCATAGTTATACACTCCTTTTACTCATATTTTCAGTCCCTCAGCCTATATTATAGTTCAGTTTGATAAATTTTGATTAACTAATAGAACCAATTAAAACACATGAATTTAATTTATGTATATGCGTTTCATCTCTCTGCCATGGAATTCGGCTGTACAGTCCATTGATAAATCGCTTTCCTCGTCATCAAACCAGAAGTATGCCATACAATCTGCATTCCTGCCGTCAAATGAATTGATTGTGACCGCATCAGTAAATTCATCATATGGACATTCTGTCATACTTCCAGGATATGCTTCTATCTCTATTTTTGCTTCTTCAATCGTTTCATCTGAGATTACGGCAACACGTTTTAGTTGTATCCAATTCTGAGATAAAATCAAGCCGTGAATCTCAATCAGTTTTTTCCATAATAATTTGATTTGATAACCGTGCATATTACACCTCCATAAATTCTTATTTCTCTGTCAGACCGCCTATATTATAGTTCAGTTTGATAAATTCGGATTTAATCTTTAATTTTCATAATAATATCATATGCAGCAGCACATTCCTCTTTTGATAATTTTGTTTCATTAATAAGATACCCTATTGCTTCATCTTTGTCAGCAAATTCTTTTAATATATCTTTTACCTCTTTAATTTTTTCAATAACTTCCTTTACTTCATTATTCATAATTTTCATCTCACTTTCAAATGCATATTTTTTTCGGTCTGTCCGACCTCCTATATTATACCACACTTTACAGATAATTGCAATAAAAAACCTCCGATGAAATCATCGAGGGAAATTGTCTGTCTTGCTCAGAATAGATGACATTAAAATGGCTATGTAATAATATTCAGTTCGACAAATTGGAATTTGTAGTATTGGATAGTTTTTAAGGTCTATTACTTATCTCTTTCCAATAAGCACCATTATCCTTGTAAAAAGTAAGATGCTTATCTTTTAAGAAACAAAGCTCATTGCAACTTTTTGTTCTTCCGATGATAATTCTCTGCAAATGTACTCCTCTATATTTAGCTCAACCATAATCATCCTCTTTTCTGCAACAATCAAAGCGACAAATACAAATAATCGCGTGCGTTCAACTCTTCACAAAGCTGAAAGTTCACGTTGCTTTCAAGTTCTCAGCATTATATAAAGTCAACTATCCCTAATTGGTAACCAAATCTCAATAATTGAATTTTCTCTATTCCAATGAAAGCGATAGTCATATCTTTCAAAATGCAGAAAACTCTCTTGCATTGGTATGTATTCCGTATTAGGTAATATTTCTTTATAGATTTTACTATAAGTTTCGTATATCTTATCCATAGAACCAATATGCTCAACAACCATGTATTTGCACGAAGCAATTTCTTTTGAAACAAACCCCTCTAGAACTACTATTTTTCGTGGTATTGCACAGCAATAAAATAATTTGTCTTCTCTTCTTTCCATAAAAGCATATTTAATCCAATTTCCTGATTGTGATAAATATGCTTTTTTGAGGTTATTATTAAATTTACGCCAAAAATCTACACATATTTGAATATTTTCTTTTTGTCTATTGGTAAGTTCGATTTCTTGTCCAATCACCGAAAAAGACTCCAGTTCACAAATTCTATAATTCATCTTTTCTCCTTGTGAGCTGTTATAATGGTATAACTATATGCATTTACAGTTATTATACAAGCATCTATATTGATATACCAGTTCTTTCCATTTCTCGTGATAACAGCATTATCTAATTTGATTTTATCTCTACACCATCCGACAACATCATCTGTATCTAATGACAGATTTCTTTTTATTCGAACAACACCCAATTCTGTTGTATGTAACTTATCTAAATTATTCAGCAATTCATTTGGTGTACTCATTATCTTGTATCCTCACTTCATCAAATTCTTTTTTTCGGTCTGTCCGACCTCCTATATTATACCACACTTTACAGATAATTGCAATAAAAAACCTCCGATGAAAACATCGGAGGTAAATTGTCTGTCTTGCTCAAAATAGATGACATTTAAGAATATGTTCGGTTTTATAAATTAGAATTTATCTCTTCATTTTTACAATATATTCTATTGTGCCTCTTTCATATTGTTTTTCTTCTGTAATCACAAAACCATGTTTTTGATAAAATCGTATGGCTTTTATATTCTTTTCAAGAACCCATAAGAAATCACAATCCAATTGCTCAATAGCATATTTTATAAGTATACTGCCAATACCTTGATTTTCAAAAAATGAATCTACATACAATTCTACAATCTGTTTTCCATTAATGTTTATAACTCCTTTAACAAATTCGTCATCATAAACCCACATTCCCTTCAATTCATTTGAATTATCAATATATCTTTTTGCCAATGGGTATACTTGCATTTCTCCGAAGGACACTTTATCATTCTTAAAAATATTTCTATAATTCATTCTCTTTGCGAAAATCAATATTTCTGCAATTCTTGATACATCCGCTATTGTTGCATGCCTTATCATAATATTGTTCCTTTCTGCAAATTCTTATTTATCGTTCTGCCCGACCCCTATATTATACCACACTTTGCAGATAATTGCAATAAAAAACCTCCGATGAAATCATCGGAGGGAAATTGTCAATACGTGACGAAATTGATCACTTCGTTTTTCGACGTATTTCCATGCTTTTCAGCACTTAAGCTGTCATCCGCTTAGTCATTTCTTTTTCTATATTATATCATACCCCCGATCAATTTGCAATAGCTTGCGAAAATTTATGAGCGTGCTTTCATCGCAATCAAACTGAACCCCTCACTTTCCTCAGCAAGGTATTCGTACAGTTCCTCCGGCGAGGTCAACAGATAGACCTCAATCTTGTTGCCCTTGGAAATTCCAAAAAAGTATTCGCCATTTTCATCTCTCTCGTAGAGATAATCACGGATTACACCGAAGCGGTCAATCATGATGCAGGTAAGCATGGTGATCAGATCCTTCAGGAAGTCACATTCCTCCAAGATGCAATCCTTACACTCATCAGGGATATAATCGTTGTCCTCAATGAACTCTCTCTTGTCATCAATCGTGTTCATAATCATTGTAATCAGTTTTACGAATGTTTCTTTTGTAATCATCATATTCTTTCCTCCATATCTTTGGTTTACATCATGCTCATACCCTCATCGGGTTCTTCGTTCATTTCCTCAGCGGAGCAGATTTCCACATACTCGCCAAGAATGCTCAAAGCCTCGGAATAACTTCCGGAGGCTGTCACTCTGCTTTGCATTTCCTTTGCCTGTTCTCTCATACCGTTTTCACGGAGTGTCCTGCTTGCCATACCAAGCAGATTAAAAATGTTTCCGTCAGCATTAAGTAACGGACACTTGGGTTTCTCATTCATCGCCATGATATTCCTCCATCAATTCCCTCAGTTCGAGTTTTTCGCTGTCGATATAATCCTTTGCCAGCTGCTCTGCTTCATGGATATCATTTTCCAGAAGCTCATAGCCGACTGCTGCATAGATGATGTCGACAGCGTTTTTCTTTTCTTTGCTGTCATAAATCTCAATCATGAAGCCATCACACGGAACAGATTGACCGTCCCGATTTACTCGGAACGGTCTGCTCGGTGTGATCTTCACTTCAAAGCCCTTATATTTCGTAGTTATCACCCCTATTCAAAAGTCATCTGAATGTCATCGGTTTCTTCCATATCTTCTTCGAAATCCTCATCTTCCTCCTGTTCCTGATGCTGTACATGATATACCGCACGTTCAAGGGCAGCTCTCAGATATGAGGTGTCCATACCGTTGGCCTCATAGCCCTTTTTGATGCCGTTGTAGTATGTCGGACTCGGCGGAGCGATCTCACCGCAGTTCATGAGATACGCCATGCCCTCACGGATTTTGCCGTCAACCTCTACCTCAAAAAGCTCCTTGCGGTACATCCGAGGGAATCCCTCATATCTGTCCAAGGAGAGTTCATCTCTCTGATCAATTTCCCAGAGCAGAACAGGAACCTCTGCACCTTCCTTTGGAACAATGGTTGCCACACCTCTGAATTCCAGTTCATAGTCCGGAATCATTCTCGTTCCCACAACCTTGGAGTTGGGACAACGATATGCCATCTGCTCCAGATTGATGTTACTGCCATAGGCAATATATAAGCGTTTGTATTTCATAGTGATCTGTCCTTTCCTTTACATTGACATTGCC
>JAFSBM010000046.1 GCA_017437285.1 Ruminococcus sp. | reverse complement strand
GTTTGATTAAAGAAAAAACAGATAGGTGCGGCAGCTGCAAGGAAACCTTCCGAAGGCGTGCTGCCGCACTCCGAGGGAGGTTGACGCAGCAGATGTCGTGCATAGCTGTTTTTTCTCAAAAGGGGTTTTTAGAGATGCCCTAAAGTGAAAAGGTGAAATATAAAATACATTTTTACCGAAAATAACGGAGATGATAAAATGAAAATGAAAACAAAAAGAATGCTTGCTGTAATTACAGCTCTGTGCTGTATGGCAGGTACAGTATCCTGTGGACGTACACTTCCCAATTCCAACGATGACAGCGACAGCAGCGATAACAGCAACGAATTCAGCGTTGCAGGTGACGAGGCTGACGGCATTGAAACATCAGAAAAAGAGGAACAATTAACTCTTGTTCCACGCACAACAGCGGCTCCAAAATCCGCTGAAACAGTCGCAACAGATACAGCTGAAACTTCAAATCCTGTTTCACTTGTAACTCGTTCCAAGGAAGAAATCGACAAAATCAAAAATAACAAAAAGACTACCGCAGCTGCAAAGACAAGCAAAACTACCAAAGCAAAAACTACCGCAGCAAGCACATCAAGTGCATCAAGTACAACAACTACAACAACCACAAAAGAATCTGCTGAAACTACAACAACTCCCCAAACTCCTACAATTCAACTTAGCTATACATCAGCTGAAATTGTAGCAGGACAGACAAAGGCATACGCTATTGTAAGCGGTACCTATGATGAGGAATGGTCAACTTCTGACGCTAATGTTGCTACCGTTGACCAGTACGGCAATATCACAGCAGTCGGCGAGGGCAGCTGCAAAATCAGAGTTACCGATAAGAATACAAAGGAATTCGGCGAAATCGCTGTAACTGTAAAGAAAATGCAGGGAATTCAGCAGATTGACGGTATAACTTATGTTGACGGCGTTCTTATTGCCAATAAGACATATGCTCTCCCACGCTCCTACAATCCCGGCGGACTTACACCCGAAACTTACAATGCTTTCCAGTCACTTGTACAGGCAGCGGCAAATGACGGCTACAGCCTCTGGAACGCATCAGGCTTCCGTTCATACGAAACACAGGAGCAGATTTACAACAATTACGTTTACACTCACGGACAGGCAACAGCAGATACATTCTCAGCTCGTCCCGGTCATTCCGAGCATCAGACAGGTATGGCAATTGATGTAAACAATCCAAGCGATTCATTCAACGGCACTCCCGAAGCTATATGGCTTAAAGAGCATTGTGTGGATTACGGATTTATTATCCGCTACCCCGAGGGAAAGCAGGATATAACAGGCTACAAGTATGAGTCATGGCACATCCGCTATGTAGGTGTTGAAATGGCGAAGAAAATCCGTGATAAGGGTATTGAAATCGGCAATTACAACATCACCCTTGAAGAATATTTCGGCATCAATTCTAAATATAACTAACTGAAAGACGGGCGGTTTGCCCGTCTTTTTTTCAGCTGTTTTCGCTGAGGTAAATCGAAACTCTGTTTTGTATGATTTCCGCACATTCTTCAGCTGTTTTGTCACCTGCGGCAAAGGCTTCGTATTCCTCCATTAAAATATTATACAAGGTTTGGTTGTAGTCAGCGGGAATTGTACATTTTGAAATATACTCCAACGCCATATTGTATTCCTCGTCAGTTATAGGTTTTTCAGTTGTAAACGTGGTGACAGTTACCCCATTTTCATCAACATATACGGGATTTTCCGAATCCCAGCGTATCTGCTTGTTAATCTTCTCAAATGCACCCTTGAATGTCACAAAGCTGCGCTCCGTCTGCAAATAGCTTGTAAGGAAATTTTCAGAGGTGATAAAGTTTATGTAATCCCACGCACCCTCGGGGCATTTTCCGTTTGAAACAACGCTGTAAAGCCTATAAAACTGCATTTGCGAATTTGGATTATCCGAGGGCGGATTTACAAATGTAAATTCTCCGTCATCAAAATTATATCTGTGCTTCAATTCTATAAAACCGTCGAGGGAAAATGCCCAATCATTTGTCAGCATTGCTTCTCCGTTGGATACCCTGTGGTAATCCTCCATATGAAACAACATTGCCTCCTCGTCCGTGTGAGTATCATAGAATGTCTGCCAGTCAAATTCGGGCATAAGTCGGACAGTTTTGGTAAATTCCAGCATTTCAATAAATTCGGGAGTATTGAAATTACATTCGCCCTTTTCATAATCAATGAAGGATTGGAGATTACTTGTACATAAAAACTCAAAAACATCACGGGGCAGATTCATTCCCGTAATATTTGAAAAATAGACATCTTCGGGTATGCTGTTGTAAACATCTTTTAATACCTGCCACGTCATTTTTCCATTTGGAAAATAATCACTTCTGCCAAGATTAACAGTTAAACCAAATGTCTGGGATATGCTGTAAAGACCGCCGTCAATTTCAAGAGCCTCCAGCACATTATCGAGAATATCTTCCCTTTTAAAGCCGCCGTATTTCTCCGAAAGCTCGTACATATCCATAACTGCACCTAGATTATTCAGCCTGCGTGTGTTGTAAGTTCCCGAATAGCTTATACAATCGGGAGCATCATCAATCAGCACCGCCGCTGTGAAATCGTCCATTTCGCTATAGGATTTCAACTCCGCTTTAAAACTGTCGCTTTTCTTATTAAACATCGTAACAAGTTCTTGGTCCATAGTGTTAATACCGCCCACTAAGCCTATGACCACATCTTCACGGTTCATCACATAATCATCGGGGCGGACGGTGAGAAGTGTAAGGAAAGTTTTATCCATTTCGCTGCTGATACCTGCGAATTTTCCCTCCCCTGCATATACAAGGCTTCTGTAATCATTTATGGACACAAGGGAGTCGTTGTAGTTGAAAAGCTCTGTAAGTCTGCCGTTTTCCGTCATTCCGTACACACCGCCGTTGAGCATGAAAAATGCCGTAAATCCGCCATAGCCCTTTGTTATTCCAAGATTGAGATTAAGGCGGAGATATTCGCCGTATTCCGTCATATTTTCGGGCAGAGTAAGGCTTAGCTTGTCCATATAGCAATATCCCGTATCAGCTGCGGCAATGATTTTTCCGCTGCTGTCCTCGCAATATGAAACAAAGCCGCCATCCTGTCGGGTTTCGAGAATATTTCCCTCCAAATCCATAATCAGCTTGCCCGATGAAAATACAATAAGAATTTTTCCGTCAATAAGCTGAAAATTCTGAATTACATCGCTGTATGGAGCGTAGTAATTTCCCAGTTCGGGAATTGGAATTACAGTTTCACCGCTGCCGTCGGGAGCGTATTTCCGTAATTCATAGGTAAATTCCGCATTTTCAAAATATTCGGGAGTGCCGATTTCATAATCGGACTGAACATTCACCACCAAGGCAATCATAGTTCCGTCATCGGCACAATCGAAATTCACAAAGGCATTATCCTCGGCGGTGAAAAGCTCCGTTGTTGACTTTACAGCCATATTTTCGTCATAGTCGGCAATTTTATAGTTGTTGTCATTGTCGGTGTAAATCAACCTCACGCCCTGCCCGTCAATGTAGGTCAAACCCTCGGTAAACCGCTTATCTTCGGGAAATTCCACGTGTTCCTCCTTGTACATGGTCTGAGATACAGTAACATCGGGAACGGCAGGAGATGATGAATTTTCCTCTTTCTCCGTGCAGGCTATAGCGGCGGTGAGAAATGTCAAAGCGGTGAGAAGTGATAACAGTTTTTTCATAAGAAGTCCTCCTTGTTTGTTTTCTATAAAATACAACCTGATTTTTTGTGCAGTTCACATAAACGAAAGGCATTTTTATCCCTTTCTATATATAAGTGATTTTAAAGGGGGCAAATCGCCAAATTAACATATTTAAATTTTAAATTTCGTATGGATGCCTAAATTATACCACTCATATATGTGCAATATGCTGATTTTCAATTAATTTGAAAAAACCCTTTAAAAACTGTCTGCAATATGATATAATATATTATATTATATAAAATTACCCGCTATATCACATTAATAATGTGACATATGCTGAAACGGAGAGAAAAAATGAAATTAGGAAATGTTATTAATATTGCCGTTTTTGTTGCCGGACTCGATGAGGAATATCAGAATAATATAATTGTCGGCATTAATGAATTTTCCCGCAAAAACAATATCAATGTTTCATATTTTGCCGCTTTCGGCGGTATGATTGAAAGCCGTCTTTTTGATATCGGCGAATACAGCATTTACGGTCTTGCAAATCTGGAAAAATTTGACGGTGCAATCTTAATGACAAACACTATCAATGACAGTACACAAAAGGAAGAAATTTCCCAAAGAATCAAGGATTCAGGCATACCTGCCGTTGTTTTCGACTGCGATAACATAAGCGAATTCTACAACATCAGCATTGACAATACAAAGGCAATGCGTGAAATGGTTCGCCACGTAATCAAGGAACACGGTGCTAAGACTATCAACTATATTTCCGGACCTATGTCCAACCCCGAAGCTGTTGAAAGACTTCTGGCTTTCCGTGAGGTTATGGCTGAAAATAACCTCCCCGTTGACGAGGAGCGTATCTATTACGGCGAATTCCGCAGATTTGACGGTCACGACGCTATTGAGGAATATATGCAGTCAGGACTTCCCCTCCCCGACGCTTTCATATGTGCCAACGACGCTATGGCTCTTTCAGCTATCAGCACTCTTGAAAAATACGGTTTCTGCATTCCCCTTGATGTAATTGTAACAGGCTTTGACTATACATACAGTGCAAGAAATTACTGCCCTGCTCTTACATCTGTAAAGCGTCCTCTTTCACAAATGGGTACAATGGCTTGCAAGGTTCTCCTTGACCTTATTAACCACAAACAGCCTGTTCATGAGCAGCTTGAAGCTGGCTGCGTATTTACTGAAAGCTGCGGATGCCCTGCTGTTGTTGAAACAAATTACAGCGAATTCCGCAAGACTACATATAACAATATCGAAAATACAAATTCCAATATCAGAAAGCTGAATATTCTTTCTGCTCGTCTTGCTGATACTGAAACTACAGCGGATTATTATGCTGTTATTGAGGATTTTGTTAAGGAACTTGAATGTGAACATTTTTCACTTTGCCTTGTATGCGGCTTGCTGGAGCGTTATAAGCTCAACAGCTTTGAAGATTCAGACAACAGCTTTGAGCGTATGTCTGCACCAATTATCTGGAATAACGGCATTTCCGATAGCATTGAATATTTCAACGGCGAGGATATGTTCCCTGTTCCGCAGACAAAGGGCGGAAATATAAACTACTTCCTCCCCCTCCACTTCCGCAGTAAGCTTTTAGGTTATTATATCATTACAAACAGCGATTTCCCCATTAACAGCCTGCTTTGCCATACATTTACAATGGCTGTCAGCAATTCAATTGAAAATCTCTGCAAGATTTCTCACATCAATAAGGCTATGGAGGAACTCAACAGAATTTACGTTATTGACCCTCTTTGCAATATCTACAACAGAAACGGCTTTATCAAGCACGCTGACAAGGTATTCAAGGAGTGTGTTGCAAATGAAAAAACTGTTATGCTCTCATTTATTGATATGGACGGACTGAAATTCATCAATGACAATTACGGTCACGACGAGGGCGACTTCGCTATTAAAGAGCTTGCAAATGTAATCAAGGAATGCTGCGATGACGGCGATATTTGCGCTCGTTTCGGCGGTGATGAATTTGTAATTTTCAACAGAAATGCCAACGAGGACAGCTGTCATATTCTTGAACAGCGATTCAATGCAAAGCTTGAACATCACAATTCAATTGTCACAAAACCTTACAAGATTTCCGCAAGTATCGGAAGCGTTATAGAAAAAGTTGACAGCACCTACACGCTGTTCAAAATTGTAAAAATGGCTGACGAGGTTATGTACGAGGTTAAGAAGAATAAGAAAAATTCCCGTGCAGGAGCATTAAAGTAATATCAGAATAAAACATCAAGGCACTTTTGGTATTTCTTCAAAAGTGCCTTTTATTTGGAGGAAATAATGAAATCAAAATTTAAAATTCTGCTTATGCTTATTGTGACAGCCTGCCTTTTAAGCGGCTGTGCGTGGTTGAGCAGTTCTTTTGATATTGAATTGACAGACGAAAAGCACGAAAATGTTTATGTCGATATGCTTTTGCCATTCGATACCGATGATAATTTTTACACGGATTATAACGAAAATGCCAATAATACAACTATGCCTGTACTGGATAAAAATTGTGAGCTTGCGGAATACAGCGAGGACGGCTATCACAGTATGTATATCCATTACAGCGGTGCAAATCTATATCACAGCGTCTTAAATGATAATTCAGTATCCAGAAGAATTTCTCTCCCCGATGCTCTATATGAATTGGACTCCACGCCCTATGGTGAGGAAGCATTTATGGCTTTTTGCAGTAAATATAAAAAATGCCGATTTGCTGCATTTGACGAAAAGGGAAATATCCTATGCGTTTCAAAAGATGTAAAACTAAAAAAATTCCCTGATAATTACATAAATTATACCATAGAATGGAATATAGCAGAGAATAAAATCAAACCGCAACATAAAATTTCCGTAAAGGGATTGCTGATATTCATGCTGATTTGGTTAGGTTCTATCGCTTGTCTGATTTTTCAGCTTATTATTAATTCAATATACAACAGAATGTACCGAAACGGTAATCGCAGATGTCTTACAATATTAATTTTATCGGGAATTTGTACGGCTTTTTCCCTCTTTGCTGTATTATGCTGGCTGCCCTCACTTTTCTTTGCACTTACCCATTTCAACTTGTGGGGAATTCTGTTTGTTGCATTGCCAATTATCAGCCTTATCGTCGGTATTGTATATTTCAAAAATTTCATAACAGATATGGAGATTTTCAAAAAATCAGAAACAAATCAACAATAAATCAGAACGGACATTCTCGGATGTCCGTTTTTTCTGCCATAACGCAAAAAAGCGGACAGCATTTCATTCTGCCGTCCGCATTTTAGGGATTGGTATTGCTCCACCAACTAAACCTTGCCAAAAAGACGAAGGCAAAAAGGAAATTTATCAAGGAAGAAAAACGCAGGAATGCTACCGCATTTCAAGCTTTTCTGACGCAGAGAAATTTTCTTTATGTCGAGTATTTGCCGGTAAGGTTTAGTTGGGGGAGCAATATTATATTTACTTACGCTAATGGTCTTTTCTGTACATTCCAACGGGCGTATCCTTGGGCATATGCACTTTTTATATTTTCAAGGGGTATGATGTATACTTCAACATCTCTGAATTTCTGCGGATTTCCCTTTACAAAAAATCTGACGCCAAATTGTTTTTCAAATTCAAGCTTCTCTCGCTTTGTATAAGGAAGATTCTGATTAACAGCGGGTGGAATTTCGAAATCACTATCCTGCCACCAAAGAACGCAGCTTCCGTCACTTCTTTTTCGCTTTTCAAAGGTAACAGGGACAATTTTACAGTTTTCACTGCCGTAGTTGCTTTCAAATGTAGCGTTATATATTATTACATCATCGTTTTCAATATAATCACCTGTGAACATTATGGCTATGCCCTTAGAACGTCCTCCTTTGTTGTTTACAAATACTACTGAATTTATATCAGCTTTGCATGGAGTAAGATCGTACAAATTTATATACAGATTAGCAGGTTCTTCCTCTGATATTGGTAACAAAGAAAAATAAAGCTTAGTCAAGCAGTTTTTATCAACATCTTCTGTATAGTCTGCTTCAAAGAGGCATTGTTCCTTGTCCATATTCATAAGTTCTGCGATATTGTATATCATATCTTCTGCAAATATATATTCTTCATTTGTTATTTCCCGAAATCTGTCAAAATCGCTTATTATTTTTTCCCAACCTGAAATAGTTGTATTTCTTGGGAGTTCCATTCCTTCGTAAACAGAACCTGAATTTATCCATCCATCTGTTTTATCGGAAGAATTAAGAAGATGCATAAAAGCATAATCGCTGTCCATACAGGAAGCTGCAATTACGTATGTTCCAAATTTCTCAGAAATTGGTTGAGCTGTATTTCTCGTGTCTTCATCGCTGTTAAAATTGTAACAATCAGATGATACCGATACCCATGAGCTGTTTTCGGGTGCGTAAATTGCAATAGTAACTTCGGAATTTTCAGGACTTTCAAGACGTGTGTAGCCTTTCTTAACCATATCTTCTATAAGATATTGTAAAAGCGAATCTAAAGTAATTGTGTTGTTTTTCTTTATATGCAGATTTGAAAAAAACATTCCCATATTCTTTACTCCTGTTTTTAAATAAAACGCCCGATTTCTCGGGCGTTTCGTTATATCTTACTTACATGAATTAGTTGATGCTTCTCTTAACGTATGTTGTGTGGAGAAGCTCGTGTGCCTTATGGCTGCCCGGCTTTTCAAGGAACTCATCATAGATAGCCTTGATAGCAGGATTCTCGTGGGACTGTCTTACAGGCATCTCAGCGTCGATATTATAAAGAACCTTAGCTCTTTCAGCTCTGATATCAACGAAGTTTCTGATACCCATAGCAACCTGAGGCTGACCGCCGCCGTTTACACAGCCGCCGGGACATCCCATGATTTCGATGAAGTGGTAATCAGCTTCACCCTTCTGTACCTTTTCAAGAAGCTCCTTAGCATTAGCAAGACCGCTTGCAACAGCAACCTTAACGTCCATGCCGGCAACAGTGTATGTTGCTTCCTTGATTCCCTCTGTACCACGTACCTCTGGGAAGTCAATTGGATTCTCGCCTGTGAGTGTGTATACAGCTGTTCTGAGAGCAGCCTCCATAACACCGCCTGTAGCACCGAAGATTACAGCAGCACCTGTTGAAATTCCGAGAGGATCATCAAACTTCTCATCTTCAAGACCGAGGAAGTTGATACCTGCACGCTCAATCATTCTGCCAAGCTCACGTGTTGTGAGTGAGTAATCAACATCAGGTACACCTGCTGCGTTCTGGTCATCTCTGCCAATCTCGAACTTCTTAGCTGTACAAGGCATGATAGATACCATAACGATATTCTTAGGATCAACGCCAATCTTCTCAGCGTAGTATGTCTTAGCTACAGCACCGAACATCTGCTGAGGTGACTTACAAGAAGAAAGATTCTCTGTCATCTCAGGGAAGTAATGCTCGCAGTACTTAACCCAACCCGGTGAGCAAGATGTGATAAGTGGAAGCTTTCCGCCGTTCTTAACTCTGTCGAGGAACTCGTTAGCTTCTTCCATAATTGTAAGGTCAGCAGCGAAATCAGTATCGAATACCTTATCGAAGCCGAGTCTTCTGAGAGCTGCAACCATTTTGCCCTCAACATTTGTGCCGATAGGAAGACCGAAGCACTCGCCAAGACCTGCACGAACAGCAGGAGCTGTCTGAACGAGAACAACCTTCTCAGGATCAGCAATAGCCTCAAGAACAGGCTTGATGTAATCCTTTTCAGCAATAGCACCAACAGGACATACAGCAATACACTGACCGCAGGATACACAGCTTGTTTCGCCGAGTCCCATATCAAATGCAGAACCGATATATGTCTTGAATCCACGCTCATTTGCACCGATTACGCCGATACCCTGTGTGTTAGCACATACAGCTACGCAGCGGCGGCAAAGGATACACTTGTTGTTGTCACGGTACATATGAGCTGCACTGTTGTCAACCTCATAAGTATTTGTAACGCCGTCATACTTGGAAGCGTCCTCAATACCGTAATCCTTACAGAGCTTCTGAAGCTCACAGTTGCCGCTTCTTACGCAGGAGAGGCACTTTCTGTCGTGAGTTGAAAGGATAAGCTCAAGAGTCTTCTTACGTGACTCAATAACCTTAGGAGAAGCTGTGAGGATTTCCATTTTGTCTGTGCAGGGGTATACACAACCTGCAACAAGACGGAAGCCTCTGCCCTCGTTTACTTCAACAACGCAGATACGGCAAGCACCGATCTCGTTGATTTCTTTCATATAGCAAAGTGTAGGAATCTCAAAACCTGCAGCGTGTGCAGCCTCAAGAACTGTTGAGCCCTTGGGTACGGAGATTTCAACACCATTGACTTTAACTGTGATATTTTCCATTATATGTTCCTCCGCTTATTTCTTGATGATTGCCTTGAACTTACAGGAAGCGACACAAGCACCGCACTTCACGCACTTATCCTTGTCGATAGCGTAAGCGGGCTTCTTCTTTCCGGGAGCAGTATAATCTGTAACCTGAATAGCGTCAGCAGGACACTGCTTAGCACACATACCGCAGCCGAAGCACTTGTCAGCCTCGATCTCGTAGCTGAGAAGATCCTTACATACGCCGGCAGGACACTTCTTGTCAACAACGTGAGCGATATACTCATCTCTGAAGAACTTGAGTGTGGAAAGAACAGGGTTAGGAGCTGTCTGTCCAAGACCGCAGAGAGAGTTTGTCTTGATGTGGTAGCAGAGTTCTTCAAGCTTGTCGATATCTTCAAGAGTTCCCTTGCCCTTTGTAATCTTGTCAAGGATTTCGTATAATCTCTTTGTACCGATACGGCATGGAGTACACTTACCGCATGACTCATCAACAGTAAATTCAAGGAAGAACTTAGCGATGTCAACCATACAGTTGTCTTCGTCCATAACGATAAGTCCGCCTGAACCCATCATTGAACCGATACCGATGAGGTTATCATAGTCGATTGGAATATCAAAATGCTCAACAGGGATACATCCGCCGGAAGGACCACCTGTCTGTGCAGCCTTGAACTTCTTTCCGTTGGGGATACCGCCGCCGATTTCCTCGATAACTTCACGGAGAGTTGTACCCATAGGAACTTCAACAAGACCTGTGTTGTTGATCTTACCGCCGAGAGCGAATACCTTAGTACCCTTTGACTTCTCAGTACCGATTCCCTGGAACCACTCAGCACCGTTGAGGATAATCTGAGGAATGTTAGCGTATGTTTCAACGTTGTTGAGGATTGTGGGCTTGTTGTAAAGACCTTTTTCAGCAGGGAAAGGAGGTCTTGGACGAGGCTCACCACGGTTACCCTCGATAGATGTCATAAGAGCTGTTTCCTCACCGCAAACGAAAGCACCTGCACCAAGACGGAGGTCGATATCGAAATCGAAGCCTGTGCCGAAGATGTCCTTACCGAGCATACCTGCTTCACGAGCCTGCTGGATAGCGATGTTAAGACGGTCAACAGCGATTGGGTACTCAGCACGAACATAAACGTAACCCTGATTAGCACCGATAGCGTAACCTGCAATTGTCATAGCTTCGAGGAGAACGTGTGGGTCACCTTCGAGAACTGAACGGTCCATAAATGCACCCGGGTCACCCTCGTCAGCGTTACAGCAAACATACTTGATGTCAGCGTCGGGAACGATAGTTCTTGCAAGCTTCCACTTCATACCTGTGGGGAAGCCGCCGCCTCCACGTCCACGAAGGCCTGAATCGAGAATTGTCTGGATAACGTCCTCAGGAGTCATCTCTGTAAGTACCTTGCCGAGAGCCTTATAACCGTCACGGCCGATGTACTCGTCGATGCACTCAGGATTGATAACACCGCAGTTTCTGAGAGCAACACGCTGCTGCTTTTTATAGAATGAAGTATCGTCAAGTGACTTGATGTTGTCACCATCAACAGTTTCTTCATAGAGGAATTCCTTAACAGGGTTTCCGCCGATGAGATGCTCGTCCACGATACGTGGAATTTCGTCAAGCTCTACACGTGAGTAGAAAGAACCCTCGGGATAAACGATGAGGATAGGACCTCTTTCGCAAAGACCGAAACAGCCTGTCTTAACGAGCTGAACCTTTTCTGTAAGTCCCTTTGCAGCGAATTCTTCCTCAAGCTTAGCAATAAGCTTAGGTGAACCGGAAGATGTACAACCTGTACCGCCGCACACGAGAACGTGTCTTTCATATTTTGAAGAAGCATTGCCATGAGTTCTGAGAGCAACTTCGCCCTCCATAGATTCTCTGACTACCTTGAGTTCTTCAAGAGTCTTCATAAGTTAACCTCCTAACAGTTATGTATATTATGCGTTATACTTTTCGATGATCTTATCAACGTCGTCAACAGTAAGACGGCCGAAAACGTCCTCATTTACTGTAAGAACGGGAGCAAGACCGCAAGCACCGATACAACGGCAAGCTTCGAGAGAGAATTTACCGTCGGGAGTACACTCACCGCCTGCAATTCCGAGCTTTTCAGAAAGCTTGTTGAAGATATCGCCTGAGCCTTTAACATAGCAAGCTGTACCAAGGCATACAGAGATTGTGTACTCACCCTTTGGATAGAGAGAGAACTGTGCGTAGAATGTTACAACGCCATAGATTTTCTCAAGGGGAATACCTGTGTTGTCGGAAATAATTTTCTGAACCTCGATTGGGAGGTAGCCATAGATTTCCTGAGCCTTCTGAAGAATGGGCATAAGAGCACCCTGAGTGTCCTTTTTCTCGGCAATAACTGCGAGAAGCTGAGCTTCCTGCTCTTTAGTTCCATTGAAAGGAACTGTAGCTTTAGCTGAATTCATGTAAGATGAACCTCCTTTTTACTTGTTCCGCAGAGAGCTAATCTGCGGCGGACCTATGTGAAATAAATAACAATGTCGTTGCGACACATACATACCCCACATATCTAAATAACATTATACCACATTATCAAAAAAATTGCTATCGCTTTTTTAGCCTAATTACAAATATTTTTATTGTGTATTTTGTACAAAAGCAACTATTTTTATTTGGTTAGTATTGACTAACTGATATAAAATGACAGTAATGGAAAATTTCGGCAGTTTCGGGGAATACAAAAATTTTCAGCTTGCCAAAATAATTGTAAATTTACATATAAGAATTTATGAAATATTTGTAAATTCGTAAAATCAGATTAGTTTTTCAAAAAAACGGTATTTCCCCATTTTTTTGACATTTTGATTTGAGAAATAGAAATAATCGAAACTCTTAAACTTGTATACTTATTAACAAAAAATTCACATTTAAAAAGGCTGAAAAATCCCGAAAAACCATTGACATACTGCGATTTTTATTGTATATTTATATCAAGCTATAAAACAGATAATCAGTTGAGAAAGTTATGAGAATTTTTTTGTTGCCGTGAAATATTAGCACATTTTACGGCAACCAATCTTTTTTTGAAAGGAAAACTGAAATGAACATTCCAAATGACCCTGCTATTCTTTTAAGTTACATTAACACTAAACTCCGTGACGAATATTCAAATCTTGACGATTTGTGCGGAAGTCTTTGCATTTCAAGAGAAGAACTGGAAAAAAAGCTTATGACCATTGGTTACGTTTACAGCGAAGAAACAAACAGTTTTAAGTGATACCGAGAGTATCAGAAATGTGAGGGAAAAAAATGAATAAGATTTTCAAGAAAACCACAGCTCTTTTTTCAGCAGCTGTAATGTCTGTATGCGGTACAATGGGAAGCTTCCCCACCGTATTTGCCGAAGAGGGAAAAGAAGTTGAAGTAATTTTCGATTTCGTCCTTGACAAGGATAAGATTGAACCCGATTACAGAAAAGACGGCGAACTTTCAAGCATTGACGACTACGGCTCTTTTACTGCCACAGCAGGCTCTGTAGTTGCAATTCCGCTGGGTGAATTCACTTCAAAAACTCACGGCTTTGAGGGCTGGACAGCTGACGGTTTCTATGGATACGAGGGCGGCGAAACATACCGTATTCCTGCGGATTATGCAGAAGATACAATTGTTTTCAAGGCTATCTGGTACGACTATGCCGAGGAAAATCTCACTGATGTAAAGTATGTCCTTGAATATGAGGGTCAGGAACTTGAAAGACCTGAGTGGCTTAAAGATACAAAGGCTATCCCAGGTATGCTTTTCGAGCCGAACTACACTACAATCAAGATTGAGGATTTCGGCGAAAATAAAACTGACCTTACATCAAGCGGACTTACAGACGGCGAGCGTGTTTATAAATTCGGCACAAAGTTTATTATCGGTACAGAACCGCTTACATTATATCCAATCTGGCTCAAACAGGTTATGGTTACATTTACAACAGGTGATGTTGACCGTATAAACGGAAACACATCTGTTACATTCCCCAAAATGGAAGAAGGCAGAGATGAACTTGCCGCTGCTGACCGTTTTTCAAGAAACGGATTTAACCTTGTAGGCTGGATTTCAAGCTATGACGGTCAACAGTACAAACCAGGTGCAACTGTTACATTCCCCGGCGAAGATGTTACATTTACAGCTGTTTGGGAGCCAAAGAACTACAACGTAGTTTTCAAGACAGGCAACGGCGGCGAAAATAAAAAGGTTCCAGGTCTTACAGATACAACAATTATCTGTCCCGACCCTGAGTATACTGTTGAGGGAATGACCTTTGCAGGCTGGAAGGATTCAGAAGGCGAAATTTACCCCGTAGGAAGCGAATACCTTATCAAGGGTGCAATTCCCGGTTCAGGTATCGTTCTCACAGGTGTATGGATAGAGGGCAATGAGCCTCCTGCAACAACTGAACCTGCAACAACAGCTACAACTGCTCCTGCTGATACTGCAACTACAACTGTATCCACAACTGAGCCTGCCGGTACAACTACAACACCTGCTCCTACAATTCCTCCCGAAACTGATGTTCTCCTCGGTGACGCAAACCGTGACGGAGTAGTAACAATTGCAGATGCTACAGCAGTTCTTCAGGCTATCGGAAACAGCGATAAATACGCACTTTCCGAACAGGGACAAATCAACGCTGACTGCTGCAATGTCGGTGACGGCATAACAGTTGCAGATGCTATTGCAATTCAGAAGCTGGACGCAAAGCTTATTGAAGCACTTCCTGAGATTACCGAATAATTATAATGCTATAGAGCATCTCTATAAAGAATCCCCCGAAAAATCGGGGGATTTTCATTTTATCAGTTAACAAGAAACGGTCTGCCATTCACCAACCAATATACATTCAGCAAAATACCGAATACTGAAAGAAAGACCGTGAATAAAATTTTCATTCTGCATTTTTCTTTTATTGACATATGTATACAAAAGAATGTGTATATCACATAAAATACAATATGGCATATCGGAAGTTTTGCAAGCAAATAAAATATTAGTGAAATCGGAATCAGAGCCAGAAATTGTGGAAATAAAAGTTCCGAATTAATTCTGTAGAAAACTGAAATCAACAGTAAAATTGAAAGATAAATAATATTTACAATGGAATATATTGATAAAATCCTGCTTATCTTTTTCTTATTTTCCATATTTGCCCTTATATCAATTTTCTCTCGTCGCAATACTCACATTCAAGGAGGGTTTCATCGCCGCTGAAACGGAAACTCTTTGGCAGATATTCCTCGTGATTTGTGATGCACTTGGGATTGTCGCAGCGAACTCCGCTGTAAACCTTGCCCTTTAATGTTTCAGAACCACCGTTTTCACCGAGAATTGTGAGAATTAATGCCATTCTTGCAAATACACCGTATTTTGCCTGTGTGAAGTACATTGCACGGCTGTCCTCGTCAACTTCAACAGTAATTTCATCAACACGTGGCAGCGGATGAAGAACTATCATATCCTTTTTGGCAAGGAGCATTTTCTCCCTGTCAAGAACATATGTGTTTTTCTGTGCTAAATATTCCTCACGGCTTGCAAATCGCTCCTGCTGAATACGTGTCATATAGAGAACATCAAGACTGCCGATTACCTCGTCAAGAGCGTCAACTTCCTCAAATGTACTGCCGTTGGCTGTGATAATATCCTTGATGTATGCAGGCATTCTCAATTCGGGAGTTGAAATGAAGATGAACTTGTTGTCCTCGAACATACTGAGTGCCTTGCAGAGTGAGTGAACTGTTCTGCCGTTGATAAGGTCACCGCAAAGTCCGATTGTAAGTCCGCAGAGAGTTTTTTTCTCAATTTTCAGCGTGAGCAGGTCTGTGAGAGTCTGTGTGGGGTGGAGATGACCGCCGTCACCTGCATTGATTACGGGACAATCCGCACTAATTGAAGCCGCCTTAGCCGCACCTGCAACAGGGTGACGCATTACGAGAATATCCGCATAGCTGCTGACAATTTTCGTTGTATCCTTAATAGTTTCGCCCTTAGCTACAGAGGAATTGGCAGGATTGTCAAAGCCTATGATACGTCCTCCGAGGCGGAGCATTGCCGTCTGGAATGACATCTGAGTTCTTGTGGACGGTTCATAGAAAAGAGTTGCCATAATTTTTCCGTCACATTCGTGAGCGTAATCCTGTGGATTTTCCTTGATTTTCACTCCAAGGTCAACAAGCTTTGTCCACCAGCTTACAGGGAAATCGTTTAAATCAATAAGGTGCTGATATTCTGACTGCATAATTTTTACCTCCGTTTTTTGCTTATGTATCTGTATTACAGAATTTTACTTCCGTTGATTATCAATTCAAATTTCAAGCCGAGAAATGCCGATGCTCTTTTGCACAAAATCATACGATTCATAAAAATCTCAAAATACTCCATTACAGAGGAAATTTCCGTGTCAATCTGCAACTCCAGTATAAGAGTTTTTTTATCCTCGCTGAAGCTTACCCCCGACATTACAACAGCATAATTAACTCTGTCGTGAATGTCAAAGGTTGTAAGGTCGGTATTTCTCACACGGCTGCGGCGAACATCTGCCTTGTCGGCAATAATCATAGCGGCGGAAATAGCGTCAAGAGGCTGAGCCGTTCCCTCGTCGTGATTGCCGATAGCCGCAATAATTGAGCATATTTCGCTTGCGGGCATACTGAGATTGTCCAGCAGGCGGAATGCCATAACCGCACCGCTTTGTGCGTGGTCAATTCTGTTGATTACGTTGCCGATGTCATGCATAATGGAGGCTATTTTCGCAAGCTCCACCGTCCTTTCATCGTAACCGAGAGTTTTAAGAATCATTTCAGCCGTTGCCGCTACTCGCTCAACGTGGGGAAATGAATGTTCGGTATATCCCATAGCTTCAAGAGTTTTGTCGGCACGGCGGATATACTCCATAATATCGGGATTTTGCTTTATATACTTATAAGTTACAAGACTTGCCATAACTGCCCCCTTTAATTGAAGTAAACTTTATACCACACGAGGAATATGAAAATTGTCCATATTCTTCGGCTGTTGTCAGCTTTTCCGTTTTTGTGGTCGTCAAGCAGCCTGATAAGCGGCTCTGTGTTGAAAAATTCCGCCGCATTTTCGCTTTCAAAGGCTTCACGGACAATGCCGTAATACTTATCCTCTTTCAGCCATACCCTTATAGGCACGGGAAATCCCAGCTTTTTCTTAGCCGCAGTTTTCGCCATACTGTCGGGAGTATCCATTTTCGCTGCAAGACGCATTGCGTATTTCGTTATATATTTTGTATCATCAGTTCTGTTGCTGTGAGTTACACGGTATTTCGTGGGAATTTGCTCTGCCAGAGCCATAACTTCCTTATCGAGGAACGGCACACGGAGTTCCAGAGAATTCGCCATACTCATTTTGTCAGCTTTCAGCAGTATATCCCCTGCCATCCACATATGAAGGTCGAGATACTGCATTTTCGTCACATCGTCCTTGCCCTTTACACGGCTGTAATAGGGCTTTGTAAGCTCCATTGGGTGGGGTGCGTCAGTCTTTATTTTCAGCAGATTTTTACGCTCCTCCGCCGAGAAAATAAAGGCATTTCCGATAAATCGCTCCTCAACGGTCTTACCCTTACGCACAAAGAAATTCACACCACGCTTTGCAGGGAGTTTCTCCGCCGCTTTGCCGATTGCCCTGCGGACTGACATAGGCAGCTTATCGTAAAGCGTGCCGTCAGGGTCGCTGTACACGTTATATCCGCCGAAAATTTCATCTGCTCCCTCTCCCGAAAGCACCACTTTCAGCTTTTCAGAGGCGATATTGCACACAAAATAAAGGGCAACCGCCGAGGGGTCAGCAAGGGGTTCGTCCATATGATACTGGATTTTTTCAAGGCTCCCCCAGTATTCTTCGGGAGTTATGACCTTGCTTGTATTTTCCTTGCCGATAGCCTTGGAAAATTCCTTTGCCCAGCCGATTTCGTTGTATTTTTCATCGTCACCGAATCCCACGGTAAAGGTCTTGTCAACCTCTGCCACAGCTGCCGCATAGCTTGAATCTACGCCGCTTGACAGGAATGAGCCAACCTCAACATCGGCTATTTTATGGGCATTTACGGAATCCTTAAAAGTTTCCGAAATACGCTGTACCCAATCTTCAAGAGCAGGCTTTTCATCAGCGTTGAAATTCACATCCCAATAACGCTTAATCTGCAATTTACCGTCCTTTAAGGTGAAATAATGGGCAGGCATAAGCTTGTAGACATTCTTGAAAAATGTTTCATTTGTCGGGGAATACTGAAATGTGAGATAATTTTCAAGTGCCGTTGTGTTCAGTTCCTTTTTGAAATGGGGATGAGGGAGAAAGCTTTTGATTTCCGAGCCGAACATAAAGGTTTTGCCCATTACAGCGTAATACATGGGCTTAATTCCAAAGAAATCCCTTGCACCGAAAAGCTCCTTTTTCTTCTTGTCCCAAATGACAAAAGCGAACATTCCACGGAGCATATTCAGCAGTTTTTCGCCGAATTCCTCGTATCCGTGGATAAGAACTTCCGTGTCGGTATTTGTCTTAAAGGTATGACCTGCGGCGATAAGCTTCTCACGGATTTCACGGTAGTTGTAAATCTCGCCGTTGAAAACGATTACAAGTGAGCCGTCCTCGTTGAAAATCGGCTGGTCACCCGAAGATGAAACGTCAATAATGCTCAGTCGGCGATGCCCAAGAGCAATATCCCCGTCAACGTATTTACCCTCCGCATCGGGTCCACGGTGGCGGATTTTGTTCATCATTTCAGAAATAATTCCGTCTGCGTTGTCTACTTTATTAGTGAAGCCTGTAATTCCGCACATAAAAAAATACCTCGCAAGTTATTTTTACTCATTTTTAGTCATTATATATTATACTACATTTTTTCAGATTTTGCAACAGTAAAAGAAAATTTTTGTATTTGTTAGCTTGTGATAACAGAAAGGTATTGACATTTCTGTGCTAACTGTGTATACTGTATATATACAGTAAAGAGAGGTGATACAGTGAACATCTTTATAGATAACAGAAGCGGCACACCGATTTACGACCAGATTTACAAGCAAGTCAAAAATCTGATTATAAGCGGCGAAGTCAAGGAAAATGACCCGTTGCCCTCAATCAGAGCGCTTGCAAAAGATTTGCGAATAAGCGTGGTGACTACGAAACGAGCCTATGACGAGCTGGAACGTGAGGGATTTATCTATACACTTCCTGCAAAGGGTTGTTTTGTTGCCCCGAAAAATACGGAAATGCTCCGTGAGGAAAATCTGAAAAAAATTGAGGAACTGATTGAGCAGATAAAACAGCTCGGAGCGTCCTGCAATCTGACTACAGATGATATAATTGATATGATAAAATATAATGAATAGGAGATTAAATTATGAACGCTATTGAAATTACAAATTTAACCAATAAATACAAGGGATTTACTCTTGACAATCTCTGCCTTAACCTGCCAAAGGGCTGTATTATGGGACTTATCGGCGAAAACGGTGCAGGAAAATCCACTACTATAAAAATGCTCCTTGATATTGTACGCCCCGACGGCGGAGATATTAAGATTTTCGGTGAGAAACCCGCTGCTATGCAGAAAAATGACATTGGTGTTGTTCTCGATGAAGTTGGAATTCCCGAAAGCTTTACTATAAAAGATATCAACGCTGTAATGAAACACAGCTTCAACAACTGGAATGAGCAGACTTTTTCCCAGTATATGGCGAAATTCAAACTCCCCGAAAAGAAGAATTTCAAGACTTTTTCAAAGGGTATGAAAATGAAAATGGGTATTGCTATTGCCCTTTCTCACGATGCAAAGCTGCTCATTCTCGATGAACCTACAAGCGGACTTGACCCTGTTGTACGTGACGAAATTGTGGAAATTCTCAACGATTTCACAAGAGATGAGAACCATTCAATCCTCATTTCCTCACACATTGTCAGCGACCTTGAAAAAATCTGCGACTATATCGCATTTCTCCACAACGGCAAGCTTATGCTTTGCGAGGAAAAAGACAGACTTTTAGAGCAGTTCTGCTTTATCAACACAACAGAGGATATGCTCAGAGAGCTTGACAAATCCGCTATTATCGGCAAAAAGGCTAATAAATTCGGCATTGAGGCTATCGTAGACAGGGAGAAAATCCCCCACTCATTCAACACACAACCAGTTACAATCGAAGAATTATTTATATTTATGGTTAAGGAGGCAAAGTAAATGAAAGGTTTATTATTAAAAGAATTTTTAATGCTGAAAAAAGGCTGGGTTACATTAGTTATATTCTTTATAGCATTCGGAATTGGCGGTATAGGTAATGACTTTATATGTTTTATGCTTCCGCTGTTTGTAGCTATCCTTTTATATGGTCATATCAATTATGATGAGCAGAGCAAGTGGCAGCAGTATTCCATTGCCTTGCCTTATGGACGAAAGATGATAGTTTCCGCAAAATATGCGGCTATGGCAATAGGTGCGGTTGTGTCAACTGTATTGGTTGTACTCCTTTACGGTGTTACTGTAACTATAGGAAAAGCGGAATTCACATTGAAAGACCTTGTAGGCTATGCTATCTTATCTCTTGCAATAGGAATTATATATCCGACATTTTTTCTCCCTCTCGCTTACAAATTCAATTCCGAAAAGGGCAGAATTATAATGTTACTTTTAAATGGAGCTTCCGGAGCTATTGCTGTATTCCTTGCATCTACAATTGAAACCACAGGCATACTTGCAAAATTATCCAACTATACCAATATTCTTCCTTATATCGCAATTGCCGCTGTACTTGTTCTTTTCGCTCTCTCATGGCTTATATCCGTAAAAATCTATGAGAAAAGGGAATTGTAAAATAAGGAGAAATCAAAATGAAAGCTTTGTTATTAAAAGAATTCTTGTTATTAAGAATGTATAAGGTTTGGTTTATTATGTTAATAGCAGTTTTCGGATTATTCGGCATTTTCGTTCCTTATGCATCGCTTTTTATTCCATTGTTTTTATCGACAGCAATGTGCGGAAATACAAATAATGACGAAAAAAGCAAATGGACGGTATATTCACAATCTCTGCCTTTTGAACGTAAGGAATATGTATATGCAAAGTATATTTCAGCGTTTATCATGGCACTTGCAGGAGTTGTTATAATTGTTGTAACTGCCTTAATTTCGTTTCTTTTTGAAAATCCATTATTCGATATTGAACGTTTATTTTTCCTGTGTGCCGTTTCTGTTGGAATATCTCTTGTGCCTCTTTCGGTATATCTTCCCTTTTCATACAGATTTAATTCACAGGTTGGCGGAATTGTTCTTGTAATCGTATACTTCGGAGCAATGATGTTTCTGCCCGTTGTGTTTCTCACATGTATTATGAGTGAACTGCTCGGAGTGGTTCATACCATTTCAACATCATTAATTGCCATGGCGGTTATTATTGCAGTTTTCCTGCTCTCGTGGTTTATCTCTGTGAAGATTTATGAGAAAAGGGATTTGTAATAATGCGTAATTTTTAAATTAGCCGTTAGCTGTATTAAAGCCGTTAGCTGTCAGCCTTTAGCCATTAGCTATTAGCCATTGTGGGCGGTGAATATTGCGGTATACCGTCAATCTGTGTAGGGGCGGATATTATCCGCCCTTTATTAATGCGTAATGCTAAAAGCACTTTAACACACTAAATGAAGAATTCAACAATTCAGTTTTCCTTAGACACAAATTCTTGAATTCTTCGTGCATGTTGCATAAAAGTACGCAATCATATTTGTACATTTTTATGGGCGGTAGATTAATTTCTGCCGTCTTTTTATTTAAAGCTTTTAGCCATGTGGGCGGCAGTCTTAACGATTGCCGTCCATTTTTTGCACGATGATATAATTCGTAGGAACAGGTTGTGCCGTGTCCGCAATTTCGGTACGAAATTCTGTTTTTTTCATAATCTTACGGGCGGATAATATCCGCCCCTACACAAATTCGGCTATATTACGCTGATTGATGGACACAGCACGCTGTGTCCCTACAATTTTTTAAAAATAATTACGCATTACGAATTACGCATTACTCATTACGCATTGCCAAAAGGCTAACGGCTAAAGGCTTTTATACAAAAATGGACGGCAGAAAATATTTCCACCGCTCTTAAATCTGCACAAATACAGATATAAGATTTTGTATAATCTGCACGAAGAATTCAAGAATTCAAGAATTTGTGTCTGTGAAAAAGTGAATTGTTGAATTCTTCATTTAGCGTGTTAAAGTGCTTTAAGCCTTTAGCTGTCAGCCGTTAGCCGTTAGCTAATGGCTACGGCAGAAAAAAATTCCACCGCCCTTTAATTCTTTTTTTGTATTAACTCGCCGTCCTTTTTCTAACTTCTAATTTCTAACTTCTAACCTCTAAAAAAGAAACGCCCCATTTTCATGGGACGCTTCATAATGAAAATCAAACATAAAATGTGGATTATTCAGCCTTGTTGGAATCGTCGCAATCAAGCTTCTTTTCAAGCTTTTCAAGCTGATTTGCAGCAAATCCCTTGCCGCCGAAACCGAAAGAAACAGCGAATGCAAAGCAAAGTGATGCAATAATGAGAATGAATGTGCTTTCAACAATCTTGTTAGCAATTCCGAGCTGGCTCATGCAGATGAAACCAAGAACTACATAAATTACAGCCTTAGCAATAAATGCACCTGCCTTTGCCTTGGGGAACTTTGATGTGATAACCTTTTCAGCTGTGTTTGCAGCGAAAATGCCAAGACCAAGGATAAGAACAATGCTGATAGCTGTAGGAACATAGCTGAGAATAAGCTCGCCAACTCCTGCAAGAACAGGAAGTTTAAGAACATTAATGCCCTGTACGAGGAAGATGATAACCATTAAATACTTAACGATTGTGCTGATAACCTTTGAAAGCTGAACTTTCTTTGCAGGTGAGCCTGTAATCTTTTCGATAAGAGAATCTGTGCCGATACCTGCGAGAAGGCTTCCGAGAAGATTAGCAACAAGATTTGAAATGAATACGCCGAGGGCAATAATGATAATTGCACCGAGAACATTGGGAATAGCTGCGAAAATAGCTGATACAATTGCATTTGTAGGAGCAGAAATTGCAGCAACTCCAAGCTGATCCAATGCTGATGTAATAACGATCAGCAGAATAAAGCCGTAAACAACATTTGTGAGAATGTTGGAGAAAGAAGTTTTCTCTGTTGCCTGAATACCTGTCTTTTCCTGAAGCTTGTCAACTTTAGTTGCCTTTAGAACAGGGAGGAGAAGATCCTTGACAATGTTAGCAACGAAAATACCGATTGCAAGAATCAGACCTGCTGCAACAAGCTTAGGCAGGAATGAAAGGAAGCTGTTTGTAAGATTTACAATTGGTGTGGAAACGCTGTGCATACCAAGCTTATCCAGAACACCGGGGAGGAAAAGGAGGAATGTTACAAAGTATACAAGCTTTGCAATGAATTCCTTAGCGTTCTTTGCTGCGTCATCTTTTATTCCGACTTTTGCAAGAAGTGCGTCTGCCTTAATGATACCGAAAAGCTTGATAACGAGCTTTTTGACGATTTTTGCAGCATAAAATGCAACAATCAGCAGAATGATAGCGAACAGAATGTCCGGAATCATATTAAGGATAGAGTTGAGAAAAGATTTGAATGTTCCCATGATAAATAATTCTCCTTTTGATATATTTGCCGCTTGCATATTGCTCGCCCAACTAAACCTTGCCAAAAAGATAAAGACAGAAAGGGAATTTATCAAGGAAGAAAAACGCAGGAATGCTTTCGCATTTCAAGTTTTTCTGACGCAGAGAAATTTTCTTTATGTCGAGTATTTGCTGGTAAGGTTTAGTTGGGGGAGCAATAATGGCGATTCACCGCAGGCAAACGGCAGCTGCGGATTAGCGGCAGCTGCGTACAAAATCCGCTTTGGGATATTACACGCTGCAGCCTGAGTTTGATTTTCATTTTGTGCAAATGTTTCAAAAACTCGCCACATTTTATGATAATTTTATTATATCACCTTTATATAAAAGTGTCAAGTAGAGAAATTACCAAAAAAATGTAGCAATATGCACAAAAATAGGCTCAGCAATTAAGTTTTTCGGCTTAGAGTTCACCCTTGACAAATACCTTATAATATGGTATAATCTAAAAATGAAAATGATTATCAATTTTGCATTGGGAATTGAAAGCCATTCCCACGAGGTGAATTATGTTTAAAAAGTTAGTTTCTGCGGTATCCGCCCTGATTTTGCCGATTTCGGCATTTTGCTCCTGCAATGCCGCACCAAATTCCGATGACGGAAAAATAAATGTTGTCTGCACCATTTTCCCCTGCTATGACTGGACGAGGGAAATTGCAGGGGACAGCGAAAATATCGACATTACATATCTCCTTGACGACGGCTCTGATTTGCACAGTTTTCAGCCTACAGCCGACGATATGATTCGCATTTCCGACTGCGATGTTTTCGTGTATGTGGGCGGCGAGTCCGACAAATGGGTTGACAAAGCACTTGAAAATGCCGTGAATAAGGATATGAAAGTTGTCAGACTTATGGACAGCCTTTCCGAATTTTTAGAGGCAGGAGAGCATCACCACGATGAACATGAGGGCGAAGAACACCACGAGGAATCCGCCTATGATGAGCATATCTGGCTTTCACTCAACAATGCACAGTTATGCGTAAACGATATTGCAGCGGCTCTTTCAGCCGTTGACAGCGAAAATTCACAGACATATTCAGACAGGGCAAATGCCTATAATACGGACTTGCAGCTTCTCGACAGAAGTTTTCATATGATGTTTGACGAAAAGCATCAGACAATGATTTTCGGCGACCAGTTCCCATTTGTCTATTTTACACAGGATTACGGAATTGACCATTTTGCCGCATTTTCAGGCTGTTCCGCCGATACAGAAGCAAGCTTCAAGACTATAACTCAGCTTGCGGAAAAGGTGGACGAGCTTAATGCCGATACAATTTTTGCAATTGAAAATTCCGACTGCAATATTGCAGAGGCGATTGTATCAAATACAGCGGATAAATCCCAGAAAATAGCCATTCTTGACTCAATCCAATCCGTAAATTCACAGCAGATTGAGGAGGGCTATTCCTACAAATCCGCCATGGAAAACAACTACAACATTCTGAAAGAGGTATATTCTTCGTGAGTGAACAAATTATATGCTCCGATGTTGCCCTCGGCTACGAGGACGGCATTGTTACCGAGGGGCTGAATTTTACCGTAAGCAGCGGCGATTACCTCTGCATACTGGGCGAAAACGGTTCGGGAAAAAGTACTCTGATAAAGGCTTTACTCGGACTTAAACCGCAAATAAGCGGCGAAATAAAATGGGGAAAGGACTTTTCCGCAAGGGACATCGGCTATCTGCCTCAGCAGACTCCTGTGCAGAGGGATTTCCCTGCATCTGTGCAGGAAATCGTCATTTCAGGCTGCATTTCAAAGCTTGGATTTCGCCCGTTTTACAGCAAAAAAGAAAAAGAGCTTGCCATGGAAAAAATGGTTCAGCTTAAAGTTGACGATATAAAAAATCGTTGTTACCGTGAACTTTCGGGCGGTCAGCAGCAGCGAGTTCTCCTTGCCCGTGCATTGTGTGCAGCAAATAAAATGCTGCTCCTTGACGAGCCTGTGACGGGACTTGACCCCATTGCACAGAATGACCTCTACGAGCATATTTACAAGCTAAATCAAAAGGGAATTACAATTGTTATGGTTTCCCACGACATTTCCTCCGCTGTAAAATACGCCTCACATATCCTCCACATCTCGAAAAAACAGTTGTTTTTCGGCACAAAAGCGGACTATGTAAACAGCAAGGCAGGCCAGCGTTTTCTGGAAAATGAGGTGGCTTTCAATGAATGAAATTTTAACCACTTTGCAGTATTATTTTTCCCATTCTCTGGTATGGTATGCCCTCATTGTTGGACTTCTCATTGCCCTCTGCTCCTCACTTTTGGGAGTATCTCTGGTGCTGAAGCGTTTTTCATTCATTGGCGATGGCTTATCCCACGTGGCATTCGGAGCAATGGCAGTTGCGGCAGTTACGGGAATAACCGACAGAATGATTATAATTCTGCCTCTCACGGTGCTTTCGGCGGTTCTCATTCTCCGCACAGGGAAAAATGCGAAAATCCGTGGTGACGCTTCAATTGCAATGATTTCCGCAGGTGCGTTGGCAATCGGCTATATGCTGATGAATATTTTCCCTGTTTCAACCAATATTTCCGCTGATGTCTGCGGCAGTCTTTTCGGCTCAACCTCAATTCTTACGCTGAAAGCCGAAGATGTGTGGCTTTGCCTTGGACTTTCCCTCGTTGTGCTGATTTTCTTTGTGCTGTTTTACAACAAAATTTTCAGCGTAACTTTTGACGAAAGCTTCTCAAAGGCAACAGGTGTGAATTCCGATTGCTACAACCTGATTATCGCCATTATAACCGCAATTATCATTGTAATTGCTATGAATTTAGTCGGCTCTCTGCTTATCTCGGCACTTATAATTTTCCCTGCCCTGTCGGCTATGAGAGTGTTCAAAAGCTTCAAAAGCGTGACAGTCTGCTCTGCAATTCTCTCAGTTATCTGTGCAGGAATCGGCATAGTTCTCTCAGTTCTCTGCTCAACTCCTGTTGGAGCGACAATTGTAACCGCAGATTTATGTGCATTTCTGATTTTTTCAGTTGTAGGTGCAGTCACTTCGAGAAAAATAAAAAAATAAACTAAGGGTATCGGTTTTTGCCGATACCCTTTTTGTCAGTAGGGCATCTCTAAAAACCCGTTTGATTAAAGAAAAAGCAGATAGGTATGACAGCTACAAGGAAACCTCCCGAAGGCGTGCTTTCGCACTCCGAGGGAGGTTGACGAAATAGATGTCGTGCATAGCTGTTTTTTCTCAAAAG
>JAFSBM010000045.1 GCA_017437285.1 Ruminococcus sp. | reverse complement strand
TGATTAAAGAAAAAACAGATAGGTGCGGCAGCTGCAAGGAAAGCTTCCGAAGGCGTGCTTTCGCACTCCAAGGGAGGTTGACGCAGCAGATGTCGTGCATAGCTGTTTTTTCTCAAAAGGGGTTTTTAGAGATGCCCTATATTGGTGTGATAGCACACTAAAGCCTATTTAATTATACATTAAAAGTTATGTTATGTCAATATACATTGACTTCCCAAACGTCGAAAATCAGCAATAAAAATAGCGTATGAAACAGCTGATACACTATTCCATACGCTTGATTCTGCATAAACAAAAACCACGCAAATGCGTGGTTTTTGTACTGTTGCAATTGAACAGATTGGCGTGCCTGGAGGGATTCGAACCCCCGACCTACTGGTTCGTAGCCAGTCACTCTATCCAGCTGAGCTACAAGCACATCGTCCTCACAACAATATATATTTTACCACTTTTCAGCCCGATTGTCAAGGCTTTTTTTGAAATTTGTCAGTTTAATCACTTTTACTATCATTGCACACTATTTATTATTAATTTCGCTATTTTTTTCTTATTCGCTTGACAAATCCCCTTTTTTGCTGTATAATATATAAGGACGTTTGAGGTAACACCTTAACTTCCATATGAGACATTAGCTCAGTCGGTAGAGCATACGCCTTTTAAGCGTAGGGTCGAGGGTTCAAATCCCTCATGTCTCACTTTTGAAAAAAGCCTGTATCCGTTTTCGGATACAGGCTTTTTTGTTTCATGCCCCCAGTTCAACCGGGGACGTGAAACAAAAAATGGCGGTAGTGAAAAAATACTACCACCATAATAATTACGCTTCAAGTAATTCCTCAAACATTTTCTCATATGTTTCTGCCGAAGCTTCCCAGCTGAAATTACAGCACATAGCACGGATAACAAGGGATTTCCACTTCTCCTTATTATCATAATCAGCTTTAGCACGTTTCACCGCATCAAGCATATCCCCTGCATTATAGGTCAGGAATGTAAAACCGTTGCCGTCAATTCCGCCGTTATCACGGACAGTATCACGGAGACCACCTGTTTCACGGACTATTGGAATTGTACCGTAACGCATTGAAATAAGCTGTGCAAGGCCGCAAGGCTCGCTCATAGAGGGCATCAAAAACATATCCGAGCCTGCATAAATCTTACGTGCAAGCACAGGATTAAACTCCGTAGCAACTGCAACTCTGTCGGGATAACGCCTTGACATTTCAATGAAGAAATCCTCATAAATTCGCTCACCGCTGCCAAGAATTGCAAATTTCGCTCCCATATTCACAATCTGCTCGAAAACGCATCTGATAAGGTCAATACCCTTATGCTTTACAAATCTTGTGACAATTCCGATAATCGGCTCGTCATTTTCAACAAGGTTCAATTCAGCGGCAAGTGCCTTTCTGCAAATTGCTTTTCCCGTAATATCGCCCTTTGAGTAATTGCAAGCTATATCTGAATCAGTTTCGGGATTATAGACATTCACGTCAATACCGTTGAGTATTCCCACGATTTTATCCTGTTTCTGCACAAGAAGTCTGTCAAGTCCGTGACCATACCACGGGTCAAGAAGCTCCTTTGCATACTGAGGAGAAACCGTCACAACCTTATCGGCAGTTTCAATTGCACCTTTCAGCATATTCACACAGCCGTCATATTCAAGAAGTCCTGCATTATAGGGCGGAATTCCCATAAGTTCGCCAAGAACCTCCATACCGTATCTGCCCTGATATTCAATATTATGTATTGTAAAAGCCGTTTTCAGTTTGTCATAACCCTGCTGATACCTGTAATACAACCTGTAATAAGCAGGAATCAAAGCTGTCTGCCAGTCGTTACAGCTGATAATATCGGGCATAAATCCCGTATATTTGAGCATTTCAAGAACGGCTCTTGCGAAAAATACAAATCGTTCACAGTCATCGTAAAATCCGTACATTCCGTCCCTGTTGAAATAATACTTGTTATCTATAAAATAATATACAATTCCGTTTCTTTTCACCTTGAAAATTCCGCAGTATTGCTTTCGCCACGAAACATCCACCGTAATACTGGCGACAAATTCCATTTCCTCACGAAGTTCCTCAGAAATTGATTTATAAAGGGGAATTACTACAGCACAGCTGTGACCTCTCTCCGCAAGAGCCTTGGGAAGTGAGCCGATTACGTCGCCCAAGCCCCCCGATGCCGCATATGGTATAGCTTCACTCGCTGCAAAAAGTATATTCATATAATCAGAATCCTTTCTCAGAGAAATGCCGATTTACCGTCATTTCCCGAATTACAGAAAAAGCAGGGGAACAACTCTCCCCTGCTTTACATAACGTCATATTCTGCCGTTTTTCTTGATGTATACAGGATAAGTTTCTGAACCATTCAGTATTTTATCACTTCTGATTTCAACATTCTTATCAGTAATAATCTCACTTAATTTGCAGTTGTTGCCGATAACAGCACCCTGCATAATTACAGAATCCTTAATCACCGTACCCTTTCCGACTTTTACACCTCTGAACAGAATGGAATTTTCAACTGTTCCCTCAATGATACATCCGTCAGCAATGAGAGAATTCTTAATACTTGACTCCAGACCGTATTTTACAGGTGCATTGTCGCCAACCTTCGTGTAAACGGGCATCTTAGGCTTGAATAATGCCTTTCGTGCATCGCTGTCAAGGAGTCGCTTATTTGCTGCAAAATAGCTCTCCTTACTGTCAATACGCATAAACATTTCTTTATGCTCATAGCCCATTATCTTGTAACCACATTCCTTATTCTGCAAAACTTCCCTTGTAAAGCTGAATGTGCTTTTGCTTACAGATTCAAATACAATCTGCTTCAAAAGGTCCTTGCTGATGATAAGCATTTCAAGCCATTGATTGAACTCGCCTTTCATTCTTGGGTTGAGAAGTACATCATTTACAATGTTTTCCTCGTCAAGCTGGAGAATAGCTGTATTTTTATTCTTCTCATCATCATAGTAACCCCTGCCGTAGATAAGAGTAATATCAGCCTCAGACTTCTTATGCTGAATAAGGGCAGGATTAAGGTCAATAGTTGTAACAACATCACAGTTTGCCAAAACTACATACTGTGCTTTGGAATGTTCAACATAGCTCCATATATTAGCAAGAGCGTCAAGTCTGCCCTTGTACATTCCGCCATTCTGACTGTATGGCGGCAGCAGGCATAAACCGCCGTTTTTACGTGCTAAATCCCAGTCACGGCCTGAACCGAGGTGGTCAAGAAGTGAACCGTAGTTAGCCTTTGTAATCACACCTACAGATGAAATTCCTGAATTTACAAAGTTTGAAAGGGGGAAGTCAATAAGTCTGTATCTTCCGCCAAAGGGAATTGAACCCATAGTTCTATGCTCTGTAATCTCGCTTACAGATGTATCGTGCATACTTGCAAAAATAAGTCCCAGTACATTATAATTTACACTCATATCAAAAAACCTCCACTCAGATATTCTCGCCGATAATCTGTTTCGGTTCTACGGATTTATCGCCTGAAACTGTTACATTATGACCGACAACTGCAATTCCCCAGTCGTCCTTGTTTTCCACTAATTCGGGACTCCTGCCTATATGAGCACCGCCCTCGATAACGCTGTCGCTGCCGATAATTGCGTATTCAACAACTGCACCCGACTTGATAACTGCACCGGGCATAATTATACTGTAATTTACAACAGCACCCTCCTCGACAGTTACACCTGCAAAGAGTACAGAAAAATCAATTGAACCGTCAACTACGCTGCCCTCGGCAATCATAGAATTCTCAATTTTAGCATTATTGCCGATATACTGAGGCGGAACATAGCTGCTCCTTGAATATATTCTCCAGCTCTTATCGTGGAGGTCAAGAGGAAGTGAAGGACTGAGCAAGTCCATATTAGCTTCCCAGAGAGAGTCAAGAGTTCCAACATCCTTCCAGTAGCCCTCAAATTCATATGCGAAAAGACGCTGATTATCACGGAGCATAGAGGTAATAATATCCTTGCCGAAATCCTTTGACCAAGCCTCGCCCTTTTCACGCTTTGCATTTGCGTCATTTTCATTTTCAATGAGATACTTTTCAAGCTTCTTCCAGCTGAAAACATAGATACCCATTGACGCAAGAGTAGACTTAGGCTCCTTTGGCTTTTCCACGAAATCTGTAACCTTATTATTCTCGTCACAAATCATAATTCCAAATCTTGAAGCCTCTGCAAGAGGAACATCAATTACGGAAATTGTACAGTCTGCCTCATTTGCAATATGGAAATCAACCATTTTTGAATAGTCCATTTTATAGATATGGTCACCGCCGAGAACAACCACATATTCAGGGTCATATCTGCGGATAAAGTTCATATTCTGATAAATTGCATTGGCTGTACCCTCGTACCATGACGCACCTGCCTGTGACTCATAAGGGGGAAGAACGTGAACTCCGCCGTTCATCTTATCCAAGTCCCAGGGCTGTCCGTTGCCGATATACTCATTAAGTACAAGCGGCTGATACTGTGTAAGTACGCCGACTGTATCAATTCCTGAATTTGTGCAGTTTGAGAGTGGGAAGTCAATCAATCTGTATTTTCCGCCGTAGGGAACGGCTGGCTTTGCTACATTTTTTGTAAGAGCGTACAATCTGCTTCCCTGACCGCCTGCAAGAAGCATTGCCACTACTTTTTTCTTTGTGTACATTATTTATACCTCCATTTATATTGCTCCCGATTTTGCGAAAGCAATTCATTAAATCCAACAGGGATTATTTTTTAGCTGTTGTCTTTTTTCTTGCAGTTGATTTCTTTTTCTTTTCCGTTTCTGAAATCACTTTTTCTTCTTTAGCATCAGCCTTTTTTCTCGTTGTTGTTTTAAGATACATAACAGAAAGAGGTGCAAGAGTCATTGAAATACTCTCCTTAAATCCGTGCATAGGAATTTTCTCCGACTTGTATGATTTAGCCGAAGCACCTGTACCGCCGAATTCCTCGGAATCTGTATTGAACACAACTCTGTAAGTGCCTTTTTTCGGCACACCAATACGGTAATCCTCACGCTGAACAGGAACGAAATTGCATACAGCAATGATTTCATTTCCCTCATCATCTATACGGCGAAAAGCGATAACGCTCTGCTTATAGTCGTCATTTGAAATCCACTGGAATCCTGTCCAGCTGTCATCATTCTGCCACAAAGGAGAAGTATTGAGATAGAATTTATTAAGGCTCTTTACGAAATCCTGAATACGCTTGTTATATGGATTTGTTTCAACAAGCTCCCAGTCAAGACGTGACTGGCAGTTCCACTCGTTATACTGAGCAAATTCCTGTCCCATAAAGAGAAGCTTTTTACCCGGATGAGCCATCATATACGCAAGAAAAGCACGATATGACGCAAACTTCATATCACCCTCACCCGGCATTTTTTCAATCATTGAGCATTTACCGTAAACTACTTCATCATGAGAAATGGGAAGTATGTAGTTTTCGGCAAAAGCATAGTAGAATGAGAATGTCAGCTTATCGTGGTTGAAAGAACGATAAATGGGGTCAAGGGACATATAGCTGAGCATATCATTCATCCAGCCCATATTCCACTTGAAATTAAATCCAAGACCGCCCATATTTGTAGGCTTTGTAACATTTGGCCATGCTGTTGACTCCTCCGCAATCATAAGAGCATCGGAGTGCATTGAGAAAATGGCTTCATTAAGCCTTTTGAGGAATTCCACAGCTTCAAGATTTTCATTTCCGCCGTGGATATTTGCAGCCCATTCCCCGTCACGTCTGTCATAATCGAGGTAGAGCATTGAAGCAACCGCATCAACACGGAGTCCGTCAACGTGCATTTCTGTAAACCAATAATTTGCACTTGAAATCAGGAATGAGCAGACTTCGGGCTTGCCATAGTCAAAAACATGAGTTCCCCAAGCCTTATGCTCTTTCTTTCGAGGGTCGGTATATTCATAACAGCAAGTGCCGTCAAATTCATATAATCCCGGTGCGTCCTTTGGGAAGTGTGCAGGCACCCAGTCAAGAATAACGCCTATTCCCGCTTCATGGAACATATCAACCATTCTGCGGAAATCATCGGGAGTGCCGTATCTTGAAGTAGGGGCATAATAACCCGTTACCTGATATCCCCATGAGGCATCAAATGGATATTCCGTAAGGGGCATAAGCTCCACATGGGTATACGACATCTTTTTGAGGTAGGGAATAATCATTCTTGCAAAGTTGATATAGGAAGTAAAAACATCCTCCTCACCTGTATTTTCCCATGAATTAAGATGTGTTTCATAAATATTCAGAGGACTTTTGTAAATGGAATTCTTTTTCTTTTCCTCAAACCATTTTGCATCATTCCACTTGTAATCGCTTTCGTAAATTTTAGAAGCAGTGGCTGGGCGTGTTTCGTAATGAACACCATACGGGTCTGACTTCATTAAAAAACGTCCGTCCTTTGTTTCGATACTGTATTTATAAATATCAAATTGTTCAAGCTTTGATATTTCAACCTCCCAAATCCCTTCAGAAATGAGATACATAGGATTTTTATTGCGATTCCACTCATTAAAATCGCCCACAACTGAAACGCTCACAGCATTAGGAGCCCACACTCTGAATGTATAACATTTACTGCGGCCCTTTTTTCGTGAATGTACACCGAAGAATTTCCAGGCTTCAAAATTTTTACCCTGATAAAACAGATAAAGTGGGAATTCATCGACATTTTTATTATTAACTGACATAATTCAGCCCCCTTTGCTAATGACCGATACATTAATATCGGTTTGGTACAAAATATTGCTCAATGAAAATTTACAATAAAATGCCAAAGCAATATTCAAAAATAATATGCCCATAAAATATTATATCAGAAATTTTCTGAATTATCAAGGTTTTTTTGCAAATTTGCACAATATTCGAAACTTTTACATAAATATAACTGTGCTTTTCTGTGCAATATGCTAATAAGTATCATCACAAACCGTTAAAATATTATTACTTTTAGTTTGTTAAAGCGATTCTGTTAAAAAAATGTTTACAAAGATGCATAAACGACAGCTGTAAAACTTAGTTTAAAAAATCACACCAAATTCATCGTTTTAAAATCTTCACTCCTATAACCGTCACATCATCGGAACGGACATTTGGATTGAACACATCAGCTTTTACAGCAATTTCTCTTACAATTTCTCGTATGTCGCTGCCGCCAAGAAGAAGTTCCTTTATAAATAGGTAGGCGTTCTCGGTTATGCCGTCGGAAAACATAATAATCATATCCCCCTCAGACAGTTTATGCTCAGTTTCGTACAACTCCGCCTCCTCTATAATTCCAATGGGAAACACCGTTGAGGACAGCTTTACTACCTCGCCGCCCTTGCGGATAATTGTTGGAGCAGCTCCCGATTTCACCGATAATACTCTGCAACTGTCGGGATTGAAAATCAGCGCATCAAGAGTCGCAAAGGATTCCTCTCTTGATTTTGTGACCATAACCGAATTCACCACTCTCACCGCTGATTGGGGCTTCATACCGCCGCACACAAGTCGGCGGAACATTCCGATTACCATATGGGAATCCACAGCTGCATTTTTTCCGCTGCCCATTCCGTCAGACAGCACAATAAACTGATTTCCTCTGCTATCCGTGAAAATTGACGCACTATCGCCGCTTATCTTACAGCCTGACGCACATTTTGATGCCGTATGAATTTCAGCTTCATATTCCGCAGGCTGATAAATGCCGATTTTCAGCTCTTTTGAGGAGCTAACAGCCGCCGACGCAAGCAGCCGCACTCCAAGAGTATCCGATAAAATTCCACAAATTCTCTCAGCTGAATCTGCAATTTCTCCGCAGCTAAAAAATATTTCCGCAGTAATTCGCTCAGTTTCCGTATACCCTGCCATAACACGGAGATATTTTATATTGTGATTTTTCAGGGAATTTTCAATCCGCTGTTCCAATGTGTGCGAATGGCGGACAGGACATTTTTCTCCGCTTTCACGGATAATATCGGAGATTATTCTGAACTGCTCCGACAAAAATCTCCTTTCTTCGGAATAACGCAATTCCATAATTCTGTGGGCAGTTCGCAGTCTGAATAATCGCTCAAATTCATCAGCCGCATCTTTTCGCCTAACACAATCTTCGGGAATTACAGGAATGATTTCCCCTGATATTTCCCCTTGACTTCCGCTGCAAATTCCCCTGCGATAGCACGCTCCGCAGACATTGTTTGTATATTCCTTACCCTTATTTTCCTTGCAGCGATTGGCTGAAATTGCAGCTGAAATCTTTCCCGAATCGCACCGCACAGCATCTATTACATCAGAGAGAAAATTATTTCTCACCGCCTTGCTTTCATGGCTGTTTTCATTTCTGCCCATACGCATAATGAACTGCTTTTCCTTTAAATATGGGGCAACTGCAACGAAAATTCCGCCGCCAATAACAAGGCTCAAAGCATATCCGAAATTATACGTGCCGCCCATAAGTATGCCAAGAAAAAACACAGATGCGGTGTACATAAATGCAGATAAAAGAAATTTATCCCTGCCGCCAAAGCCTGCAATAAGTCCTGCTGTGGGGAGAATTGCCGCCGCTGTTCCTATTTCAGCTGATGAAAGAATTGCTCCGCTTGCTCCCAATGCTCCGATTACTACTCCCCCGAATCCGCCGAAAAAATAAGCTGCCCCTGCGGTAACTGCTGATAAAAGGACAAGTCCGCCATTGAAATACGGGAACTCTACAGAGCAAATTGAGGCTGATGCCACAATGTAGACAATTCCTGCAAGACAGCCTTTTTTTCCTTTTAAATCAATGACGCTGAATGTGGTAATGCCCTGCCGCAGTTCAGCACCCGAATATGCTGTTACTCCTGCTATTATGCCATAAATGAGGTAAAATATAAGCTTTCGTGGAAATTCTCCGATAAGGGCAGAAATAACGCATCCCGATACTGCCGATGATACACCTGTGAGAATTCCGCTTGCGACAGGTCTGTTGAAAATTTCCGAAAACATTTTTACTGCAATTATCAAAGCCATTGCACATAGTTTCACCACGCATTTTCCTACGGAATCTGTCAGCACGCACCGCACTACAGCTCCCGAAAAAACTGCCGCACCATAGGGAAATCCCACCGCACCTGTCAGAGATATATCCGCAAATGAGTCAATTCCACCTAAATTTGTACCCGAAAATAAAAATCCGCCGCCGAATGAAAAAAGAAATCCCATTGCCTTTGAAAAAATCTTGCCGTCCCTTATTTTATCCATTTTGACTGCCTCCAAAATATTAATATTGATGCAGCAGCTAACACGTGAATATTTATGTAAGCAGAAAAATTCAGGGGTTAGTTGGCACATCAATAATCCTATTATATCATTAATTAGATGCGGAATTTGTCGTATAAACATGACAAAATCAAATTAATTGGGATGTGCATACCAAACGCATGAGTAAAAAAACGGTAACAAAAAGGTTTACAAAAGGAAAAGGAAGTGGTAAAATATAATAAAAAAGGAAAAAGGAGCAAAAAGAATGGAAGAATTTATAAAATGGCTGGGATGCATAGAAGATAACAGACAGCAAAGCAAGATACGATATACAGTGCAGGAAGTAGTGCTGATTGTATTCTGTTCAACATTATCAAGAGTAGAAGATTGGGAAGATAGAGAGGTATGGGCAGAATATCATCTGGAATATCTTAGACAATATCTGCCATATGAAAATGGT
>JAFSBM010000044.1 GCA_017437285.1 Ruminococcus sp. | reverse complement strand
TTTGAGAAAAAACAGCTATGCACGTCATCTGCTTCGTCAACCTCCCTTGGAGTGCGACAGCACGCCTTCGGAAGGTTTCCTTGCAGCTGTCATACCTATCTGTTTTTTCTTTAATCAAACGAGTTTTTAGAGATGCCCTTGATTATAACTTGATAATTCCGATTGACTGGAGCAAAAGAACAAGGAGAAGTAATGGTACAACGAATTTTATCATTACAATGTAAAGTGTCTTTCTGCTGAATTTCAGCGTTCCCTGTGTTACTTCGTCAATGATGAACTTAGGCTTTACAACCCAGCCGATAAGCACACTTGTAAGGAATGCCACAAGAGGCATCATTATGTAGTTGCTGATGTAATCGAATATGTCGAGAATTTGTGCAACTGAACCGTTTGGAAGAGTGATTTCAAAGTAGAGTACATTGTATCCCATACAAACAATAACTGCTGTTACAAGGGTATATGCTGTTACGAGAAGTGTACTTTTCTTACGGCTTAAATTGAATTTATCCATAAGGCTTGAAACTATAGCTTCCATTACCGATACGGAAGATGTAACAGCCGCAAATGAAAGAACAATAAAGAACAGAAGTCCAATTACCTTGCCTGCACCGCCCATTGCTGTAAATACCTTTGGCAGAGAAACGAATACAAGTCCCGGACCTCCTGCCATTCCCTCACGTCCGCTGAATGTGAATACAGCAGGAACAATCATCATACCTGCCATAAATGCTACTAATGTGTCAAAAAGTTCAATACGGTTAACTGACTGGATAAGATTTGTTTCCTTTTTGGCATATGAGCCATATGCTACCATAATTCCCATAGCTACGCTGATTGAGAAGAAAAGCTGTCCCATTGCATCCATAACTACTACAAATAATTTCTTCAATGTCATTCCTGTGAAATCAGGTACGAAATAAATCTTCAAACCCTCCAAGCCTGTACGTGTAACTCCACTTTCATCTGTATGACTAAGTGTAATTGAATAAACGGAAATACCAATTACCATAACAATAAGAATTGGCATAAGGATTTTACTGAATTTTTCAATTCCCTTTTCAACGCCGCAGAATACAATAATTGCTGTAATTGCAAAATAAATAAGCATCCACACAATTGGCTGAACATTTCCGGAAATATAGTTTCCGAAGTAACCGTCAGCCGCCGCCTCAGCTCCCGTGCCTGTCATATAAAGTGACAGATACTTCAATACCCAACCGCCGATTGAACAGTAATAGGGAAGAATAATTGTAGGTACAAGGCAGGCAAGAATTCCTATAAATCCCCATTTAGGGTGAACTGCCCTATACGCTGTAAGCGGACTTTGCTGTGTATTTCTGCCGATTGCTATTTCCGATGTAAGCAGAGTGAAACCAAATGTCAGAGCAAGGATGAGATAGACGAGCAGGAATATTCCTCCTCCGTCCTTGGCGGCAAGATAAGGGAAACGCCAGATATTTCCCAACCCGACTGCACTTGCGGCAGCCGCCATAATAAATCCGAATTGTCCCGAAAAGCTTCCTCGGGAAGTTTTTTTCTCCATAATTTTTCTACCTTTCAAATTTTTTGAGCAGAACCCATACTTTTCTATTGTACCATATATAGCAATTTTTTTCAATACCTTTTTAGAAAAAATCCCAAAAAATTACCGCACAGCCGATATTTTCAGCGGTGCGGTAATCGTAATTTAACTTATTTTACTTCAACAAGCCGTGGATTTACAATTTTGTATGTGCCTGCGGTTCCTCCGTAGTTGAAATACAGCTGCCAGTCGTAGTATGTTTCATCATCAATTGTGAATGTGTAGGTGAATTCCTTTAATTCATTTGTAAGCTCAGCCTCGTCGCTCCAGCATTGAGGATATGAGCCGTCTACATTATGATTAAAGCCTAATGAAACCTCACAAGGGGTTGAACAAGACGCTTTGAATGAAAGGGTATATGTCTTTCCCTTTTCAAGGAGTACATTCTTAGCCTGTGACTGGATATTCCAAGGCTTCTCCTGTACTGTGTTAACCTTTAATGTGAAGGAGTTTTCAGCTTGATTGAATGATGCCTCGCACTTTCCGTAATATGACCAGAAATTTGTCGTTGCAAGGTTATTTTCAAAGTCAATCTTGCTTTCATCACAATAATTATCAAGGTAGCGTTTAGCATATGAAGGACGGTCACGGAAGAATTCACGGATTCTCTGTTCCTCCTGTGGATAGCGGTTAGCTGCCCAATCCATTGAGAAACGCTTGAGAGTGTCAGTTGTTGCCTTTTCATAAGCGTTTACATATTCCGTAATCTTTTCATCTACCACAGAATAGTCAAATACTGTATTCATAATCTCAACATAGCTGTCGTAGAACTGCTGACGGAATTCATCGCTTCTTATAAGGCTCTTTAAAATTGCAGGAAGATTGAAATACTGGGATTTGCAGTTATTGTTGCCCAATGAGTCGTAATCTGCCATATTCTTCTCGCCGCCATACAATGCACAGGAGATATCAACGTCATACAGTACAAACCGCCATTTACCGTTAGCCTGCGGAATATCGCTGTGAACTGTCTTTGATTTCCATACCTGCCAGTTGTTCATATATCCGCTTGCAAAGTCGCTGTTGTTTACATATGTTTCGATTGCCATATAGTCAATGAAACTCTGTACATCAACAGTTTCACAGAATTTCTCATAATTGAGAGGATTTGACATATTGGCGCTTATTGCCCATGTGCAGAACTGCTTGAAATCTTCAAGGTCAGATTCAACTCCGTCATCAAGACTTCCATTTTTGATAACTGCCACATCATCTTCATCAAGTCCGAAATGATTTGAAAGATGTTCAGCGTCAACTCTTTCACGAAGCATATAGAATCCCCAGAATTCGCCGTCAATGAATAACAGGCACGGCTCGCTTGCCATTGTATCTACGTTTCTTTCCTCTGCAAGCTCCTGAATTAATGCGTCACGGAAATGAAGCGTCTGATTGTCGTTTCCGCCATTCCACAGAGTTACCTTGTCAAAGCAGTCAAGTTCCTTTCCGTTTATATCCGTAAGGTCTGTGAAAAGCGGGTATTTAATTGAAGTATCGCCATATTCGGAACGTGTAACAAGTCGGAAACTCTTTTGCGGAGCTGATCTTGTCCAGTTGCCCGAAATCTTTGCACCAAGGTCAGCATTATAAACTGCCTTTCCGTCCTCGATAACCTGAATTGATACGGGGAACTCAGACTCTCTGCCCTCTTTGTTGTAGTTGGTGGGATTATTCTTGTCGCTGGGGTCCAACTGCTCAAATTCAGGACTTCTCAGCCACTCATAATAACCCTTGCCTATCATATACGCACCGTCATCAATATCAAAGAGATAATCGCTGTCGGTAGCCATTGAAATTACCTTCATATCCTTGTAATATGAAGCAGTTTTGCCTACAAAGTAGCTGTTATGCTCAACTTCGCTGAATTTTCCGTCAGCATTTTTTGAAGCGGCACGGATAACAATTCCCTTTTCAACCTTTTTAGATGTGGGAGTGTATTCTGTAAGAGTTATATCTCTTATTGCACTATAGACATTAGGCTCGTTTGTATTATTATAAATGCGTATACCCTCTGAATAAAGCTTTGCTGTATCAGATGTGCGTGGGTCGCTGCCGTCAGTTGTATAGTAAATCTCGTTGCCGTTATTGTCAGCAAGTGTAAGCTGGAATTCGTTGTCGAAAAATCCGCCTTTTTCCGAGAATACAGGCTTTTCAACTACATCCATATCTGTTGCGTCATTATTGGATTTTCCGGGAGTGTATGAAAGATACTTGAAATCAGATGAACCATTTTTGTATCTTCCGTATGTAATATCTGTATTGAGTTCGGGAACTTCAACAGTATCAATTTCACTTCCATCAGGAGCTGTGAGATATACCGTTTCACCTGTTGCACTAAGCTTGAACGGTACGTGATATTCCCCTGCCGCTTCCGTAACAGCATCGTCACAATAAATGACAATGTAACCGTCAGCCTTGATTGTTGTACCCTGTGGGAATGTAAACTTGAACTTATTCTTTGAACCGTCAGATACTCCGACTCCGCTTATATCCATAGCGGCATCTGAATTATTATAAATCTCAATCCAGTCGGGTGATGCTCCCGAGGCATCAGTTACGGAATCCTTTGCAGATGAACACACCTCATTTATAAGAAGTCCTGAATAAGAATTTCCCTTGAACTGTTCACGGAGAACAATCAAATCATAAACATCAAGAATGGTATCCTTGCAAAGGTCAGCGGCTTTCCCCTCCTCCGCAGTCAGTTTTCCGCTGCCAAGAAGATAATTGCTCAATAGCTTTAAATCTTCGCTGTTAACAGACATATCGCCGTTTATGTCGCCTTTTACCGTTTCTGCGGCATTAACTGTTGGCATAAAAGGCATTGCAGATACAGCGGTAATCATTGCTGTCAATGTCGAAATTAATCGTTTATATGACACTTCTATCAACTTCCTTTCTTTTTAGGATTGATTACAAAATTCATCAAGATACTGCTTTGCATATTGAGGACGGTCATTAAAGAAATTGGCTACTTTCAGCAATTCCGAATCATAGGCATATGCACAGTCCTTAATACCAAATCGAATATATGTGTCACAGGTAACGGTTTTGTATGCGTCTGCATATTCGGAAAGTTTGCCGCCAGCCTTTTCTTTATTGAAATTATTTTCAATAATATATGCGTATCTGTCATGGAATTTCTGTCGGAAATCGCTGTTTTTGATAAGGCTTTTCAGTATTGCTGGGAAATTGAAATGCGTTGATACAGGCATATTATTTCCAAGTGAATTATAGTTAGCCATAGTTTTATAATTATCATACATACCTGTACTCACATCGGTATCATAGAGAATAAACCGCCATTTTCCGTTATCCTGCGGAATATCACTGTGAACCGTCCTTGACTTCCACGCCTGCCAGTTGTTCATTCCCGTGCTTGCCCAGTCGTTGTTGTTGATGTATGTTTCAACAGCCATATAGTCAATAAAGCTTTCTACATCTACTGTTTCACAGAATTTTTCGTAATTCTCGGAATTTGTCATATCAGCATCCTTAGCCCATACCGTGAACTTATCGAATTCGCTGAGGTCTTGGTCTGTACCGTCATCAAGAGTTCCATTCTTCAAAACAACTACATCTTCTTCATCAAGTCCGAAATGATTTGAAAGATGCTCGGCATCAACCCTTTCACGGAGCATATAAAATCCCCAAAATTCGCCGTCAATAAAGAGAATACACGGCTCACTTGCCATTGTTTCCACATTGAGGTCAGCTGAAAGTTCCTGAATTAAGGCATCTCGGAAATGTAAAAACTGGAAATCGTTTCCGCCGTTCCACAATGTAACCTTATCAAATCTTTCAAGAATTTCGCCGTTTATATCCGTAAGGTCGGTGAAAAGCGGATATTTTATAGAAGTATCACCATATTCGGAACGTGTAACAAGTCGGAAGCTTCTCTGCTGACGAACTCTTGTGAAGTTTCCTGAAATCTTTGCACCAAGGTCAGCATTATAAACTGCCTTTCCGTTTTCAATAACCTGAATTGATACAGGGAACTCAGACTCTCTGCCCTCCTTGTTGTAGTTGGTGGGATTACGTGTATCTGCCTTGTCGTATTGCTTATAATCGGGACTATTCAGCCATTCATAGTATTCCTTGCCAACCATATAAAAGCCGTTTTCTTCATCAAAGAGGTAATCGCTGTCGGTAACCATTGAGATTACTTTCATTTCGCTGAAATATGAAGTGGTTTTGCCTACAAAGTAACTGTTATGCTCGACTTCGCTGAATTTTCCGTCAGCATTTTTTGAAGCGGCACGGATGACAATTCCCTTTTCAACGCTGTCTTTCGGTGGATTATAGCCTATAAGGCTGATATCTGTTATTGCACTATAAACATTCGGCTCGCTTGTGTTATTGTAAATACGTATGCTCTCGGAATATAATTCAGATGTTTCAGATGTGCGTGGGTCGCTGCCGTCAGTTGTGTAATAAATCTCGTTGCCGTTATTATCAGCAAGTGTAAGCTGGAATTCGTTGTCGAAAAATCCGCCTTTTTCCGAGAATACAGGCTTTTCAACTACGTCCATATCTGTTGCGTCATTATTGGATTTTCCCGGAGTATATGAAAGATACTTGAAATCAGATGAACCGTTTTTGTTTCTTCCGTATGTAATATCTGTATTGAGTTCAGGAACTTCAACGGTATCAATTTCACTTCCGTCGGGAGCTGTGAGATATACCGTTTCACCTGTTGCACTTAGCTTGAACGGTGCGTGATATTCCCCTGCCGCTTCCGTAACAGCATCGTCACAGTAAATGAGAATGTAACCGTCAGCTTTGATTGTTGTACCCTGTGGGAATGTAAACTTGAACTTATTCTTTTTGCCGTCTGATACTCCGACTCCACTTATATCCATATTTTTATCAGAATTATTATAAATCTCAATCCAGTCTGGTGAAGCTCCCGAGGCATCAGTTACGGAATCCTTTGCAGATGAACACACCTCGTTTATGAGAAGTCCTGAATAGGAGTTCCCCTTGAACTGCTCACGGAGAACAATCAAATCATAAACATCAAGAATGTTATCCTTGCAAAGGTCAGCGGCTTTCCCCTCCTCCGCAGTCAGCTTTCCGCTGCCGAGAAGATAATTGCTCAATAGCTTTAAATCTTCGCTGTTAACAGACATGTCGCCGTTTATGTCGCCTTTTACCGTTTCTGCGGCATTAACAGTTGGCATAAAAGGCATTGCAGATACAGCGGTAATCATTGCTGTCAATGTTGAAATTAATCTTTTTGAAACCATATGAATCAACCTCCTATTATAAATATCATGTGTGTATTATATCATAAATCAGTAAAAAATACAAGTGTTTTTTTGTTAATTTTTGAGAATTAAGACATTATTCTGCAATTGTCGTTTAAAAAATCAATTCATTTTTTGACGAGTTTTGACCAAAAATTGCGATATATTTCACTTGACATTTTCTTATCTTTAGTTTATAATAATTATACAAGTATCTATATTTTGGAGTAACTATATTTTGGAGGTAAATTATGCGTTCAAAAGGCACTAAATTAATCGCTGAAAACCGCAAGGCACGTCATGAATATTTCGTCCTTGAATCATATGAAGCAGGTATTGAACTTGTTGGAACAGAAGTAAAATCAATCCGTCAGGGTGCTGTTAATCTGAAAGATGCATGGTGCTCTATTGACAACGGTGAAATTTTTGTAAGAGGTATGCATATTTCACCCTATGAAAAGGGAAATATTTTTAACCGTGACCCTCTGCGTAACCGCAAGCTTCTCATGCACAAACGTGAAATTAATAAGCTTTTCGGAACTGTAAAGCAGGACGGCTTGTCACTTATTCCCCTTAGCATTTATTTCAAGGATTCCCGTGTAAAAATGCAGGTGGGATTGTGTAAAGGTAAAAAGCTTTACGATAAGCGTGCAGATGCCGCAAAACGTGACGCTAACCGTGAAATTGACCGCAATCTCAAATCACGCAGCAGATGAGGTTTCCAATGCTGAAAAAATTTTTCGCAAGCTTATTTTCAATTGTTTTCATACTGACTCTAACGGGCTGTTCACTTACAGAGCGTGACCTGATTGATAAGGTTTATGAGGTAAACACTCCCCCACGGCTTATGTTTCTCGGCGACTCAATTGCTGCAGGTTACGGCTTGGAGGGGTATACATCGGCTGACAACTACTCCTGTCCCGATTCCTACGCAAACACTCTTGATGTGAAATATACAGCAGAACTGGCTGAAATCGGTTCTCACGAAATGCAGAATTTTGCCGTATCGGGAGCAACTTCCGCTGATTTAATCGAACTTCTCAACAGCGGTAAACTCGATTCCGCCCTTGCTGAAACTGATGCTGTAGTCATATCAATTGGCGGAAATGATTTGCTTGAAAATATCTACCCTATTATTTCATCTCTGGGAATTACCGCAGAAAATAAGGAAATCGACATTTCAAATATTGATGTAATTTCCCTTATCGGTCAGCTTTCAACTTTAAAAGAAGATGTAAATTCTTCTCTTGCTGTTTTTGAAACAAATTTAAAAGAAATTGCAGTTATTCTCAATGGCAAAACTCAGGGAAATGTCTATATACAGACATTATACAATCCCTTTGAAAGCTTTGCGGATATTTCTATGGTGACGGAATTTACGCAAAATACCGTAGATGAATTCAATTCCATAATAAGCAGAAATTGCGGCGAAAAATATAAAATAATTGATGTTGCCGCAGATTTTAAAGGGAATGCACAAACTCTTACCCGAATTGATGAAATCGACATTCACCCAAATGAAAAGGGTCACAAGGCAATTGCTGAGGCGGTGGATGAAGTTCTCACAGCTGAAACATATACATACACAACGCAGGTTTATGGCGAACCGCACCTGACTTTGACTGCTATTCTTCTTATTGCAGGCGGAATTCTTGCTATGCTCATAATCGTGGTTATCATAATTCCAAAGCTTTTCAAAAAATACGAATAATTGAGTAGGACGGAATGAACCGCCCTCTCACACCACCGTACGTGCCGTTCGGCATACGGCGGTTCAATTCAAAATTAAATATGTACTAATGAATAGTAATCTGAAATACTGACTAAGCCACGCTTTGTCAGTATTT
>JAFSBM010000043.1 GCA_017437285.1 Ruminococcus sp. | reverse complement strand
ATTTGTAGGGTCACGGCGTGCCGTGACCGCAATTTTGGTACGAAATTTACAATAATTATTCAAGAACCGTTACATTATTTAACGGACACGGCTCGCCGTGTCCCTACAAAATATCATTGTACAAAAAATGAACGGCAGAAATAATTCCACCGTCTACTTTCTAACATCTAACCTCTAAACAGCTAAAGGCTAAAAGCTAACGGCTAAAGGCTTTAAAAAAAGAACGGTAGAAGAAATTCCACCGTCCATAATTCATAATTCTTAATTCTGAATTCTTAATTAATCCGCTTCCTCTTTCTTTATGCGGAAAATGGCTCTGAAAAATCCCGAAAGAAGCTTCGGACTCTTGATTACTATGATTTTCATATGTAATCCCTCCCTTTCTACCATATTATATTCCGCAAATCCGAAATTGTTACTTCCTGCTGAAAATTTTCAAGGCTGCCAATGCTGCTGCAATTCCTGCAAGACTGCCGCAGGTGTCAATGAGCATATCTCTCAGCATACAGGCTCTGCCGGGGACGAAATACTGGTGGATTTCATCGGAAACTGCGTATAATCCGCAGAAAATAAGCACCGCCGCTGTACCTTTGCACAGGAGCTTTTTCTGTCCCGATGTTAAAAAGGCGAAAAACCCAAGGGCGGCAAATATGGTGAAATGGGCAGTTTTTCGTATGAAATGGCTGATATTTCCACGGATTTCCTCCTGTTCCCACAGGGGCAGTTCATCATAATCCCCATAAAAAATGCTGATTATGAGATTTACGAAATTTCCGCTTGTGTCAGAGGAATCGTCGGCATTTTCACAGGAAAAAAGGAAAATGCACACCATAACAGCTATAGTCATTATTCCGCAGAATATCTGAAATTTATTTAATCTGATTTTTCTCATTGTTAATATTCTCCTATCTTAGCTTGTTTTATTATATCATATTTATGCAATCTTGTAAAGTGTTTGGAAATTGTAACCTTTTAGTAATAAATAATTGGAAAAATGACTTGTAACTTTGAAAAAAAAATGGTATAATAAATAATGTATAAATGCAATTAGTTATGACATTTTGGAGGTAATAAATGAAAGCTTTCTTTTCAAACGTGTGGGTTAAGCGATTTGTGTCGATTATCCCTGTATTCTATACCATTGCAGTAGGTTATCTCTGCTATTATTCAATTTTTTATGACATTCATATTCAGGACAGGCAATCCCTTTGCGTTATTGTATCAGCGATTTCCCTTATCGCCCTCATACTTATGCTCTACACAAGAAATCAGCTGCTTACAAAAATTTCAAGTTTTCTGATACTTGCGGCGATGCTGCCTGTGGTGGTGTTCTGGATGGACGAAAAACATCTTTATGTGCCTATCGTCATCGCAGGTGTAATCATTCTCCTGTTTTCGGGAGCAAGCGAGGGCAAGAAAACAATGCTGGGAACGATTATTCTCCTTTCCTACATCTTCGGAGCATTGGGATTTTACTTGTTCAACTCATTCTTCGTTACCCACGCTAAAAAAGAAATTCTAAAGTCGGGCGTTTCTCCTTCGGGACGCTACCGCTATGAACTTATCAACACAGAAGATACATCGGGCGGAAGTACTTCAATTGTAATTGAGCCGAATTATGCCGATGTGTCATACCCCTATGTGACGCTGACTCTCAAAGATGTGGAGCGTGTATGCTATCAGGTGCGTCCTATGCTTGAAGAAGAAGTAAAGCTTGATTGGTCAACAGGCACACGTGAGGAAATCACCAAGGAGCTTAACGGTATTTCCGATGATATCCGCATTAACCTTACAGATGCGGAATTTGAAGCATACAACATTGACATTGACCGCCGTCTGGAGATTTCGGGAATTAACCTTTACAAGCTTATTGAAATCGGCAAATCTGCATCAGATGTTGACCCATTGAAGCTTGACGACCTCAGCGAAAGTCAGCTTGCAGTTTTTGATATCGGCAAGGACGTTTCGGGAAAATATTACGTTCTCGAGCCTACTTCCGAATTCTATACGGAAATCGGACGTATGGAGGGTGACAGAATTTTCCTCAGCGAACTTGACAGCAAGGGTTACGAGGCATTCAGCGAAATGCACCTTGACGAATTTGGCTATACCCTCTACGATTTGGGCAAGGATAACACAATTGCTCTCAGCGAGCTTTCGGATTCACAGCTTGCAGAACTGGGAGTTTCAGAGTCGGGAGATGTACTGAAATTCAACGACAAAATCTGTTTCCGCTACTATGTGGCAGAGTTGGAAGATTACTACAATACAGAAAAGAAATCAATTTCATTTGACCTTTTCGGCTAAAAAATTTATGGGAAAGTATATAAAATATCTCTAAAAAAATATGCTTTCCCATTAATTATATTAATTATATTATAATACCATACCCTCATATGGTATTGCAATTTTGGGTTTTTAATTAGACGAGTTAAAATTCAATATGAATGGAGAAAAAAACTATGTCTTATGTAATTGGAGTTGACTGCGGAACAAGCGGTACAAAAACAGTGCTTTTCGATGAAATGGGCTGCGTTATAGCCTCAAAGACAATCGAATATCCTATGTATCAGCCTAAAAACGGCTATGCAGAACAGGACCCTGCTGACTGGTCATCAGCTATGATTAACACAATCAAGGCTGTTATGGCTAAAAGCGGAGTAAAGAAAGAGGACGTTAAGGGAATCGGTATTTCAGGTCAGATGCACGGACTTGTTATGCTTGATAAGGGCAACAATGTTCTCAGAAAGTCAATTATCTGGTGTGACCAGCGTACAGCCGCTGAGGTTGAGGAAATGAACCGTATCGTCGGCAGAGATAAGCTTGTGGAAATCACAGCAAACCCTGCACTTACAGGCTGGACAGCTGCTAAAATTCTCTGGGTAAAGAACAATGAGCCTGAAATCTACAGCAAGGTTGCTCATATTCTTCTTCCTAAGGATTACCTCAGATTTGTTCTCACTCACGAATATGCTACAGAAGTTTCAGACGCTTCGGGTATGCAGCTTCTTGATGTTCCCAACAGAAAGTGGTCTGACGAGCTTCTTTCAGCATTTGAAATCGACAAGAACTGGCTTGGTAAGGTTTACGAGTCCTGCGAGGTTACAGGAACTCTTACAAAGGCTATGGCTGATGAACTGGGACTCTGCGAGGGTACTATAGTTGTAGGCGGTGCAGGGGATAATGCCGGTGCGGCTGTTGGTACAGGCGTTGTTGAGGACGGCAAGGCATTTACTACAATCGGCACATCGGGAGTTGTTTTTGCACATACTTCTGACATTGCCATTGACAAGCTTGGCAGAGTTCACACCTGCTGTGCGGCAGTTCCCAACACATGGCACGTTATGGGTGTAACTCAGGGTGCAGGTCTTTCACTTAAATGGTTCAGAGATAATTTCTGTATGACAGAAAAGGAAACTGCAAAGCTTATGGGCGTTGACGAATACTACCTTATGGATAAGCAGGCAGAGGCTGTTCCCGTTGGTTCAAACCGTCTGCTCTATCTCCCATATCTTATGGGTGAGCGTACACCACATCTTGACCCCGATGCAAGAGGAGTATTCTTCGGACTTTCAGCAATCCACACTCGCCGTGATATGCTCCGTGCCGTTATGGAGGGTGTAAGCTATTCTCTCCGTGACTGCGTTGAGGTATTCCGTGAAATGGGCGTAAACGTAAGCGATATGATGGCTTGCGGCGGCGGCGGTTCATCTCCTCTTTGGAGAAGTATGCTTGCTGATTTGTTCAACAGCAATGTTAAAACAGCTGCTTCAAAGGAAGGCCCTGCTCTTGGTGTGGGAATTCTTGCGGCAGTTGGTGCAGGTCTTTACAGCAGCGTTCCCGAAGCTTGCGGAGCAATCGTAAAGACAGATAAAATTCAGGCACCTGTTGAGGGTAATGTAGGCGAATACGAGAAGTATTATCAGCTTTACCGTGAAATTTACCCTGCATTAAAGGCACAGTTTGCAAAATTAGCTGTTATGTAAAAGCAAGAGCCGCCCATACAAAGAATTACGATATATAGCCAATTTGTAGGGACACGGCGTGCCGTGTCCGCTATTCAGATTACCTTTTTACTACAGACTGAGAGGGCGATTTTTATCGCCCTCAAAAATTTATTGCTGTCCAAAAAAGCTAACGGCTAAAGGCTAACAGCTAACGGCTAAAAAAATGTATAATACTAAATTTTCCGTTAATAATATGATTGTTCACAGAAATTTACTGGAATGGCATACTTTAAACGGAGGTATTATACGTGAAAAAATTTTCAGATAACTCAAAAGGCTCAAAGGGATTTTATGCGGCTCTGGGCATTAGTGCCGTTATGATTGGCTCAGCCTGCTATTTCGCCTACGACCAGAGCGAAAAAATGACAGATAACCTTACAGCAAAGCAGATTCAGGCGGAAAAAGAGCAGGAAGCCGCTGTTGACAAGAGGGTAAACGACCTGCCAAAGGGAACTTCCCCTGCATATCGCCTTACAACTCCCAACACTACAACTGCTGCCCGTTCCGTGGCAACTGCTCCCCCTGTGGAAACTCTCCCTGCGGAGTCGATTATAGTTGAACCTGCACAGCCTGTAGCAGAGGAAATTCCCGAAGAAGCCGAAGCTGTGGGAGCGTCAAAGCTTGCCAATGTGAAGCCGCCTATTGAGAATTTCGGCGATGTTATCGGCTCATTCAGCGGCGGTGAACTTATAAAAAATCCCACCACAGGCTCATGGCAGACACATAACGGAACTGACCTTTCCGCTGAGGTAGGCACAGAGGTCTATGCGGTGTCAAATGGCGAAATTACCGAGGTTACAAAGGATTCAATCTGGGGTGTAACTGTAGTCCTCGACCACCACAACGGCTATGTCACACGCTATTGCGGACTTTCCGACGGTTTATCCGTTCAGCAGGGTGATATGCTCGTAAGCGGCGATTTAATCGGAACTGTGGGAGATACCGCCGATATTGAATCGGCTCTTGCCCCTCATCTTCATATTGAAATGCTCCACAACGGCAGCTATATTGACCCAATGGCGGAGCTTAAAAAGTAAAACTTTCCCCTGAAAAGGGGTACATACAACGGAGTGATAATGTGAATATATCATCAGAATTGATTAAAGAAACAACTGAAAAGGCAGAACTCAGCCTGCGTAAAAAGTTCAAGAAAAGCATTTGGTGCAAGTTTACCAAGAGTATTAACGAATATGACCTTGTACAGCCAAATGATAAAATTGCCGTGTGTATATCGGGCGGCAAGGATTCTATGCTTATGGCAAAGCTTTTTCAGGAATTGAAGAAACACGACAAATTCCCCTTTGAAGTTGTTTTTCTTGTAATGGACCCCGGCTATAATGAGGAAAATCGCCGCAGAATTGAGGAAAATGCCGCAAAGCTGTCGGTTCCGATTCATATTTTTGAGTCAGATATTTTCGGCTCTGTTGTACATATCGAAAAAAATCCCTGCTATATCTGTGCAAGAATGAGGCGTGGATACCTTTACAGCAAGGCGAAGGAGCTGGGCTGCAATAAAATTGCCCTCGGTCATCATTTTGACGATGTTATTGAAACTATCCTTATGGGTATGCTCTACGGCGGTCAGGTGCAGACGATGATGCCGAAGCTTCACAGCACTAATTTTGAGGGAATGGAACTTATCCGCCCCATGTATCTTGTCCGTGAGTCTGATATTAAGCATTGGTGTACGTATAATGAACTGGAATTTATTCAATGTGCCTGCAAGTTCACCGAAACCTGCTCAACAATTCACGAGGACGGCAGTTCCGCTTCAAAGCGTATGGAGGTGAAATCCCTCATTGCGGAACTGAAAAAAATTAATCCGCAGGTTGAGAAAAATATTTTCAGAAGCGTGGAAAATGTCAATCTCAACACGATTATCGCCTACAAGGACAGTTCGGGAACTCATAATTTCCTTGATGACTACAATAATAAGGGTTGATATGCGGAAATATTACATAGACAATTTGCGATGGATGTCGCTTTTGTGGCTCATACCATACCACACGGCAATGGCTTGGAATGTGTGGGGGGAACCAAATTACATCTTCTTTGAGAAAAATAAACTCATAAGCAGTATTGTCGTTTTTCTCAGTCCCTATTTTATGCCTCTGCTTTTTCTCTTGGCAGGAATAAGCACGAAATATGCTCTGCAAAAGCGTAATTTCAAGCAATATCTCGCAGAAAGAGTGAATAAGCTGCTTATCCCTCTTTTGTTTGGAACGGTTGTTCTTATGCCGATTTTGTGCTATTTTGGCGATAAGTTCAACTGCGGTTATAAGGGCGGATTTCTCTCTCATTATGCCGTATTTTTCACGAAATATACGGATTTGACAGGTGCTGACGGCGGATTTTCATTGGGGCAGTTCTGGTTTTTGCTGTATCTGCTGATTATTTCGCTTGCGGCTGTGGGTATATTGATACCAATCCCTAAAACAACAGTAGACAAATCTAATGGCATAAATGCTGCCTGTCATCGTTGGACTTCCTCACCATACAGACAGTATGCTTTCGTCGTCCGCCTTGACATACAGCATTTCTGCTCATCATCTTTGTCTACTAACATTTTAGGGATTGGTATGAAAATTGCCGAAAAATTTCCCATAAAAAAGCCTGTTTCATTTCCCGTTGTGCTGTTTCTTGGGCTTCCTCTGCCGATTTTAAGCGAAATTCTCTCCATAGGCGGAAAAAGTCTTGCGGAATATCTGTACATATTTTTAATCGGCTATTTTGTATTCACCGATGAAAAAGTGACGGACTCCGCACAAAAATACTGCCCAATTCTGCTATGTGCAGGGTTAGGGGCATCACTTCTCAATGTTTATCTTTTTATATGGTCTGATGAAAATTTTAACACGCTCAATACCATTGCAAAATATATTTCTGAGTGGTTTATGTTAATTTCATTGATAGGGCTTGCTAAAAAATATTTCAATTTCAATGGAAAAATTTCCCACTATCTGAAATCAAGGTCATTCCTTTTTTATATTTTCCACTTCGTCTGGGTAGTGGCTTTTCAGTATCTTCTCCATAATTTTTTTGGAAATAACACGGCTGTTTTATTCATTGGTACATTGTTTCTTGCATACCCAGCAACTTTTGTTTGCTGTGAGATAAGTTTGAGGATTCCGCTGTTGTGTTTTCTTACTGGGATGAAGAAGATTTCATAAAAATAAACAAGCAGCAAAAGTGCAATAGTACATTGTAATATCTTAAACTTTACTTTTTTCTAATTATAATAAATACAAAAGGGTGATTTATCACCAGAGAGGAACACCTACGGGGCAAAAGGGAGGGAAAAAGAAAACTGGCACAAAAGTCAGCATTTCCCTCCCT
>JAFSBM010000042.1 GCA_017437285.1 Ruminococcus sp. | reverse complement strand
CTTCTGCGGCTTTGTGGCATTTTCTCTGATGTACGCCTGCAATATGGCATTGACCTCATTTTGCTGAACAAACAGTTCATCAACCTTTCTCTCCAAAGCTGTACAGTCGGAGAGAATATCCCGAACCTGCTGATAGGCGGCAAGGAAATCCTCACGATTTTCAAGCACGGATTTGCAGGCGATTACGAATTTATCCTTGATGGCATCCTCATAAAAATGTGGTGTCTTGCAGCGTTCGCCGTTAAATTTATGATTGCACTGCCATATCACGCGGCGGTATTTGCTGGTGGAGTGCCAGACCTTTGAGCCGAAGTAACTGCCACAGCAGGAGCAGATGATTCTTGAAGAAAAAATATTACTGCTGCTGTAGGTTCTGCCGATCTCCTTTCGCCGTACCATTTCCGCCTGCACCATGTCAAATTCCTCTGTGTCAACTATGGGCGGATGGCTGTGTTCTACGAATGTCAACAAGCCAAAAGGCAACCACAAAGCAAAATGTAGAATCAAATTCGATAGATTGGAGCGTGTACTGAAAAACGGTACACGCTTTTTTTATATAAAGGTATCTCTAAAAACCCCTTTTGAGAAAAAACAGCTATGCACGACATCTGCTGCGTCAACCTCCCTTGGAGTGCGACAGCACGCCTTCGGAAGGTTTCCTTGCAGTTGCCGCACCTATCTGTTTTTTCTTTGATCAAACGGGTTTTTAGAGATGCCCATAAATCATTTTCAAAAATAATTTCAGAACTATTTCATATTACTTATAGAGATATCCTTGTTTTTATATGTCACAAATTGTCCCTTTACTATTTGAGATTTTCTTGATAAAATATAATAAAGCAGAGGGGATGATTCAATGACCGGTCATAAAATTGCCATGCTGCGAACACAAGCTAATCTCACACAAGAGCAGCTGGCTGAAAAACTATATGTAACAAGAGAACTTGTGTCTAAATGGGAAACAGGCAAGCGAAATCCTGATTATAAAACGATTGTAAAATTAGCAGAAATATTTTCTGTGGATACAGATGAAATAATTAATCATAATGAATTTTTATTCTCTGAATTATCAGAATTTTTGCCTGATATTTCAAATTACAAATCTGAAAAAATAAAAGAACTTTTAAATTCATTTCTTGAAACTTTAAATATAAGGGACAGAAGTGTTTTTATCAGAAGATATTATTTTTCAGAAGAAATATCGGATATTGCTAAAGAATACAACATCAAGGAGAGTAATGTGCGTACTATCTTAATGCGGACACGAAAGAAATTAAAAAAATACTTTCAGGAGGTTGAGATATGAAGAAGGATGACTTATATGATGCTATTTCAGGTATAGATGAAAAATTTCTATCTGATTCTGAAAACTTTTCGAATATATCAAATGAGTTCCGAAAAGCAAATTCAAGAAAAATCGGCATAATTTCATCATTAAGTGCTTTTTCTCTTATTCTTGCTATGACGCTTTTTTTAAATTCAAAGGGTTTTTTGAATAATGAAATCGAGAAAACTTCAACAATAATTGAAAATTCTGATTCAGTTAATTCAGAAGTTATTTCTACTGTCGAACATAGTACCGATTCAATTGAACTTGATACAAATATTAAGCCGACAGATAACAAAACAGAAGTATCAAAAGAAAATAACGACACAAAAACAACAGGGTATAGGACAGAAGAAGTTACAAATAAACGCCCAACTAATAATAGTACAGAAATAATTGAAGATGAGAATCAGGACAATAATGACGCTATATCTGAAAATAATCCTCCCGATAATAATGAAACTATCCCCGATGCTGACAATAAACCTGATGATAGTGACTTTGATTCTCTAAAAGAAGATTTCTGCGGTATTGACCTTGAAAACTGGCTTAACAATCCCGATGTTATATGGGGTGATACAGAGATTAAAGGCAGTGACAGTTCAGAAAAAATTGCATTGGGCAGCATATTGATTTCAGATGATTTAAATAAACTTATGAAATCTGGAAATTTAAATGATGTCTATGCGGTAATGGTTGATTTTTCTTCATGTATTGATGAGAATGAACTGCTTAATTGGGAATATAATGGCAATACAATTTCTGAATTACAATCAGAATATTCAAAATTATCGTCATTTACTGATGAAACATACACATATATCGGAAGTGACGGTATAGAGCATACAGAATATTTATCATCCAATGACAAAAAAGAAGAAATCAAGAAAATCAAGCAGGCTATCAATGAAATCAAGGCTGTTTATTATGATATGAAAATACAGCAGTTTAGTGACAGCTTTCATAAAAACGGACTTGAAATATATAAAGGAGGTGAAGAAGTGAACACAATTTTTTATACCTTTACAAACAAAAACTTGCTAAAAGAATTTGTCTGTAAGGAAAATGAGGCATTCATTTTTTATCCTGCATCTTATTTTAAATGATAGGTAATTGATATGAAAAGCAAAATAATAATAAAATCTTTCACAATAGTTTTATTAATATTCAGTATCGGAATAATTCCGAATATTGATACTTTTGCATATGGAAAAACTGTAAAAGGTGATGTCAATGCTGACGGGATTCTTTCTGTTGCTGATGCTGTTTTACTTGAAAAATGGCTTCTCGGTGTTTCAGATATAGCTATTGAAGATTGGAAAGCTGCTGACTTATATGAAGATAGCAAGCTTGACGTATTTGACTTTTGTGTAATGCGAAAAGAATTGCTGAATAATTCTGAAAAACAGACTATTGAGCATATCGACTACCCTTTATGCAAATCAGCCGCTTTATACTGTATTGATGATAATAATCTGATTTACAGCGATAATATTGACCTTTGTATTGCTCCTGCAAGCCTTACAAAACTGCTTACAGCTTCGGTGACTTTGAATTATCTTTCACCTGATACAATTGTTACTGTAGGCTCTGAATTAAGCCTTGTGAAGCCCTATTCAAGCCTTTGTCTGATTGCTAAAGGTCATAGGTTAAGACTATCCGATTTACTTACGGGTATGCTTATGGCTTCGGGAAATGATGCAGCCTATACGGTTGCTGTAACGACAGCAAGAGCAGTTTATCCCGATGAATATTTAACTGATATTCAGGCTGTGGAGCGTTTCAGCGGTTTAATGAATGATTTTGCAAGTAAAATCGGAATGCAGAATAGTCATTTTACTACACCTGAGGGGTGGGACGATGCAAATCAATATACGACAGTAAGGGATTTATTAACGCTGTCAGAATATGCCCTTTCTATTCCTGTAATACGTGACATTGTCGGAACTTACCAAAAATACATAGTTTTTGTTTCGGGAGAAAATGTTACGTGGACTAACACTAATAATATTCTGAATCCCAATAGTCCGTATTATATCCCGTATGCATCAGGAATGAAAACAGGTACAACTGCTGATGCTGGCAACTGTCATATTGGTGCGTACACCATAAATGAAAAGACATATATTTCCGTTGTTGTCGGCTGTGAAACAAATGCTGACAGATATAATCTTACATTAAAATTAATATCAGGGGTTCTCTAAAAATCGGAACACGAGTGAAATCAAGCCGTGAGGGAGGTTTTTAGAGGTTCCCATTAGAACTGGAGGAATTACTATGAAAAAACCATTGATTATGATTGCTGTTTTGGATGTGCTTTTATTTGCAGGATGTGGACAGATTGAATATACTTCTGCTCCTGACTCAAATAACGAAGAATTAGCGGTGATTGTAGCTGAAACAGAAGTTGCAGGATTACAGGTTACTAAAACTGTATCCGATGAAAAACCAACTAAAACAGAGGTAGTAACAGATTTGAATACAACTGTCACTAATATATCTGAACAAACTTCTTCAACAAATAAAATTGAAAATACTGAAATTTCAGCTGAACAGGTTATAACTTCCGTTCCTATACAAACTGAATCCGAACCTAAATCAACTACTATTGATATTAGAACTGCCGATACAAAACTCAACGAAACTACTGCAAATTCTGTATCAGTACAAACAGAATTAATTACTGAATCAATCACCAATGAAACTAAACCTACAAAACCCTGTGAATCGTGGAAAGTAATAAAAGTTGATTATTCAGAAGGAACAAAATACAGCAATGAAATTATTCTTTCAGTTGATGATACAAGAATAATCAAGGAATATTGCTTTAGCTGTAAATATGAAATCGGAACAGGTGACTGCATAAACAATTATATATTTGTTATGGAAAATGGTGAACAAATGTGTTATTCCTCTCACTGCGGAACATTCAATGACAATATTAACAATTGCTCATATGAAACATTAGATTGGATGCGTGAGGAGATAAACCAAATTCTTAGTAAATATTAAAATATACTCCAAACGAAAACTGTGAGAACCTCATTTAAAAGCGTTCTCACGGTTTTTCTTTAACCAAAAGTATGTGGACTGAAAAAAAGATTACAATGGCAAATAAAACCGATTTTGTCCTGAGATTAATTAGTAAATGCGTTATTTTATCTGAAAGTGTTGAAAAATAATTAGAAATGTGTTATATTAAATATTAGGATGAGCAAAACACTAAATAGCAATAACAAACATAAAATTGTTATACCAAGGATTGTTGACTGTTACTATTTTTAGTGACAATTATAATTCTTTCGCCTTGAAAATTCGCTTAAATTCTGCGTTTGTGGCGTTTTGCTCAGGTCTAGTATTATGAATATCAGGAGGTGATTTTATGATAAGAGTAGCGATTATAGACGATGAAATGCTAATGGTTGATTTCATTCATAAGAATGTAAGTGAAATTTTAAATGAATTAAAGGTGCAATATGAAATCGCTGATTTTACTGATAGTACAGAAGCGTTAAATAATGTACTTAATTCAAAGTTTGATATTGTTTTTCTTGATATAGATATGCCTGAATTTTCAGGCAGCGATATTGCAAAGCAAATTTGTATTCAAGAAAAAAACACTGCTATTGTATTCGTTTCCAACAAAGATGAATTAGTATATGATGTTATAAAGTATGCCCCGTTTCGATTTATTCGCAAATCAAGATTCAAAGATGAAATCCACGAGGCGATATTCAAATATATAGATAGAATTAATAATAATAAATCCATATATATGTTTTCAACACCAAACGGTAAGATTGCAGTTAACCTTACGAAAGTCAGATATGTAGAAGTATCAAGTCATAAATTGTATATTTATGAAATAAATAACACAATAGTCACAAACGGTAATTTAAAAGATATAGAGGAAACATTTTTTAAGTTTGGATTTATAAAAACTCATCAAAGTTATCTTGTAAATTATAGATTTATCAATCTTATAAAACGAAATGAAGTAATACTTGATGACGGAACGTCGTTGCCTTTGAGTCGAAGTAAATATGAAAACACCAAGATAGAATATATGCATTTATCAAGGAGGGATAGTATATGATTTGGAACATATTTGAGTATGGAGCAACAATAATTGAAGCTTGCATTTACTCAAATTTTATGCTAAAATTTCTTGGAACAAAAAATATAATTATAAGTGGTGCTTTTTAATAATATTACTGTTTGACGTAGGCATTACAATGTTGTTTAACCATTTCACAAATTTTGAAGGTGCATTATGTCTTATAAGAATAGGAATTAACTTTATTCTTGCAATGTTTCTGCTGAACGGAACAATGTTTGAAAAGATATTTGCCGCACTTAGTTTAGATATATTAGCATTGCTTATTAGTTTTATTTCATTAAAGTCTTTGGGATGGTTGTCGGATAGAACAATTGAAGAAATGATAGAATACCGTGGTTTAATCAGATTACTTAATCTTTTTATCACCAAAGCATTGTTATTCACAGCAACTCAAATGCTGTTAAAACTTAAAAGTAATAAGAAATATAGTCTTTCAATTAACGAATGGATAACCATAAGTGTTATATTCCTTATAACAATGTCAATAGGATTAGGAGTATTCAGAGTAAATCTGGATATGGGTATTTCATCAGAATCACCATTATCAGTAGGAATAGGCTTGGGCTTAATATCCATTAATGTACTAATATATATTTTAATGAAACGAATAAGCGAAAAAAACACAGAAAATACAGAACTTCTTATAGACAAAATGCAGAATGAAATATACAAAGTTCAATATGAAGGATTTGATAAACAGTATTCCGAAATGAGAAAAATCCGTCATGATATGGAAAATCATCTTCAATGTGTTTCAATGTTAATTGCTCAAAAAGACTATGAAGAAGCCAATGATTATATCTCTGATATACTTAAACATCGTTTGAATTTTGGTATTTCACGTATCCGCACAGGAAATAAAGTTATTGATACAGTAGCAAATATGAAGTTAATTCAATGCAAAAACGAAAATATTAATACTATTGTCACAACAGGACATATTGAAACATCAATTAATGATATTGATATGTGTTCGCTTTTAGGAAATATCTTTGACAATGCAATAGAAGCATGCAGAAAAGTTGATGGCGAAAAAGAATTGCATTTTGAAGTAATGCAGAAAAAAGGATATATTAATATAATTATGAAAAATACAATTCAATCCCCTGTGCTTGAAAACAATCCTGATTTAAGTACAACAAAAAAGCAAAAAGATATACACGGATATGGTGTTAAAAATGTTAAAGATATTGTAAAAAGGCATAATGGAATGGTAGAATTCTTTGAAAAAGACAAGATGTTTATTGCAGACATCTGGATTCCATGCAAGGATTTTGAGTAAAAAGTTGCAAATTAGGAAGAAAACGTGCAAATTAGGAAAATCCGTTGACTTTTTAAAATTAATCAGCTATTATAAACTTAAGGACGGTGATAGAGATGATTCACCAATTAAGTGAAATAATAGCTGATTTTTTATTAAAGGGCATCTCTAAAAAAATGTTATTTTTGAAACAGAATATGACATATATTATGAATCAATTCGGTCGTAAGGCTGTACAAAGGCAATTTGTACTGCATCATATACTTGAAACGCTATAATATTTCAAGGGTATGTTTATAATTTCAACAGACATTATCTGACAAGTAAAACTGAAAGGACGTATTTTATGAAAATCAAAAGACATATTTCTCTGTCATTAGCAATTTTAATGCTTTCTTCCTTGGCATCGTGCAGCGATACAGTAAAGAAAGCAGAGATTTCAACCGATAGTTCCTCTGTAAATTCATCAAATAATTCGCAGGGTGAAAGCACACAGGAGAAAAAAGAAAATATTATTCTGACAATGGCAATGTCAGGCGACCCCGAACCTCTTGAAAAAGCTATGGAAGAGTTTAACGAATCTGACAACGGTTATCAAGTGCAGATTAAACGCTATGGTGATCAATCAAATGATGACGGAACAATCAATGATCTGCCTCCTGAACAATCACAATATAAGGATATTGAAATATTACAGGACATTATGAATACTACAAATGTAGATATAGTGTGTAATTACAGCTTTGGTGATATTGCTTACTATAATATTCTTCAAAATAAAGGTGCATTTGTTGACTTGTACACATTTATGGAAAATGATTCTGAGGTGAATACAGATACCCTCGATACGCACATTCTTAATCTTAATGAAATAGACAATAAACTTTATACAATGCCAACATTTTATAGTATCAATAGTCTTTATGGCGAATCACAATATGTCGGGACTAAAGAAAACTGGACATTTGATGAATTTGTTGAGCATTGGAACGCTATGCCGCCTGACTCCACATTAATGGGTGCAACTGACAAAGATGGTGTGTTTAATGTTGTTCTCAGACGTAATCTTGAAAGCTATGTTGATTATGAAAATGTAAAAGTAAATTTTGATTCTCCTGATTTCAGAAGAATGTTGAAATTCTGCAATCAATTTGAATTAAACTTAGCTGACAAAGCAACATATAACTATGATGCACCAAGTATGCTTGCTCCACTTTATGTAACAGCTATTATGTCTGCTCCGATGTTTAACAAAGATAACGGAAAAACATGTGTAGGTTATCCATCAATTGACGGTAACGGGGCATATTTATCATCAGATGGATTTTCTTTTTCCATATGTGCAAGTTCTTCTCCGGAAAAGCAAAAAGCAGCATGGGAGTTTATAAGGACTTTTGTTGCAGAAGAATGGCAAATTGAAAATGCAATCCCACTTATTTCGGGGCAGGGAGTTATTGACGACTATTATTCTACTGAAGCTGGATATTGTGTAAACAAAAATGCTTTCGATACAATTTCTGAAAGACTTATTAATAAAGAGTACTATTCTGCTACTTTCAAGAACAAGGACATAGAGTATGAAAGAAGATTCCCTAATGAAGAAGACGTAAAAGAGCTTCGAAGATATATTAATTCCGTTAATCGTTGGGAAAACGGAACAAGTCGTCCGATTTATGAAATAGTAGTCGAAGAAGCATCTGCATATTTTGCAGGCGGACAAACAATTGATGAAACTATTGAGCATATTCAGAACAGAGCCTCAATCTGGGTAAGCGAACAATCATAAGGAGAGATGATGAAAATGACATTTAAAAAGACATTTATATTTATGACAGTATTAATGCTGTCCGCTGTTTCGTGCAGCGATACAGTAAAGAAATCGGAGATTTCAACCGATAGTTCCTCTGTAAATTCATCAAATAATTCGCAGGATGAAAGCACACAGGAGAAAAAAGAGGATATTACTCTGACATTTGCAATGTCGGGTAACACAAGTGGTATTGATAAAGCAATCAAAGAATTCAATGAAGCTGACAACGGTTATCAGATACAGATAAAACGCTATTTTGACCAGTTCAACGAAGACGGTTCTTCAAACGTTCTTTCAGAGGAAGAGTATCAATATAAGGATCTTGAAGTGTTGCAGGATATTATGAATACCACAAATATAGATATAGTATGCAATGCAAGTTTTATTGAAGGCGGTTATTATGATATACTTCAAAATAAAGGTGCTTTTGTAGATTTATATACTTTTATGGAAAATGATTCAGAGGTTAATTCCGATTCTCTTGATATGCATGTTTTAAGCTTGAACGAAATTCATGGCAAACTTTATTCAATGCCAACTTTTTATACAATTAATGGTCTTTACGGTGAATCAAAATATGTCGGTACTAAGGAAAACTGGACATTTGATGAATTTGTTGAGCATTGGAACGCTATGCCAGTGGGAGCGACATTGATGGGTTCAACTGATAAGATGGCTTTTTTTGATGTTGTTCTCAGAAATAATCTTAACAGTTTTGTTGATTACAAAAACGCTCAAGTTCATTTTGATTCTCCTGAATTCAAAAAAATGTTAGAATTCTGTAATCAATTTGAACAAAGAAACACCGAAAAACCAATATATGACTATGATGCACCAAGTATGCTTTCATTATTTATAGCACGGGGCATAATGAATGCACATTTATTTGATAAAGATAATGGAATAACATGGGTTGGCTTTCCATCAAATGACAAAAACGGTGCTTACCTGACAAATGCTAATTTATGCTATTCTATCTGTGCAAGTTCATCACCGGAAAAACAAAAAGGTGCATGGGAGTTTATACGCACATTTGTAACAAAAGAGTGGCAGATTGAAAATGCTATACCTCTTTTATCAGCAGGCGGAATTGATAAGGATTATTACTCCGAAGAAATAGGCTTTTGTATCAACAAAAACGCTTTTGACGAAATAGGTAAAAGACTTATAAATAAGGAATATTATCCTGAAACATTTTCTGATGGAAATGATGAATACAATACAAGGTTTCCAACAGAAAAAGAAGTCAAGGAATTACGCAGATATATAGATTCTATTGACCGTTGGGGTACCCTGGTTAGCGGTTCAATTTCTGAAATAGTTTATGATGAAGTTACTCCATATTTTGCAGGCGGACAAACAATTGATGAAACTATTGAGCATATCCAGAACAGAGCCTCAATCTGGCTAAGCGAACAATCATAAAAATGCTGGAATGATTGATTATTGCAGAACTATAGGGCATCTCTAAAAACCCGTTTGATTAAAGAAAAAACAGATAGGTGCGGCAGCTGCAAGGAAAGCTTCCGAAGGCGTGCTGCCGCACTCCAAGGGAGGTTGACGCAGCAGATGTCGTGCATAGCTGTTTTTTCTCAAAGGGGTTTTTAGAGATGCCCTGCAAGTGTTTGTGCTAAATTGCTTGATAAATATGAAAGTGAACAGAAAAATCTCATTAGTGAAGTTGATGAAATTGAATCTCAGCTGCTGAATGTCAAGCAGGATGAAAAAGATGTTAACGATTTCATTGAATGCCTCAGAAAATACGAAAATGCTGAAATTCTTACTCGCCAGATGTGTCTTGAATTAATTGACCATATCACTATTGATGAATTTCACAAAGGCAAAAAAGAGCGTAATATCCATATCTATTACAAGTTTGTTGATAAAGGCTATTCAGATTAGTCTTAATTATTTTTTATCATTGGGTTGCCTTATGGTTTTTTGACTATAGGAGCTGCAATACCGATACCGCTTTTAACACCAATAATAACATGTGTCGCTGTACATGTTATGGGAATATGTCATCAAACAATGATTCATTTAAATGATTACAAGAAAAAAGAAAACATAATAAAAAATTTGGAACAAGAAGCATTATCAGAAATAAAAATACAGCGTAAGCGATTTAATGAATTAGTGAATGAAGTGTTAGATGAATGGGATACAACTGTTAGAAATGGAATGGATGAGATTTTTTCAAATGCTATTGATGAAAACTTTAATTTTGAAAATATAATCAATGGGTTAGATAAAATATTGTCTTTATTTGGCGAAAGTTCAAAGTTCCATTCAATTGAAGAATGGGAATCACAGCTTGATATTCCTTTGGAATTGACTATATAGAGGAGGTAGCGGTATGCTGATAGAATTAGTAGCAATTTCAGCAGCGATATATAAGGGTAACAAGTCTTTGGAAATGGATGAGCAAGCGTCAAAAAAATATAGCAAGGCATTTACAAGGGAGAGTGAAGCAAGACAACTTATTTCAAAAAAAAGAAATTTAGCTGATAAAAGATTAGAAAATGTAGCCAAAAAGAAACGTGCAATCATAAGTTCAAGCCTTCCATTATTCGTAGAGATCTATAGTCAAATTCAAAAAGTGAATATTCACATAAGAAATGAGACGTATGATATGATAAAATACAATGATGCAGAATGGAGCCATACGCTTCAATCTGTAAGTTTGGTAACAAAGAAGGAATTTATCAATCAGGAATTAATTGTTGGAATCCTTTTCAAATCTTTTTCTGGTATGATGGTTGAAGATTCAAAAAGAAATCTTTCAGCAGCAAATAGTCAAGTTAGGGCAGCTAATGTTCTATATGCTCAGGCTCAATCAATTTCTGATATTTATGATGCAATAATTGAACGGGCTGATAGAATCTCGGCATTACTGATGAGTATGAATGCTATGTTTGCAGGAGTGCTTTCGGAGACACAGAAAATTATCATGCAAAATGGAACAAATGTGGAAAAATATACCGAAAAAGAAAAGTCAACACTTGTTCTGTGCGTTAATTTTGCTGTTGCAATAACAAATCTACTTAATATTCCAATATTGGATAATAATGGTGAAATTGCTGAATCAGCAATTCAAATGATACAAACTGGCGAAGAATATCTTTAATTACTTTTATATTAAAGCTGAAATTCTGATTTTCCCATGTCCCATAACGCACAGCTTTCCCACGCCGATAATTTCCGAAATACGCATAAGAGGCAGAAAATCTGAAAAATCGCCGGAAACAATCATAATACCCGTGAAGCCTGTGACATCCCAACGAGTATTTGATCTGGAGGAATAGCGTGTGCGGCTTTCATTGTTGAAAAATCTGTAATCTGTTTTGATTTTCTCTGATTTTTCAATCAGATCTTTGTAATTAAAATCAGGCTTAATGCCAATTTGTCGCAATATGGTGCTTGTTCTTCGTAACATAGCTCTTATCAGCTGTGGAAATCCAAATTCATCTATATGAATTTTTGTGCGATATGGCGTTAAAAACTCAATACAATATCGGTCAGCAGAAGGGGAGTCAATGTTCAGATAATGAATTTCAGCCTTTTTCAGAAGAAAACCGTCAAACAGTAATTCATTGGTTACAGCATCAACGATTTCAATAAGCTGAAAATGATTGTCATTGCCTAAAATTATACCGTCTTTAAGGGCAAGTATAACATCATCAACAGCAGAAAGTCCCTTTGCAAAAAAAGTAATATTAAAGCTTATATCGCCATTTTCAGCAATAATTTCATTATAGTCTATGATATATGGATTTACTGCCTGTTCGCTTTTTTCCGGATTAGCCGTAGTGAAAAGAATAGCCGCACTGCATTGAGTTTCGCATATATCACAGCTGAAATTCTGTTGTGGACAGAAACGGCGTAGCATAGCATTTCCTAAAGCACCACGTATAGCAGAACTTCCCCATTTCTGAGGCGTATATCCGACACTGACCGGCTTCATTAGAATTTTAAGTCTGATGAAGCCTATTTTTTCTATCTGAGAAAAATAATTCATAAATTACTCCTTATTCATAATATAATTGGAATATTCATTCTTTTTTATATCAAGAGAAAAAGGCTTGTCCGATAGGATAAGCCTTTTTTACGCTCATATAATGAACAAGTTGCAACGTATCTCTTGAGTGTTCATACGATTACTGTTCTGACGTGTTTCAATACCCATATAACGAGCAAGTTGCAGTAGGAAAAGGCTGACGAAATCGCCGCACAGAAGAAGTTTCAATACCCATATAACGAGCAAGTTGCAACCATGGAGAACGGGGCGGTATCTAAATCCAAGATGTTTCAATACCCATATAACGAGCGAGTTGCAACCCCTAAAATGAGATTCGCACCTAATTTATTTATTATTATACCATATTTATTTGCTGAAATCAAGTGTTTTTGAAAAAATTTCTCCCGTTGTGTTGTAAGACCTTACCTTTGAGGATATACATTTTAGAATAAGACTTGATAATCATTGTGAAAATATGCCTTTTGTTAAATAGAATTTCTTAATTGCATATAAAATTTCAGAAAAAATTAATAAAACTATTGCAAAACTTGAAATAAAATGTTATAATATATTCAAATGAAAATTTATCTATATCCAATTACAAGGAGGGAACTATATGGAAAATAGTAAATTTAAAAAAGAGTATAAGCTTAAACAGCATACCATGCTGCTGCATTTTCAGGCTAAACCTTCGTCTGGAGAGAATGTATGCCTTCGTGCAAGCGAAGTAAAACCGAAGCTTGACAGGTTTATTTTGAAAAAGCTTGGCGAAATAAAAACGGTTAAGGAAAAGTATTCATCATGGATTCAGGCAGAACATCTCAATGAAAAAGATGTTGCGTTTAAATACAGAATGACGATTAAAGCTGATAAACCAGAATTTATAGAACCAAACCGTATACCGAAGATTTATTATGGAAATATGGGTGATGGTCCCAAAAAATACGGAGTATTTTTTATAGATGGATTAAAAATTCAGATTACTTGTTTTATTCCTGACCTCCAAAAGTTTATCGAAGAAAACATCGCAGAATTTTTTGCAGTAACCAATTTTGGAACAATGCAGAATAAGGGCTTTGGAAGTTTTACTGTGATGGGTGAGAAATACAAATGCGATATACCGAAAGCTTTGAAAGATTACTATGGTGCGACCTGCTGCTGTAAAATCAATGTAGGAAACCGACGTGATGTGCAAAAAGAGATGTTTGATACCATAAAACAAGTTTATTCAGTAATGAAGTCGGGAAGTAGAGTTCCTTTTAAACATTCATATATATACGAATATATGCACAATGAATATAAAGTTAATGGGGATCGAGTTAATATTGGAAATGAAAAAGCATATATGAAAAAGAAGGGTGTTTCACCTAATCGCAAGACTAATCCATGGGTAATACGTAATTGGGAAAAAAAGGATATATTGGGTGTAAGAATGGATGACAGAAAATATCGTTATATTCGTGCTGTTCTTGGAATAGGCGAGGAATTAAAATATTTTACAGATGTGCCTGATTGGTATGAGACAAATAAAGGAGATATAAAATATGACAGAAATAATAATCCGATGATAGCAAAAGAAGTCATAACCATTGAGCATGTTCCAAATGACAGTGGTGAAAAATTTGCAAATAATTCCAAAGAGAAGATCGAACATTTTTCTTCTCCAATATTTTTCAAAACTATTGACAATGATATTTATATGGTAGCTGGAAGAATTGATGAAAAAATCAAGGGAAAATTTTTTTGCTTTAAAAATGATTCAAAAAAAGGATTGAAGCATAGAGAAAATCAAACAAATGGAGAGGTAGTTTTGCAAGTTCCAAATGAATTTGATATAGATGATTTTATGGAGAAATTTGTAGAATTTTATAATACAGATTATCTTAACTGTGATCATAGCAAAAACCAAAACTTTAAGAAGCATCGGATAGAGGAGGTGTAACTATGTCCGAATATTACGTAGGAATAACAATAGGTCCAATTATTGAAACATTGTGTATGGCTTCACGCCCTGCGTCGTTGTGGTGTGCAAGTTCAATGTTTTCATGGTTAGCAGAGGATATTTGCAATAAAGCAATAGATATAGGCGGAACAATAATTTCACCTTTCTATCCGAAAGATTCAAAGAAAATTGCAGAGCAATATAGCGTTACAGCAACTGGTGTGGGAAAGTATCATGATCGTATTATTTTCAGAGTAAATCCTAATAATTTAGATTCTTTGAATGACAATGTAAAACAAATGATTGAAGATGCTAAACAAGCTCTTGCAGACGAACTTGTTACTGATGAATTTGCAAAAACGACGGGGCAATCACAAAAGGAACTACAAAAAGTTATTGTAGATTATTTGCAGGTGCGATATGTAATTACAGAGGCAAAGAAAAAATGCAACTGTATCCTTTATCTTTCACCATATCTTGACGCAGCGGAACTTTGCCCTTCATTCAGTATTGACCAATCCATTCAGCCCGTAATAACGCTTTTCGAAGGAAAAAATGATGAAACGCATAACGGATTTGTCAAAGCGTGCTTTAAATTGAAATACAGCGGTAATTCTATTATTGAAGTAACAAAAAATGAAAAAGGAAAAATAGTTTATAAGATAAGGGATATTGAAAGCATTGCTGAATCCATTTCAGGCGATGATAGAAAAATATATAATTATTACGCTATTGTACAGGCTGATGGTGACAGTATGACTAAACTTCTGAATAATCTTCACGATGACGAAGCAGTTAATGATTTTTCAAAAATATGTCTTGATTACACTTCAGATGCAGCGGATAAAATCAATGATTTTGGTGGCATGACGATTTATGCAGGCGGTGATGACTTGCTGTTCATCAGTCCTCTTGAGAATAAAAATGGAAAAACTGTTTTTGAATTGTGTTCAGATATTAATGAATGTTTTCAAAATAAATTTAAAGACCATAAAAACGAAAAAGGCGAATGTGTATATAAAGAGAATATCCCAACGCTTTCATTTGGAATTTCAATAAATTATAAAAAATTCCCTCTTTATGAAGCCTTTAAAGATGCACTGACAATGCTTGATGAAGCCAAAAAGATTGAGAAAGATGAAGACCAGAAAAATAAAACAGCTGTACATATCATGAAACATAGCGGACAGTCAGTAAAATTTAGGTATTTAAATAATGGTGTATTGTATAACCAACTTCTTAAAATTTTGAAAATTCAGTCTGATTCAGTTTTTCTTCATTCAATGATGTTTAAAATTGACCTTTATAAACCATTATTAATTGCAGCACTTAAAAATGATAACGATCTTGAACAGACATTCAACAATATTTTTGATAGCGGCTATCATGAAACAGTAATGAATTATATCCAGACTGTGAGAAAGTGTCTTAAAACGATATATGATGACGTTAAGGAAAACAAAAATAATGAATATTATTATGAAAAGAAACCTGATGAAAAAGAAAAGTCAAAAGAGGAAATTGCTCTTGAATTGCTTTACAACTTATTACGCACAGCAAGATTCTTTTCAGAGAAAAAGGGGGCTAAATAATGGGAAAATACCTTATTAAACTTAAACCGCTTGAACCGTATTTTTTTGGCGGTGAACGTACTTTTGGTTTTGGAAAAAAAACAAAGCAAAAACAGCCATATTACATAGTATCAGAATATACGCCTTCACAGCCAACACTATTCGGAACATTGAGATATATTATTCTTGCACAGAATAATGCTTTAATTCTTCAGAATGACGATAAAAAAGAAAAAGATAAAAAACTGGATAAGCTTAAAGAACTGGTTGGAGAAAAAAGTTTTTCATTTGAAAAAGCTCGCAATGGTGAAAGACAAGATTTCGGAAAGATTAAAAAAATATCCCCGCTTTTTCTTATTAAAGATGAAAAATGGTATATACGTACACCGTTTAACCATAATCCAGGTCCCCAAAATGCGCAGAATTCGAATTATACGCCATTTACTATGGAAAAAATGGAATTCCTCTCAGTAACATCAGGAGATAACACTAGTTTATTTCCAGTTAATTATAAGGCGAAAAATGGATATGGCGGAGGTTATGTTTCACTTGATGAAAATCTTGACATCATCCCTGAATATAAAATATTTCAATCTGTTGTAAGGACAGGTATTGATTCTCACAGAACAGATGATAACACTCAAGGAATAAATGATGAAAATTCTTTTTTCAAGAAAGAGCGAAAAATGTTGCAAAAGGATTATAGCTTTGCGTTTATTGCGGAAGTGGAAGACTCACTTTCGGCAGGAGAAACAGTTGTTTTTATGGGACAGGATAAATCACCATTTCACTGTTCGATTACAGAAGTAGACAAAGGTATTGATCTAAAAACAAAAGTTGAAGATGCTTTTAAAAAAGAGAATGTTTGTAATGTATTTTATGCGCTTTCTGATGTAATACCTATAGACGATAAATTTCCTGAAGAATCAAAGTTTGCTTATTACATAGCAGAGACTAAAGTTCTGAGAAATCTGGAGTCAAAAATGGATGCACCTTCGTATTATGCAAGACTGAAAAAATCTGAAAAGTTGTACAAGCTGATTACTTCAGGATCGGTTTTCTTCACAAATGACAATGTTCTTAAATGTGAGGCATTTGAAGTGATTGGTATGAATATCTTGATTAAAATTTAAAGGAGAAAAAATATGAATGCAATTGTTTATAAAATTACATGTGTGACAAATCTTCATGTCGGCAGCGGAGAAGCTAATTTTGATGTAATTGATAATACTGTTGAAAAGGATCCGGTTACTGAATTGCCGACGATCAATTCATCGGGTGTTAAGGGTGCATTACGGCAGTATTTTGTTGAGCGTGGTGTTGAATCGAAGGAATCGAAGGATATTACAGATATTTTTGGTTCATCCCCTAAGAAGTCTGCTGAAAAAACGAATAGTAATACAGCAGATGATAAAGATAAAGGTAAAAATGAATCTGAAACGATTCCGGGGCAGGTGAAATTCTATCAGGCAGATCTGCTTGCAAGACCTGCACGTGCCTCAAAAGGTGATAAGTCTTACTATATGATTACATCAGCCGAAGCAATTGCTCAGCATATACAGAAAATGAAAATTTTTGCCGATACTAACATTAATGCTGTGCCGAAGAACTGCGATGAAGTGGGTGTGGAAGGAATAGCTGCAAATAAAGAAATACAATTGCTTAATGAGAGTATTAAGATGATTGAAGATGTAGAATTGAGAGATATGCCTCTTCCTGTACTTGCAAGAAATCAGCTTGAAGATGGTATAAGTAACAATTTGTGGTATGAGCAGGTTGTGCCGCATAAGAGCATTTTTACATTTGCTGTTTCATCAGAAAGTGCGGAAATTCTGAATTCTTTTGCGAAAGTTGTTGAGGAAAATCCATATATTCAATTTGGCGGCAATGCTTCTATTGGTTACGGTCTTTGTAAGATTGAGGAAATAGGACGTAACTATCCTAAATGTGATGAGGTGAAAGTATGAAAATTGATGAACTTATTGCCAATGCTATACCTATTCTGAGAAATACAGGTATTGTTAAAAAAGATGAAAAAACAGATGAAGAATACATATTAAGGTCATTCCGTGGACAAATTTCGTCATTCGGTGCGGCAGTTGAAATGGGAAGTCTTCTGTCCGCTGTTGCTTTTTTCTCGAAAAAAGGCGGTTCGGATACTGATCGTCAGCTGCTCATGCGAGCAATTTATCTATTAATTATAAATGATACCGAAACAAAAATAGATGCTAAAAGCGAACAATCAGAACTTCTGCTTTTTGTTATCGAACACAGAAATGAACCTGAGTTAAAAAAGAATATAATTGACGCTGCTGTTGCATTGAAGCTTGCCATGAATGCCTATGAGTTGAAGGATAAGGATGATAAACCCAAAGTGGAGGAAAGTAAAGATGACAACGAAGAATCTTAACTATTTCTATTATGTGGAATATTGTGATGATCCCAAAATGATATTGCATACAGATAGCGATACTACACAGAATAAGTTACAAAGAAAAAATGGTGAACTTGCTAATTATTCGGCTTCCGCTTGTAAACTTATGAAGCCGCTTAATGAAAATATTGCACCGAATCATTTTGAACTCCGGACTGCTTATCCTGGTTTACTCATAGGCACGGGACTTCCACATAGCTTTGGCGGAAAAGGTGAGGCTGCTCTTGGACTTACACTTGATTATGTGACGGGAATGCCATACATACCTGCTTCATCAGTAAAAGGTGCATTGCGTAGTGCTTTTGTACATAAAGATTATATTAAAGAATTGCTAAAATCAGCTGATATTGATGTGGTTGATTTTGAAATATCAATTTTCGGAAGTTCTCATAGTGACAAAAGCGAATCAAAAATACAAGGAAGTGACATTTTCTTTGATGCAATTATTACATCAACAGGAAGAATTCTCGATACGGATAATATCACTTCACATCGACATAACAAGGATCTTCTTGAACTTGCCGCACCAAATCCTATCACTATGATAAGGATAAGGCCTGATGTTATATTTAAGTTTCAGTTTCAATTGACTGATTATGAAAAAGATGAAATCAAGATTACTGCTGAACAAAAACTCGGATTATTCAAACAAATACTGATTGATTTAGGTATCGGTGCAAAGACTAATGTAGGTTATGGTACTTTGGAAGAAACCTTTTCTGTGGAAAAATCACAAGAAGAAATTTTAATGAATGGATTTTTAAATGGAATCAGAATACGTGAACCAAGAAGACGATAAAAATCATCGACAGAAATTTTGGGGTTGACCAGAGCCTGATTTTATGATATACTAAAAATAACAACGGATTTTCCGTTGTTACACCTTACCTTTGAGGGATTGATACATAGCGTTATATGATGAATTTGAGCTGGGGCTTATTGGTTACACCTTACCTTTGAGGGATTGATACTTTTACAACGGTTGTTCTTTCTCCAGCAAAGGGTGTTCCCGTACACCTTACCTTTGAGGGATTGATACTAACTCTCATGAGTCACGGGGATTTCATTCATTTCGGGTTACACCTTACCTTTGAGGGATTGATACGAACCACCGGATTGAAAGTTTCGACATTGCTGTGCGTTACACCTTATCTTTGAGGGATTGATACGATTTAAAAAACCTGGAAAGAGTTTTTGTACTTTGAATTTTTCCATAAGTTACACCTTACCTTTGAGGGATTGATACACAAACACATCTTGAACCTGTAAGCTCATACTCTTTACCTGTTACACTTTACCTTTGAGGAATATAAAATTTAAAAAATAAAGGAGATGAAGCATATGTCTGCTTTGCCTTATAGTTATCATACATTCATATTTCCATTTATCTGGAAAACATCTAAAGAAATTGTCAGAGATGATTTTGAAAAAATACTTTCAGTTGGCAGACGCTGGCTTGATATAAGCTGGAAAAGCGAAAAAGTCCGTGATGAAGTTGAAAATCAGCAGGAATGGTTTCAGGAGTATGCGGCTTTTCAGTATTTTACAAAATCGGCAAACAATATTATTTTCAATACAAAAGGAGATGATGTTGTACGCTGTTTTGAATATTATAAACACAAGGGAGAATATGTTATTTCCAAAAGCGGACATAACTATCGTCTTGTTACTAACAATATCCGTCTGAATGTCTATGATATTGGAATAGCGGTACTCATTTTTGAACTTGAAAATCATGAACATAAAAACCTCGATGATGTCAATATAATCAACGAGTTCGGCAGACGTATTAATTTCCCGTTTCTTATGTCATCGGGAAGTCATATATTGTGTGCTGATAAAATTACTGTATCTTTTGATGACTTGTCATTTACCGAGGATTATTTCAGCACAATTCAGAATACAGGAAATAATACGGATTATATAAAAGAGCATATTGCAATGAATTATGTAATGCGTCCTATTCAGGAACTGCTTGACGGAAAAGGTGAAGATAACGGAGGATATAAAGTAACTGCTAACGAAGAACACAGCAATACAAATAATTTTTATATTAAACCATGCGTCGATGACAGAATGTTTGTATGCTGTCTTGTTCGTGATGATGATTACAGTGATAAAATCAAAAAATTCAATAAAGATAAAGGCGAATATAATTATTTGTCTGAATGTTATGACCGTGAAGAAAAAGGTCTTGATATTGACTTGTATAAGCTTTTATACGTTGAAAAAGACGCAAGCTGCCAGAGTGTTACAATGCGTCATGAATTGTTAAAACGCAGTATATATGACCGTTGGATAGACTGGGGTACCATTCATGGTGTTACGCATCATTCTTTGATATGCCTTACAGGTGCATACGAGGGAATTATCGCATCTGTAATTAATCCATTCCTTACACAATACGTTCAGATTGCCGTTCTTACCGTTGTACAGCGTGCCGTTATTCTTCTCCTGTCCGATGAAGCGGCAGAAGTTGCAAACGGATTTGCAGGTGAAGATGAAATCACACAAGAAGAAATAAAAAGTATCGAAAGATTGCAGGCAAGATATGTTACAGCTCAGAATCAGCTTTTGCTTTCGGAAGTTACTGCTCAGGAGCAGGGTGTAGAAATTTATGAAATGCTGCAGGAGCAATTATACATCAAGAAGAATATGGATGATTTACATTCTGAAATAGGAAATCTTCGTGATGTTGCTGATATTGCAAATTCTCGTCTTGAACGTGCGAATGATGAAGAAGCAGCAAAAAATGAAAAGAGAATTGAAAATTCAATCACGTTGTTAGGTTCTGTGCTTAGCGGTTTAGGAATAGCAGGTCCTATTGCATCACACATTAACAAATTAGTTGAAGAAGAAGTAATTGAATATAACTTTTTTAAGATGCTGTACGATTATGATTTGACGGAACTACTTCTTTCAATTGTTATAGGTATTCTTATATTTGTATTGACAAGGTTTATAATGAGAAGGAAAAAGAGGAGAAAATAAATGGTTAAGGTTATTCAACTTAAAGAAGACATTAACATTAAGGAAATAAGTGAGTGTTTAAATGAGTGGAAAAGCAGATATTCTACAGTTATTAAGGATTTCAAAATTAAAGAATATGAAAAAATTTTTGCTTCTATATATTCTTTTGAACATATTATCTTAATGATAGACAAAGAAATTGAGAAAAAAGAAAATTCAAATAATATTCCTAAAACGCTGAAAGATGAAAAAGGTAACGTGTATGAACTGAAGGGTGAAAGCAAAAAGATAGAAAAAGTTTTTATGAATAAATGGCAGCAGCTTAATGATGTTGGTTTGTCAAGTGCTGAACGTAAGGAAATGAATCTTTCCTATGAGGATTATCTGAAACTGAAATATGCAAAATACAAGGGATTTATTGATATGGTTTCGGATATGATTAAAAACAAAACGATATATTATTCTAAATGATTTTGTATCTAAATAAAACCTTACCTTTGAGGGATTGATACATGCAGAAATACAGACCTGGATTAGTGTAACCGTAAAGAAGTTACACCTTACCTTTGAGGGATTGATACCCGAACTCTGACTCGTACATTTTTAAATAACGACGTAAAGCGTTACACCTTACCTTTGAGGGATTGATACCCGAACTCTGACTCGTACATTTTTAAATAACGACGTAAAGCGTTACACCTTACCATTGAGGAATAAATAAAAAGGAGAAATAAAATGCAGCTTTTTATTACATTAAAAAATATAGGAATAATTGACATTCCTGTGAACTACAATTTTTATATTCAATCGGCTATATTCAGATTATTAGCCGAGAAAAATGCTGATTTTGCCGAACATCTGCACAGCGTTGCGGACGGTGAAAAAACAAAATATAAATTCTTTACATTTGGCTCGTTAATCGGTAAAAACCATTTCCACGACAAAAAATTATATTTTGAAGGGAACATAAAGCTTGAAATCAGAAGTGTATCTGATGAATTCATAGAAATGTTAGCGGATGCACTAACAAGCGGAAGCCCTTTCTGCATTGGAAAGCATAGTCTGACTGCTGAAAGCGTTGAGAAGAAAGAGTATACAATTACTGATTCGTTGATAAAAATCCGCACACTTTCACCGATTGTATCAAAAACGCAGACAGAGGATAACAAGGCGGTTTATTATTCACCGCATGATGTAATGTTTATTAAGCGGATACGTGAAACATTTACAAATAAATATACTGTCTTTTCAGGAAAATCTCCGCAGTCTGGTATTGATATATTGCCGGTTAGTGCAGGAAAAAAGATTGTAACGAAATACAAGGATACTTGGATTACAGCATATCATGGACTATTTGAGGTTTGCGGAGATGCTGAATATCTGCAATTTCTGTATGATGTCGGACTTGGTGTGAAAACATCGCAGGGCTTTGGAATGTATGATGCAATATCATAATAAACAATAGTTTTAAAACCTTACCTTTGAGGGATTGATATCAGATTCATGATTTCATACTTCGAATTCCAATTTGCATTACATCTTACCTTTGAGGAATAAAAATATGTGATTTTTGGTTACATAAAAAACACCAGAATAACAGATATTCCAGTAAACTACAATTATTAAATTGTGATTTTTTAAGATTGCACTATCCTAGTATAAACTTCTCACACGCAAATCAATTTTCAAAACCTTGACAGATATGGTATACCCCATCTTTGCCACCATAAAAAAGCGAAACCCCAAGAAAATACGTTACTTGGGGCATGTTTTTTAATAATTACGATGTAGGTACATCAAAGCACCTTTACTGATGATTTCAATTTTCGTAGATCTCCGTTTGAAAACAACTTCATTTCAAACGGCATTTCAAATGCGTTAAACAATAATTTCAAGTCATCGATATTTGAGTGTGTCATACGGAAGAGCATCGACTTTCCAATCTGATAGTATTTGAACCAGCTTTTCACCGGTAATTCCGTATGACCAATTCAGTTCTGAATCGTCAGGCTGTGGCAGACATTTTTTGATTTT
>JAFSBM010000041.1 GCA_017437285.1 Ruminococcus sp. | reverse complement strand
TTTTGAGAAAAAACAGCTATGCACGACATCTGCTGCGTCAACCTCCCTCGGAGTGCGGCAGCACGCCTTCGGAAGGTTTCCTTGCAGCTGCCGCACCTATCTGTTTTTTCTTTAATCAAACGGGTTTTTAGAGATGCCCTTAAGATTAAAAAAGGAAGTGTGTTATGGCGACAAATCTGTTTTCGGAAATTGAATATCTGAAAGGCGTTGGAAAAGCTAAAGGCGAAAAATACCGTAAACTTGGCATTTCCACGCCCTATGACCTGCTTTATCATATCCCCCGTGACTATATGGACTTCCGCACACATATACCCATTGCACAGACTGAAAATGAGGAACATTGCGTTCTCAAACTGACAATAACCAAAAAACTTCCCCCGAAAGCCATCAGAAAAGGCCTTGTTATATGCCACGCTGCCGCCACAGACGGAATTGACGATATCCTAATTGTTATCTACAATAATGTTTATGCTTTTCACGCATTGAAAGAATTCGGCACATATTATATGTACGGCAAGGTCACAGGCGGCTTTACACGCAAGGAAATCCACTCCCCTGTGTATATTCCTGCGGAATCCCCTGTGCTTATTCAGCCTGTCTATAAGCTGACTCAGGGACTTCCCATAAACGCTGTCCGTCAGAATATGCAGCAGGCTCTCTCAATTCTGGAGCAGTCCCCTTTTGAAACCCTGCCCCAGTATATCCGTGAAAAATATGAGCTGCCCGATATTGTCTGGGCATTGCGGAATATTCACTTCCCCGAAACAAATAATGCGGCGGAAATCGCACGCAGACGAGTTGCCTTTGAGGAATTACTGAAATTACAGCTTGGTATGCTTATGCTGAAAATCCGCAAAAAGAAAACTACCTCATATATACTTGACAAATCAACTGATATGTCGGATTTCTACAATACTCTGCCATTTCAGCTCACCGAGGGACAGGCTCACGCTGTCGATGAAATCACAGCTGATATGTGCAGCGGTTCGCCTATGAATCGCCTTTTGCAGGGCGATGTGGGCAGCGGCAAAACTGCCGTTGCCGCTGCCGCTTGCTGTTTTGCCGCAAAAAACGGCATACAATCGGCAGTTATGGCACCTACGGAAATACTTGCCGCACAGCATTTCAAGACATTCAATTCTTTCCTTGAACCCTGCGGAGTAAGAGTTGCACTTCTCACAGGCTCAACTCCTGCAAAGCAAAAGGCGGCAATCCGTGAAAAACTGCTGTCGGGAGAAATTGATTTGGTGGCAGGAACTCATGCAATTATTCAAAAAGATGTGGAATACAAATCCCTCGGACTTGTAATAACCGATGAACAGCACCGTTTCGGAGTTGCACAGCGTGCTGCCCTTGCGGAAAAGGGCGATTCCCCCCACAGGCTGATTATGTCCGCAACTCCAATTCCCCGAACTCTTGCTCTTAATATTTTCGGCGATTTGGACATTACAAGCATACGGCAGCTGCCAAAGGGCAGAAGTCCTGTCAAAACCTACGCTGTCACGGGAAAAAAGCGTGAGGGAGCGTTCTCATTCCTCCGTGCAAGGCTTGATGAGGGCAGGCAGGCTTATGTGGTATGCCCCATGATTGAGGACTCAGAAAGTGAGCTTTTTGCGGTGAAATCCTATGCGGAAAATGCGGAGAAAACTACGCTGAAAGGCTATTCAACGGCACTTCTTCACGGCAGAATGAAAGCTGCTGAAAAAGAAGAAGTTATGGGAAAATTCAGCCGTGGTGAATTGCAGGTGTTAATCTGCACCACCGTTGTTGAAGTTGGAGTTGATGTACCCAATGCGGCTGTTATGGTTATTGAAAATGCCGAAAGATTTGGTTTATCTCAGCTTCATCAGCTGCGTGGACGAGTGGGACGTGGGCAGTACGAAAGTACCTGCATACTGATTACGGACAACAAAAATGAGGACTGCATACAGCGAATGAAGATAATTTCAGCCACTACGGACGGCTTTAAAATAGCACAGGAGGATTTGAATATGCGAGGTCCGGGAGATTTCTTCGGCAACGCACAGCACGGTTTACCGCCGCTGAAAATTGCCTCAGCCTATGATATTTCAATGCTTTCCGAGGAAGTCCGCCGATGTGCGGAGGAGCTTCTCCACGATGACCCAACCCTTGACAAACCCGAACACAGGACAATAAAAATTGACACTCTGAAACTCTTCAACAAAGAAATAACAAGTTAGTGTTTAATTGTTTAAAAGCCGTTAGCTGTTAGCCTTTAGCCTTTAGCTTTTAGTTAATGCGTAATTATTTTAAAGCCTTTAGCTGTTAGCCGTTAGCCTTTAGCCGTTAGCATAAAAAGAAATTTTTAAAATCAAATGGCAGAGGACTTAAATGAAACTCATTTGAAAAGACTAATTGACACGAATGAAAAGACTTGAAATTTTCTTATACAAAAATCCCCCTCATCAAAAGTTGACAATGGGAGGGAAAAAGGGGAAAGGGAAAGGAGAGCCCAGAGAGGAAAACCGTAGGGGAAAAAGGGAGGGAAATGTCTACTTTTGTGCCAGTTTTCTTTTTCCCTCCCTTTTGCCCCGTAGGTGTTCCTCTCTGGTGAAAAATTATCCTTTTGTATTTATTAAAAATAGAAAAGTAAAGTTTAAGATATTACAATATATTAGTGAGTTATTTTTAAGCCGTTAGCCTTTAGCTAATGCGTAATGCGTAATTATTTTAAAGCCTTTAGCTTTTTGAACGACAAGTTAATTAAAAATTTTGGACGGTGGAATTTTTTCTGCCGTCCATTTTTTTGACATCTCTACCCAAATTCAAATCAAAAATCACCCTCAAAAATTATCAAAAACAGTCCGAATTTTAACAGCTGACGACTCTTTCAAATTATTACAACTCGTTAAAAATATGTCAATATTTTTGTGCTTTTAGCATAGTTTTGCCTGTTGACGATTAGCTAAAAAGTAGAAAATAAAAATTATTTTTCAATATTCAACCATTTTTGGTTGAAAAATGCCCCGATTCCGCCTATTAGTGAGAGGAGGTGTAACGCCAATGGCTGAAAAAATTGATAAAAGGAGGTACGAATTCTGTTGTCAGTATGCCCTGTTGGGTAACGCCGAGGAGGCTGCCGTAAAAGCAGGCTATCCAAAATCTACGGCTCTGAAAAATGCTGCCGACTGCCTCAGCGACAATAACTGTCGTGAACTTATAACCGATATGACAAATAAGCTTTCACACACTTCGGCTGTAAAGGCAGGGTTAAGACGCTTGGCTTTCGGCGAATGCAGCGACGCTGTCACGCTTGCCTTTGCTGATGAACTGCCGCCACCCGAAACAATCAGGAAAATGAATTTATTCAATGTTTCCGAAATAAAACGGCTTAAAGGCGGCGGTATGGAAATCAAATTCTTTGACCGCTTAAAGGCTCTCGAAAAGCTCTATGAGCTTGAAACATCGGAGAATGGCAGTAATACGGCGGCAGGACTAATTGAAGCGCTGACAGCTTCTGCCCAAGGCGGTGACTATGAGGATAACTGAACTTTCCCCGAAACAAAGGCTTACGATGAACTGGTGGCTGACTGAAAAATATTCCCGTTACGACGCAATAATATGCGACGGTGCGGTGCGAAGCGGCAAAACTCTGTCAATGTCAATAGGCTTCGTCCTGTGGGCAATGAACAGCTTCAATGGGAGTGCATTTGCGGTTTGCGGTAAGACCGTGACTTCCCTGAGAAGAAATGTTATAACGCCACTTTTGCCTGTGCTTGGCGGAATGGGAATGATATGCGAGGAAAAAGTCAGCCGCAATTACCTCGACATAAGCTTTAACGGCAGAAAAAACCGATTTTATTTTTTCGGCGGACGTGATGAAAGCTCGGCGGCACTCATTCAGGGTATCACTCTTTCGGGAGTATTCCTTGACGAGGTGGCACTTATGCCACGTTCCTTTGTGGAGCAGGCACTTGCCCGTTGCTCTGTAAACGGCTCGAAAATGTGGTTCAACTGCAATCCCGACAATCCCTCCCACTGGTTCTACAATGAATGGATCAGAAAGACGGAGAGCAAAAATGCGTTGTATATCCATTTCACAATGGACGATAATCCGTCGTTGTCGGAGGAGTTGAAAAACCGCTATAAAAGGCTGTATTCAGGGGCATTCTATGACCGCTATGTACTGGGGAAATGGACGGTATCAGACGGAACTGTTTATCCTATGTTTTCACGGGAAAAGCACATCTTCTCAACTGCTCCCCATTGCGAAAAATACGTAATATCCTGCGATTACGGCACGGTCAACCCGTCCTCATTCGGATTATGGGGATATAGCGGCGGTGTGTGGTATCGGCTTCGGGAATATTATTACGATTCACGGAAAGAGGGGCAGTCACGGACAGATGAGGAGCATTATGCGGCACTTGAAAGGCTTGCGGAGGGGTACAAAATCGAAAAGGTAATAATTGACCCGTCGGCAGCAAGCTTTATCGAATGTATCAAGCGGCACGGAAAATTCCACACGGAAAAGGCAGATAATGACGTAGTTGCAGGAATACGGCGAGTTGCGGCAGCTCTCAAAGAGGGCAGGCTGAAATTTCACGAATCCTGCGGCGATATAATCCGTGAATTCTCCCTCTATCGCTGGTCTGCAAAAGCAGGCACAGATGCTCCCATTAAGGAAAATGACCACGCTATGGACGATATGCGGTATTTTGTAACGGCTGTGACAAAGGAAAAATCCGATGATTTCTTTGTTATATCCATGAAAAGATGAAAAGGAGGTAATAACCGAAGTCATGAAGCTATTCAAGAAAAAGACACCGAGAGCCGCCCCTGAATTATACCCTGCATCAAGGGAAACAGACACAATGCTCACCCTGCCCAATAACGCTTCACCCTTTGAAAAGGAGCTTTTCGACAGGCTGAGATATGCCGTACCTGTCATTGATGCGGCAATTATGAAAATTGTCCGACTTACAGGCGGTTTCCACCTTGTATGCTCCGAAAAAGGTCATCAGAGGGAACTGGACAGCTTCTGCGAAAATGTTCCCGTGGGACTTCACGGCAAATCCATAAACTGCTTTGCGGACACATTTCTTGACAACCTGCTCACCTATGGCAACGCTGTGGGAGAAATCGTATTAAGCGAAAAAGACAGGGAAATTGCAGGTCTGTGGAATGGCGACAGCACACGAATTATGGTAAGTGCAGGTGTAAATCCCTTTGACAGGCGGTATGCGGTGAGATGCAATGACAACACCTGCAAGACAGTTCAGCACCCCGAAAGAATTGTATATGCCTCACTTACAGGAGGAAATTCACTTCTGAGAGGACTCCCTGCAATAAGCAGCATACTTCTGAGAATTTACCAATGTATCGGGCAGAATTATGACCGTGTAGGCAATGTGCGGTATGCGGTTACATACAAGCCTACAGAGGGTTCAGGGGAATTTATGCACTCCAAGGAAAGGGCTATGCAGATAGCCCGTGAGTGGTCTGACGGTATGAATTCCGCAAAATACGGTCAGGTCAAGGACTTTATTGCTGTGGGCGATGTGGATATTAAGGTAATCGGTGCTGAAAATCAGCTTATTGATACGGAAATCCCCGTCCGTCAGCTTCTGGAGCAGATAGTTGCAAAGCTGTCAATTCCACCCTTTCTGCTTGGACTCAACTGGAGTTCAACGGAGCGAATGTCATCACAGCAGGCGGATATTCTCACATCAGAGCTTGAATATTACCGCCGACTTCTCACCCCTGTTTTATGCGATATAGGAAATGCCTATCTGAAATCAAGGGGATTTGGCGGATACTGCTCTGTGGAATGGGATAATATTAACTTACAGGACGAATCCGTGCTTGCGGAAACAAGACTTAACAACGCAAGGGCGGCAGAAATCGAAGCGAGATTAAATAATTGATTATGGAGGAAATTTATATGTATAATGATGTTAAACTTGAAAAGGGTATGTACAATTTCAGCGGAAAAAGCTTTACAGCGGCTCTGGAGGAACTTGACCCCTCCTCTGCATATGTGGGAACGGAACTTGAGTCCCTTGACGCTTTTGAAAGACAGCTGAAGCGATTCAATATCAGAGTAAGCGGCACGGACTGCGACTGCGTTGAAAAGTTCTTCACATCGGGAGAAACAGCTGTTCTTTTCCCTGAATTTGTAAAGAGATGTATTGCAAAGGGATTTGACGGAACTGTGCTTTCATCTGTAACCGCTGTGAAAACCGTATGCGAAAGCGGTCAGTATCTCGGCTGTGTTCTTGATGATACGGCAGATTATGTATCAACTGCACAGACGGTAAAACTCCCCGAATCTGTTGTTACTGAGGGCGGAACTGCGGTTGTACTTGAAAAGTACGGCAGACTTATCAACGCATCTTACGAGGCTGTGAGAAAGCAGCGACTTGATGTGTTCGGCGTTATGCTCCGTGGAATCGGTGTAAAGCTTGCGGTATCGGTTGTTAAAAAGGCTATGACGGTTCTTGCGGAATCTGCACAGTCAATCTCCGCCACATCTCTCACCTACACTTCACTTGCGGAACTTTACGGCAGCTTTGACTGCTTTGATATGACAACGGTTGTGGCAAATCCTGCCGACGCTTCAAAGATTGCGGCAATGGAACAGCTTTCAGATACAAAGGTATCAGCTGAGGGCAAAATGCTGCTCCCATTCGGCTCTGAACTTGTCAAGACTTCGGCACTTCCACAGAATACAATTCTCGGACTTGACAAGAATTTTGCCCTTGAATTTATCACAAGTTCAGGACTTGTAATGGAAACAGACAAGCTCATTGACAGACAGCTTGACAGCATTACTGTGTCAATTACCTGCGGATTCAGAAAGATTATGCCCGAAGCTGTAAGAAAAATCGTTATTTCATAAAAAGGAATTATAAGCTTTTAGCCGTTAGCCAATAGCTGTTAGCTGTTTGAACTGCACAACAAAAATCCTGTCGAAATTTTCTTTGATAGTCCGTAAATGAACTATCGGGCAATTATACAGCTAAAGGCTGAAAGCTGACAGCTAATGGCTGAAAGCTGACGGCTAAAGGCTGAAAGCTAAAGGCTAATGGCTGAAAGCTGACGGCTAAAGGCTGAAAGCTAACGGCTAACGGCTGAAAGCTGACGGCTAAAGGCTGAAAGCTAACGGCTAATGGCTAAAATCTAACGGCTAAAGGCTGAAAGCTAACGGCTAAAGGCTAAAGGCTAACGGCTCTGTTTAAAAAGGAGGAAAAATGGATAAAACTACCCTTGAAAAAATCAATAAATTCACCCGACGTGAACTCAAAGAGGAGGAACTCTACACCTTTTCCGTTATCCTCTGCGATAACGAAATTGACCGTGATTGTGAACGCTTTTCCGATGCCGCACTCGAAACGCTGAAATCAATGTTCATCGGCAAAACAGGCATTTTCGACCACAAGCCCAGCACTTCAAATCAGACTGCAAGAATTTTTGATACGGAAATTATTACCGATGAAAGCCGCACCACTAAAAATAATGAGCCGTACAAATACCTGAAAGCCTCCGCTTATATGGTTCGCACGGAGGATAACAAAAATCTCATTGCGGAAATTGACGGCGGAATTAAAAAAGAAGTCAGCATTTCCTGCTCGGCGGCAAAAAGAATCTGCTCCCTCTGCGGCAGAGAAAAATCACAGGGCAGCTGCGGTCATATAAGCGGTAAAAGCTATGGCGGACGAATTTGCCACACAATTCTTGATGATGTTTCAGATGCCTATGAATGGAGCTTTGTGGCAGTTCCTGCACAGGTAAATGCAGGAGTTACCAAAAAATACAGCGAAAACGGCTGTGAGAAAATTCCCTCAGCGGCGGAATTGCCCGATGTGGAAAAGCTTTGCCGTGAAATCCGTCAGCTTGCATTTTTCAACGGCGGTGTAAAGGCGGCTGAAAAGGCTGAATTATCAATTGAGGGCAAATCCGTAACCGAACTTGAAGCGTTAAAAAAAGGCTATGAAGCTACCGCCCACAGCAAGGAAATGGAGGTTCAGCTGTCAGCAGATACACAGAAAGAGGATATGTCACGTTTCAGAATATAGGAGATGATTATTATGAATATGACTAAGATAAAATCACTTTTCAAGCTTTTTTCAGGAGATACCTGCACGGAAGAACACGAACCTTTAATTGACCTTGCTGTATTTGAAGTCGAAAGAATGATTTCCGAAACTGCTGACAGAGAGGACCCACGACTTGATTTTCTCTGTGCCGCAATTGCAAACTACCGCTATTATCAGGCTTTATCTGCACAGGACCGCTCTGAATTTACATACGGCGGAAAGGTCATAAAGGACGAAAGCGGAAAAGTTCTCTCCTTTGCTGAGGGGCTTTTAAGGGGCTACTACCGACTTTGCAGCGATATTATCAAGGATTCGGATTTGATTTTCATTGTTGTTGTGTAAAGGAGTGACATTATGGTTGAGATACTTTCTCAGATAAGAAAAGCTCTGGAGGATAAAGGTGTAGTCAATGTTTTTCCTGCCTATGACGCTGTGCCTGTCCGTGATAAAGGGGAATTCTTTGTCGTTGTAGGAGCAGGAGAATATGAGGCTCTTGCCCCTATCCGTTCTGAAACTAAAATTTATATGCCTGTAAAATGTGATGTGAAATTCACCGTATACGCTCCGAAAAACACATCTCAGGAACAGCTTTACGGCTATTACCGCTATAACCTTGAAAGCACCATTGACAGCCTTAGCGGAATGTGTACTCGTCTGAAAAGTATTAATATTTCCGCTGACAGCAAGCTGAACAGGCTTACTCTTACGGCGGTTATGAAGGTAAGCTGTATGAAAACCATTGAACCGGAGGTGACTGAATAAATGGAAATGAACAATACAAAAGCATATCCTTTAAAAATCGGCACAATGTCGCTGTATTGCGATAAAATGACTATGGAGTCAGGCACGCTGGTTTCAGTAAGTCCAACTGTTACAGGTATTTCATATATTACAAATAAATGCAAACAGCCGACAAGGCTGACATTCACCGGCAGAATGTACACTCCAAAATATCCAATGCTCTTTGCCTCTTATTCAAATCATCTCAATGGTATAGAGTCCTTTGATATCAGATATAAGGATATGTTGTTCAAAAAGTGCATAATAACGGGAGCTAAAGCTGTAGATGTGGGTGAGGGGTATATTGAGCTTACAATAGAGGCTTCAACAACTGCTTTAGCAACTACACTTGGCGAGGTAACAGAATGAGATATGTAGTCACATTAAAATCAAAGGACGGCACAGAAAAAGCTTATTATACCTGTTTATCCTTTGTATTTGAAAAAGAGATTTTTACGCCTTACACCTCGCTGACTGCAATACTCTGCGGCACAGAACTGCCCGAAGATGTTGTCGAAATAAAGTTTTCACTTGAAGGCAAAGATATACATCACGGATTTGTGGACAGCTACAGGCTGACAAAGAGAAACGGTATGTTTCAGGGAGTTATAACGTCACGAGGATTTACTGCATTGCTTACAGAAAATCAGCTTCCGCCGGGAATGTATTCCAATATGACTTTTAATAAGCTTTTTGATGAATACATCGCATTTCCCAATGTTGAACACGAGGACAATTCACAAAGCAGCTATATTTACGTGAAAAAGGGTGCGTCTATATGGGACAGCGTGGCAAATCTTTCGTATAAGATTTCGGTGACTTATCCCTATATATACGAGAGAAACATGGTCAGAATGAATACTCCTCCCACTCCAAAGGAATTCAAGCAAAATATAAGTATGACAATATCCTACGGCACTGAATTTAATACAAGGCGAATGGTCAGCAAATTCAATATGGCTGATATTACAGGGGAATACGGCACATATTCAGCTGAATCGTCAATTGCGGCAGAAAGAAACATTATACGACAGCGGCATTTTGAGCTTGACGAGAGATTTCTCAACAATCCCGATTTGGCGTGTCAGTTCAGAATGATGATGGCTGAAAGAGATTACAAGCAGTATTTCTTCAATTATTCGGGTTATGACTGTCATGATATAAATGATGTTCTGATAAGCGATGAATTCGGCAAGAGAAGAATTAATGCAGTCAGGATTACAGGAGATAAAAACGGAATACGCACTAAACTGGTTATGTATGACAGTATCCCTCCCATTGAGTAAACCAATGATTTTCTTTGGAATATAATATAAGGGCATCTCTAAATGGTTTTTGAGATGCCCTTAATAAGGAGGAAATTATGAAATCCCAACGAAAACTCAATGAATTAAGAGAGGGCGAAAGTGGTACTATATCAGCTGTTATGCCCTCAGATATATCGGAAAGGCTTAAAGAACTTGGTTTTACTGTAGGAACGGCAGTTGAGTGCCGCTGCCGCAGTTTTTCAGGTGACCCCTCGGCTTATTCCGTAAAGGGTACTGTTATCGCCTTACGCAAAAATGACGCTGAAAGCGTCGTTATTAATGCGTAATTATTTTAAAAGCTTTTAGTAGGGGCGGATATTATCCGCCCGTATTTTTTTTAGAGATGCCCTTTAATTCTTAATGCCGCCCATATGGCTAATGGCTGACTGCTAATGGCTAACGGCTTTAAAGAAAGCTAATGGCTGACGGCTAACGGCTAATAGCTTTAAAATAAAAAGAACGGCAATCGTTAAGATTGCCGCCCACATTTCTTAATTCTTAATTCTTAATTAACCTTCTCATCTTCAAGAGGCTCACGTATAAAGGGAAGAAATTCTTCCATACATGCACCGTATTTCTTGTAATTCTCCCTTGCCTCGTTAAGAGAAATTCTGTTCGCTCCGTCAGCTAAATCAGGGTCACGATACATAGCTTTATCGTCCTCCCAGAAACACACAGGGCATATGTCATAACTGCCCTCCTCCCCTAATGTGCGATTTCCGCAGCAGGGGCAGATAAACTTTTCTGTAATCTCCATATCCATTCTTTTCACCTACTTCTTTTTTAAAAATTCCTCGTATTTATCACAGATTTCCTCTGTTTCTCCAAAGTCAATCTGTTTTCCCTTTTCAATCCACAGCACCTTTGTTGCCATTCGCCTTATCTGTGCAAGGCTGTGTGAAACAAGAATTGTAGTAGCTCCGCCCTGAATTACTTCAAGCATTTTTGCCTCGCTCTTTTTGCGGAATGCTCCGTCACCTACCGAAAGTACCTCGTCAAGTATGAGTATTTCGGGATTTACAAGACAGGCAATGGAAAAGGCAAGCCTTGATTTCATTCCTGACGAAAGATGACTGAATTTGCGGTTTTCAAATTCTTTAAGCTCCGCAAAGTCAATTATGCTGTCGTATGTCTTGTTCATAAATTCCTTTGTATATCCCAGCAATGCACCTCGGAGAAAGGTGTTCTCCTTTACTGTCAGGTCGGGGTCAAAGCCTGTTCCAAGTTCAAGGAGAGAGGCAATACTGCCCTTTACTGACATTGTACCCTTTGTGGGACGCATAATTCCCGATATAACCTTGCAGAGCGTGGATTTTCCTGCTCCGTTAGTGCCGATAATTCCCAGCAGTTCTCCCTGTTCAAGGGAAAAGGTTATGCCGTTCAATGCCATAAATTCCTTTTTTTCGTATGTCCTTTTCAGTTTCTGAATTATTACATCTTTCAGCCCTGTTGTGGAAAAATCTCCCGTTATATAAGATACGGAAATATCATTCAATTCAATTTTCTTCATTTTTTCCTCCGCATCAGATATAGTACATAAATTTATAGTTGTTTTTCTTGTAGATAACCATTCCCGTAATCAGCATTATCATAGCATAGCCGAAACAGAGAAGATGATGCCACAAAGGCGGAATTGCTCCCTCCAGCACAACACTTCTGAAATAGGCTATATAGCTGTAAACAGGATTTATAAAGAATACAAGCTGTATTTTGTCGGGGTATACGTCAACGGTATAGAATATAGCTGAAACGTACATCAGCAGCTGTGTGAAAATTTCGTAGAGATACTGCACGTCCTTGAATACAACGAACATTGCCGACAGAATAAATCCCACACCTATATTGAAAATCAGCAGGCAGGCAATGGGATAAATCAGCGTCAGGAAATTCCACGAAAACGGTATTCCGTCAATTGCCACAAAAAGGAAATATATTATCAGCGTCAAGCCGAAATTTATACAGGCTGAAACTTCCTTTGAAATCATAAAGAGATATTTCGGCACGTTTATATTTTTTATGATGTTAGCATTCTGCATAAGTGCGTGCATACCGCCGTTTGTAGCGTCCTTGAAAAAGGAAAAAACGAGATTTCCCGAAAAGAGATAGATTATATAATGCTCTGTATTCCGTCCGAAAAATTTCGTAAACACTACCGCCATAACTGCCAGCTGCATAAGGGGCGAAAGAATACTCCAGAACATACCGAGAATAGTACGCTTGTATTTCTTCTTGAAATCACGCTTTACAAGCTCTGAAAACAAAAACTGATACTTTTTGATTTTGTGAATATTTTCTTTTATACTGTTTAACATTCCCTGCTCCTTATATCTTTTTCTCATTTTCACGGTCAGAACGGAGATTTTTCAGCGTATCTGCCGATTTATCGGACTTTTCGTAAATATCCATATCAATAAGACGCAGAGAACGGCAATGTGGGTCGTGGGGGAATTTTTCATCAAGTGTATTGTGAGGGTAAACTCCCGAAATTCTGAACCCGATTTCAAGCTTTCCGTCAGAGCCTATATATTCCGCAGGCACATCAAAGGTGAGATGTCCTTTTTTGCTTTCAGTGATTTCAGTTTCACATACAGTCTTTCCGTTGGCAAGAACTTTCACTCCGATTTTATTCTGTTTCCCCACAAGAAGCGGTTCATAGTAAAGCTGAATTGCAAGTCCCTTGTCCCACTTCGGCACAAAAAATCGCAGAAATGCTTTTTTGCGGACTATCCAGCGTCCCTCAGCTGTGGGCATTTCAACGCTGTATATCTCAACTTCGGGGTATCTTGCAAGGCTTACCGTAGTATTCACAGGCATCTGATAAAGCTTTTTGACATCTTTTTTTGTTGATACGAGGTATTCAAAAAAGCGTTTGCGGAAATCCCCGTTATGGTAGAAAAATGTGTCACGTTTTGCCTTTTCATCGGGTTTGAGCTTAAAGCCTGTATTGTGGTAATCCTCCAGCTTATCCATACACTCCTCAACGGTATCAACTATGTTGAAAATATACTCCCTCTTTGGACCATATGGGTCTGCAAGGTCAGTCTTGTGACCGTATTTTATACAGTCCTCACCGTCGGGAATATTGAGGAATATAGAAGGTTTGTGCTGAAACCACATTTCAAAGCACATTGAGGAATAGTCCGTAATGAGAATTGCAGAATTCTTCTTAGCGTCGGCAATTTCCTCATCTTCAAGGATTTTAACGCCTTCAAGAAGTCCGCTTCCGCAAGCCTGCAAAACGCTGTGGTGGAGGGCAATTTTCAAGGTGTAGCCGTTTTCTTCAACGAATTTTTTAAATCGGGGATTTTCAAGAAGTCCCAGTATTGTCTTTACATAAACGGTATTTTTAAGCTCCGATTCCTCAATGTTTTTGAGGTAACGGCGGTGGGTGAAATATATGAAAATTGACTTTTCAGCTTCTGCATTGTCAGCACTTAACAAATCCCAGCGGAAAAGTCCGTTTTTAATGAGATTTTCCTCGGCATAACAGCCACGCTCCATAAAAATCTGCTTTTCAAAATCGTTGGAAATCATAAGCTTATCAAAGAGGAATGAGCTGTATGACTCCTGCGAAATGAAATCATCCTTGAAAAAAGTTATGCCGTGCTGTGTGAAAATCGAGTACACATATGGGCTTCGCTTTACAGCCTCGGTAATGCCAAGTCGCAGGGAGTGAAGCACCTGAAATCCGCCGCAGATGAATTTCACCGTTTTGAACAGCTCTTTCAGCACAAGTGCAAATTCCCTTATTTTTTCAGGGGAATATGCAATGATGTTCTCGCCGTATTCCGCCTTTATTTCCGCATATGAGGCACATTTTTCATTGATTATATAATAAGGCTCAAAATGCTCTCTGCCGTTTTCATAGATGTACTTGAACAGCTCGAATTCGTCCTGCGGAGATGTATCAGCCTCGACGATGAAATCACAGCAGATAACCTTGTTTCTTTCGGTATCAAGCTGCATTGCCATTGCGTAATCGTGAGCTATGAAGCGTCTGAAAATACTGTCTGTCAACTTGCCTATCATTGCATCATTACCCTTTCTTTAAGTCGGTTTATGTTCTTCCTTTATTATCTTCAATATTATAACATATATGTAAAGTTATGTCAATATTCGATTTTGCGTTATTTCCTTGACATCTGACTATTTGTTATATATAATTATAGTAATGCTATTGAAAATAATATTGAACGGACGGAGGTTTTTGATTTGAAAAGAATTCTCGCAATAACAGCGATTTTCGCTCTCATTTCCGCTGTTTCGTGCAGCAAGAAAAATGAAGATAGCAAAGAAAATTCAGCTGATAATAATATATCAGAAAGCACATCGGCAATTGTTAATGAAGAAAGCAAGGAAAATTCAGCTGACGATTATACATCGGCACTTGTTTCTGACACATCGGAAACAACGACTGAAAAGGATATGACAACTGCACCGACTTCCTATACCACAGCAGTTGAAAGCACCGATACAGAAGAAACTGAGAATATCAGCGAAACTGCCGCCGTTAAGGGTGAATTTAAAGAATACGTTCTTGAGGATTTCACCGACATTACGGTTAAGTTTAATATGCAGGAAAGCAATATTCCGCAATCTGCGGCAGAATACGAGGTATATGACCTCTCACAGCTTGACTTCAATTATCCGAAAGCTGAATGTGAATTTATTGAAGATGAAGAACAGTCCCAGCCCATTATCCGCTGTACTGCCTTTGACGGACGCAATTTCTATTATCTTGCCTGCTATGATATACACAATCTTGGCACAGGTATTGCATATGCACCGAAAATGCATTACTTCAATATCTTCCGATATGACACCTCAACAGGTGAAAATGACTGTATTTTCTCTTGGAAAAATGATTCTGACGGCTATAATCTGGAAAGTATGATATATCATGATGACGCTCTCTGGCTTCTTGGCAAAAGCGGTACATGGCAGGACGCTGATATTGAAATTTTCCGCCTTGTTTCATCGGAAAATATGCTTGTAAAGTCATTGACAATTCCCGACTGTAAGGGAGGAATGTTACACATCTCTGACGGCGGCAATCTTCTTGTCAAAGGGACAGAAAATGATGATTTCAGCGGAAATTTCTGCATTTATCGGCATAATGGCGAGTGGGAAAAGATTTCGGACGGTTTCAACAATGATACAAATTATGTGACAGTAATGGGCGGTGAGATTGTAAAAGTAATCTCAGAAAAGCGGAATATAACCATAGAGAGTGAAAGTCTGCGGCTTTCAACAGGAATACGAGGCAGTAAGCTTGTTTATTATTCTGATGAAAGGGTTATGTTCTTAACTGCCACTAATAATTTACGCTGTCTTTATACATATGATTTAAAGAAAAAAACACGATATATTATGGATTTGACTGACTTTGGACGGGAGTTTACCGCAATCCCGTCAGGTGATAATCTTATCATAAAAAATTACGATTTCACGTATATTATCCCCGAAATCGGTGCAGGCTTTACGCTTGAAGATATTTCTGCCGATGCAATAAGCGGAAAAATATCCGATGCGGATTTCAGAGGACGCAGTATTGCAAAAACAAATATCTGTAATGACGATGTTGCAATAGCGGTGACAATGGTAAACTATTATGCATCCGATAACAGAGTACTTGAAGAATTTAAAGAAACACCTATTTACAGGCTGATGATAATTAATACCAATTCCTGAAACAATATTGCTGCCGCCTTTTTGATGTCAGATTACGATATGTATAATTCAGGAGAAATATTACACCGAAAAGAAATTTTTATTTTTTAACTTAAAAAACTTTGACTTTTTCGCCCTTTAAAATCACTTATATATAGAAGGATATTATTTCCTTCTCTCAATTGTATAATGTGTATAAATTTCACGTGAAGTTTTGTGGAATTTAACAAGGAGGATTTTTAATGAAAAAGACAATTGCATTTTTGACAAGCCTTGCTGCTTTGTGCAGCCTTATTTCCTGTGAGGAAAATGAGATTGAGGATATCAAGGGCGACAACGAGATTATTCAGGAAGAAACTGTTCCGACGGAAACACCTACAGAGGCGGACTTGCCGTTCAGAGAATACAAGGCTGAGGATTTCACCGATATAAAGGTGAAATTGACAATGCAGCAGACCGCCCCTCCTGTTAAGGTGGAGGAATACGACCTTTCGTGGATTGAGTTTGAACCGAAAGTTCCCCTGTGTGCTTTGCCCGAAAACAGAAGCATAGAAAAATTTATGGCGTATTATGAAAGCGACGCAGAAAATTATGATATGACTCCCGAGGAATATGCCGAGGAATATATGAAGCTGTACGAACCCTTGCTTGATAAGCCTGTTTACCCCTCAATTGAGTGTATAACTTCTGACGGGGAAAATATTTACTATGTGGCGAAATATGACAAATGCTGCAATTATAAGGCTCACGATTTTGAGATATACCGCTGTAATCCCGAAACAAAGGAGAACGAGTGCATATTCACATATTCGGACACCGATGTGAGCTTTTCGGTATATGATATGGCATACTATGACGGTGAATTGTGGATTATTGGCGAATACGACAAATCAAGAGATAATGTAATACACTATGGCGATAGAATATCGGCAGAAGGCTGCAACAATTCGGACGAAAGCTCTGACGAGCCTATGGAAGGCATTTTCAGGGCAGATACGGAAACAAATACTCTTGAATTGGTTTTTGGGACAGACGACAATACTGAAATGCTGATGTTTTATCAGACCGACGAAAAAAGGCTGATTTCATCATTCGCATTATTTGGGAATACAGAAAATGAGCTAAAATTTTATGAATGCAAGGGCAATGCTTGGGAGGAAATACACTCCCCTGAAAACAATACTTGCGAATTACTCAATGACGATTTTGTGACAAGCTATGAAAAGAACAAGTCGCTTTTCACAGAGTGCAGCCGTTTTACCCTTGACACGGGACTGCGTTCTGCAAATCTTGCGGCTATATCGGATAACAGGGCAACATATTTGTTAAATGACAGCCTGTCCACCATACTTTACACTTATGACTTTGAAAAAATGGAGCGTTATATAATTGACCTTACTTCATACGGGCGTGAATACGGATATTATGGTGCAGGAGATAATATTCTTCTGCATCAGCCAGCAGGTAAAAGCGGAATGTATATTATTCCTGAGCTTGGTGCGGCATTTGAGATTTTCAGAGCCGATTTTGAGCCTGGTATGGATTATCGCAGCGGTGAGGTGTATATTTCCCATAATATCTGCAATACAAACGGAAAAATTGCCATTATAGAAAAAGGTACTGTAAATAGAACACATCTTATCAATGGCGATATATCGGCAAATATACCCGATGAAGAACATTACATCGGAAAAGATAAAAGCCGTATAAATAGGGTGTATTTTTTAGGTGAGTGATTTTTTCAGATAAATGTTTCTGCCTGCATTGCCAATAATGTGTATAAAAATAAAATATCTGCAAAACCGCAAAAAATAGCTGTTAGTGTTGAGGGCATCTCTAAAAATCACCTCACGGCGAACTTTCTATGCCAAATATCATTTACTGCGTTGCCAAACCTTGCAATACACAAAGTATTACTGCGGTTTGTCGCCTTGTAACTAATATTTGTCATATACGAAATTTCGCACGTGTTCCGATTTTTAGATATACCCTTGACAAAACCGCAAAAAAATGTTAGTATGTAATTAACAGATGTATGCTCTGATTGGGATAGTTTTGTGCAGAGCAAATTTTACATCTGAGAGAGGGAATATACTATGAAGAAATTAACAGGAGTCCTTGCGGCATTAGCCTCAGCTGCGGCTATTACCGTTACAGGAACATCATCAGCAGTAAACCCTGCGTTTACTTCAAACCCAAAGGCATCAGCCGCTGTCGATACCAACAACGACGACTGGCTCCACGCTGAGGGCAGCCGCCTTTATGATATGAACGGCAACGAGGTATGGCTTACAGGTGCAAACTGGTTCGGCTTCAACTGCTCCGAAAACTGCGCTCACGGTCTGTATGCTGCCGATGTTGACGACTTCCTCAAAGGTGTTGCTGACCACGGTATCAACGTAATCCGTTTCCCCATTTCATCGGAACTTCTCGTTTCATGGATGGAGGGTTCACCTAACGATGTAAGCTCTGTTCAGGCTTCCTACAATCCCCCACAGGATGTAGTAGGCGAGGACGGAACAATTACTCCTGCCGGTAAATACGGCGATATTAACAGAGATTTCGTTCTTGAGGACGGTAAAACTCTGAAAAACTCAATGGAAATCTTTGATATTATTATGCAGAAGTGCAAAAAGTACGGTATCAAGGCTTTCATTGACATTCACAGCCCTGACGCTAACAACTCAGGTCACAACTACGAAATCTGGTATGGTCTTGCAGGCGTTACAACAGATGTATGGATTGAATCTCTTGTATGGCTTACTGACAAGTATAAGAATGACGATACACTTCTCGGCTACGACCTCAAAAACGAGCCTCACGGAAAGCGTGGCTATACAAACGATGGCTGCCCCGATAATATCGCTAAGTGGGACGATTCCACAGACGAGAATAACTGGGCATACGCTGCTACAAGATGTGCAAACGCTATTCTTGAAGTAAATCCCAATGCGCTTATTTTCATTGAGGGTATCGAGCAATATCCTATGCTTGATAAGGGCTACGATTGGGATACTCCCGACGTTTTCCAGCCCGAGCCGGGACAGGAAAGATGGTACGGTGCATGGTGGGGCGGAAATCTCCGTGGTGTTAGAGATTTCCCTGTAGTTCCTGACAGCGGCACAAGTCAGATTGTCTATTCACCTCACGACTACGGCCCGTCAGTTTACGCTCAGACATGGTTTGACAAGGACTTCACAACTCAGACTCTCCTTGACGATTACTGGTATGACACATGGGCATACATCGTAGAGGAGGACATTGCTCCCCTGCTCATTGGTGAATGGGGCGGACATATGGACGGCGGAAAGAATCAGAAGTGGATGGAACTTCTCCGTGACTATATGATTGACCACCACATCAGCCACACATTCTGGTGCCTTAACCCCAACTCAGGCGATACAGGCGGACTTTTAGGCGTTGACTTCAAAACATGGGACGATGAAAAGTACGGTCTTTTCGAGCCTTCACTCTGGCAGACACAGTCAAGCGGAAAGTATATCGGTCTTGACCACGAAGTTGCACTTGGTGTAAACGGTATTTCTCTCAGCGATTATTATGCAAATTATGCAGCAAGCGAGGGAAGCAACATTGACGGCGGTTCAAAGGGTGACAATCCCGGAACTCCTGCAACAAAACCTGTTACAACTAAGCCTTCAACAACTGCTACAACAAAGCCTGCAACAACTACTACAGAGCCTGCAACTACTACAAAACCTGCTACAACAAAGCCTGTAACTACAACAGCTCCCAATGCACCTACAGCTACATTGATTGGTGATGCTAACTGTGACGGCAATGTAACAATTGCTGATGCTACAGCAATTCTTCAGGCAATTGGTAATGCAGACAAGTATTCACTTTCTGATGAAGGTCTTGCAAATGCTGACTGCTGTAATGTAGGCGGCGGTCTTACAGCTGCTGATGCTCTTGCAATTCAGAAGCTTGACGCAAAGCTTATCACAGCACTTCCTGTTGAGGAATAAGAACACTAACTATTTTGGGCGGCGGAACGTATGTTCTGCCGCCCATTAATAATGCCAATTACCACAAAATATGGCGGCAGAAAATCTGCCGCCATACTTATACTATATTAGTTCCCCTCAAAGCGAATAACACCGTTTTTCTCCAGATTGTAAAGGAGCATAAAACGCACTTCGTCCATACATTCGGGTTTTATCATATAGTGAAGATATGTTTCAAAAAGATTAAGTCGAGTTGTCGTTCTGCCCTCAATCTTAAACTGATTAAAGCCCATAGGCACGTATTTTTCCCATATATCATCGGGAGAAATATAGTTTTTCAGCTTTTTTACGTCAAGAATTGTTCTGTCAGCACATTTGCAGTACATTTCAGGCACGCCGTAATCTCTGAGATTAAACCTCTCATTGGTATTTTTAGCCATATGCTCACATACGGCAATCTGCTGCATACCAAGTATGCGGTAATGCTCCGTTCTTCTCGGACAGGCAGCGTCACAGCAGGCATTGACAAGAATTTCCATTTTCTCCTTTTGCGGGAGCTTTTCAAGAATGTCAAACTGATTGTTGAAATCGTAGTCAAGCACAACTATGCTGTAATCCTTTTCAAGTTCCTCTTTCAGCTTTTCAGGGTCTGTTATACGCTTGCAGGTGGAACTTGTGATTTTATAGTTGGGATAAGTTGTTCTGATATAATCCTCTAGCAAAGGAGAATTTACAATAACCTCATTCATACCGTTATCAGCAAGTTTCAGCACATCATTGCAGAATTTATCGCCGAGGTGCTTTTCCTCAACAACGGGATTTGTAAAGGTGAACCGCAGCGGTACACCGTGCTTATTCATCGTTTTTATTACAGCCTCTGCAAAATCCAGTCCGCAGCGTCCCGGAACAGTTCTTCCGCCATTCCATATTGACTGGGGAAAAGTACCGTATATTGAGGCTATTTCAACTCCCTCACGGAAAAACTGAGGGCAGTTTTTGAGCATAGTTACAAATACAAGGTTGAATTTGAACTGGCTTGCAAAATCAGGAAGATGAAATCTTACTTTCATATGATACTCCTTTAAAATCAATCCTCATCAACGATTGATTTGTAATTTTCTTCCGCTTCCTTTTCCTTAGCCTGCTTATCGGCTTTTTTTGCGGCAAGTGAAGCACTTTTTGAGCCTTTTTTCATAAGCACTACAGCAGCTACAACTACTGCAAGAATAAGTCCCACAGCAACAATTGTAAAGGCAATGCCCTTGATATTCTTATCGGTATAGGAATAATCAAGCTTATTGTCCTTGGCATAATCAGCACCTGCTGAACTTGAAAATACGCTTAATGAGAAGTTATCCGCAGGAGCATATGCACCCTCGGCATTGATATTATAGCCGAAAGCATTTGCTCCGATTTCTGTAATGCTCTGTGGAATATTTACCTGTGAAAGGCTTTTGCAATCTACAAATGCACCCTCGCCTACGGTAAGTGTACCCTCGGGAATAACCGCACGAGTAAGAGCTGTACAGTTATAAAATGCACCGTCACCGATTTCCTTTAAAGTTGTGGGGAAATCAACTGTCTGCAATGCTGTACAGCATTTGAATGCAATGGGAGCAATTGTTTCAAGTCCCTCGGAAAAGTCAATACTTTTCAGCTTTACGCAATAGCCGAAAGCGTCATCACCGATATATGTGACAGAGGAAGGAATGAAAAGATTTTCAATTCCTGCACAGACTGAGAAAGAACCTGCCTCAATTGTTGTTACGCTGTCGGGAATACGCATATCCCCTGTAAGCTTTGTGGAGGCACGGACAATATTTGTCTTGCTCTTATTCATAAGAAGTCCGTCCTCGAAAACATAGCTTGCACATTTGCTTGCGTCAATATTTTCAATGGAACTGCACTCTGAAAAAGCCATAGGCTCAATTGTTGCAAGCTGTCCCGGAAGAACAACTTCTTTCAGGAATGAGCAGTTATAGAATGCGTAGGACTCAATTGTATCAACAGCATCGGGTATCTCAACCTTTTCAAGCTTTGTACAGCCCATTAACAAACCCTCGCTGATTGTCTTGATTTTCTTCGGCAGGGTAATTTCTGTAAGACCTGTACAGCCTGCAAAGGCACTATCACCGATTGAAGTTACCGTGTCGGGAATGTACAGAGTTTTGATGTTGGGGCAGTTTGACAATGCCTTGTCGGCAATAGCTGTAATTGCGTAGCCGTTGCGGAGTTCGGGAATTTCCTCAACAATAGCGTCCTGATTACAGCTTATGATTGTGTATGAGCCGTTTATCAGCTCATAGCCGAAAGTACCGTCAGTAAGTGCCTCTCCGCCGTTATTCGCACCAACAGCAAAAACGCTTGACGCTGTAATTGTAAGCAGCGAAAGACCTGCTGTTACAGCGGAAATAAGCTTATTAATCTTCATCAGCTGAGTCCTCCGTTTCAATTATGCTTTCGTAATTTTCGGATTTTTCAGCTTCTTTTTCAGCCTCTTTTTTAGCCTTGATTTTTTCAGCAGCGGCAGCCTTACGCTTTTCGGAAGCCTTTTCCTTTTTGCCTGCCTTGATTTTCTTGCCTGTGATAATTCCCACAATAAGGAGAATTACAGCGGCAGCAGCTCCGATAATTGCATATATAAAGTTCTTGTCAACATTTTTTCCTGCAAAGTATACCGTATCAAGAACAACGGGAATACCGCAGTCTGTAGCGTACTGATGTGCAAGAGAGCCTTCCTCGACGTACATCTTGAAGCCCTCAATAACAGCATAGGGCATTATAACATCTTCGCCAAGTTCAGCATATGAGTCCATATTAGCCTGAATGTCGTTGGCAAGTTCTTCGTCATAGTCGTAGCCAAAAGCGTATGCGGCAATTTCTTCAAGGCTTGAGGGAACACGCAGTCCCGGCATACTTGAACAGCCGAGGAATGCATTTTTGTCAACCTTTTTAAGGGTATCGGGGAGAATTGCCTCCTCCAAGGCTGTACAGCCCTCAAAAGCATATTCACCGATAGTTTCAACAGCTGTCAGTTTTACTTTTTTCAGATTTATGTTATAGTTGAAGCCTGATTTTGCAATTTCCTTAACGCTTTCGGGAGTTGTGAATTCCTCACCGAGTTTCATTGCAGGATATGCAATAAGGCAGGATTTATCCTTGTTATAGAGAACACCGTCAAGGGAGGAATATGCACCGTCACCCTCTGTTACGGTAATGCTCTGGAGATAGGGCAGCATAAGGAATGGTTCTTCCCCTGCAATTTCGGTACAATTGCCCGAAATTGTGAGATGTTCCATATGCTCAGGGAATACGTTTTCATCAATTTTTGTAACCGTATCAGGGAGAACGATATTCTTTGATGAACAGCTTAAAAATGCACCATAGTAAATTGACGTAATCTTTACACCGTCTATTTCAGCAGGAACTTCTACAACATCAGCAACATCGTTGCAAATCGTAATCATTCCCTCGCCGTCAACAACGGCATATTCATAGAAACCTGAGAATTTTCTGTCAAGTGCCTCGTATTCCTTCTGCTTTTCGTATACGCTTAATGAAACGAATGTGAAGTCGTTTTCAACTTCATACTCAGCGTCAGAGTCTGTTGCATAAATTTCAGCAATTGAACCCGGCTCGCCTACAATAACAGTTCCCGGAATAACATTTTCGTCCTCGTCATAGCCGATTGCACTATAGTTGATTTTTGTAACCGACTTTGGAATTACGATTTCGGAAATAGCTGTACCCTGAAAAGCACTCTGACCGATAAAGTCCAGTTTTTCGGGGAGAGTTACATTTTTAAGGCTGGAGCAGTTCATAAATGCACCCAAATCAAGGTTTATAGTATCGGGTGAAAATGCAACCTCGGTTAAAGCACGACATTCTGCAAAGCACATAGGCGGAATGTCTGTAAGCTTAGTATTGCTCATATCAATCTTTTCAAGCTTTTCATTGAAACTGAAACAATGACGATTGAGGGTTTTGATACTTTCAGGAATTTTGATTTCCTTTAATTGTGTGGAATAAAGCGACGCTATACCGAGAGTTTCAACGGTATCGGGGATTTTGAAAAAATCACCCTTTTTCATCATAGGATAGCAGATAAGGGTTTTCATATCCTTTGTATAGAGAACGCCGTCATCTACCACATAGTTCTCGTTATCCTCGCTGACAACAATTTCTTCAAGGAAAAGCAGAGCCGCAAATGGGTTTGATTCGGGAATATTCTCAATAGTTGCAGGAATAGTGATTTTCTTCAGGTTTTTCTCGCCAAAAATATAATCGCTGATACCTGTAACAGTAATTCCGTCAATGGTTTCGGGGATTTCCAGTTCCTCACCCTGACTGTCAAATTTGAGAATTGTAGCTGTACCGTCCTCGCCTACGATATAAGTGTAGCCGCCTGACTCAATCTCCTGAGGTTCTTCCTCAGCTTCTTCTACAGTTTCTTCCTCAGCTTCTTCAACAGTTTCTTCTGTGGCTTCCTCTGCAGCTTCCTCAGTTTCGCTTTCTTCCGACTCATTTTCCGCTGTCAGAACAGCTGCATCGCCGTTTTCACCCTCATTTTCGGCAAATGCACAGATAGCGGGAGCAGCAGTTGACGCTGCTATAAGCAAGCCCATAAGGGCTGCTGATATTTTTTTATAATTTTTCATTTTTCTATTCCCTCGTTTCAGAGTATACTTACTCAATTCAGAGTATATTACTCATTTTTATACTATTATACCATATTCCCATAGTAATTGCAATAAATTTCACTAATTTTTCATTATAGGGCAAAAAGGACGTTCCATTGCGGAGCGTCCTTTTTGCATATTATGAGTTAAGATATTCTTCAAATGTGTCTGTTCCGCCTGTCTGAATGTATGCGTAGTATGCAAGGATAAGGGACGCATCAGAGGCATCAATTGTACTGTCACGGCTTACATCTGCGGCTGTTTGCTGTTCTTTTGTAAGGTTTAAATTTCCGCCTGTTGATACAAGGGCATATGTTTCAAGTACACTTGAAGCGTCGCTGGAATCCACAGCACCATTGCCGTTTACATCGCCGAGAGAATACAGACTTACAGGAACTAATGTGAATTTTACAGTTTCTTCATTTCCGCAGTTGTAAGTATATGTTACATTTTTTGAAGCGTCCTCAACTGTGAGGATATTTCCCTCAACAGTACCATTTGTCCAGTAATATATAACTTTTGATAAATCGAAGCCTGCGGGGAGTGTGGAAAGGTCAAAAGTGCCGTTTGTAAGCACGATTTTATATTTATTTCCGCTGTAATCACATAAGTTAAATTTTTTGTTATTACTCAAATCAAGTGAAGTAAGCTGATTGTTTTTGCAATAAAGTTCATTCAAATTAATATTTTGACTTACATTAAGTGATGTAAGTTGATTATTAGAGCAGCTGAACCAACCCAATTCAACATTTTTACTTACGTCAAGTGATGTAAGTTTGTTTCCGCCGCAATAGAAATATATCAAAGCTGTATTGTTGCTTACATCAAGGGAAGTCAGCTGGTTTGAAGAACAATACAAAGTTTCCAAAGCGGTATTTTTACTTAAATCGAGGGAAGTAAGTTGGTTTGAAGAACATCTCAATTCTGTCAAAGCAGTATTATTGCTTAAATCAAGTGATGTGAGTTGATTATCCTCACAATTTAAATTCTTTAAAGCAGTATTTTTGCTTACATCAAGAGAAGTCAACGCAGCATCTTCACAATCCAGTTCTATCAATGCGGTATTCTTGCTTATATCAAATGAAGTAAGTTCGGTATAACGACAATTCAGATATTTAAGTTCTGTTAAATATTCTATACCTGTTAAGTCGGAAATGTTCTCGGAAGATATTCTCATTTCAGTTGCGTTTGTAATTTCCTCAGCAGAAAGCGCTCCGTCCTTGTTTTTGTCATACTGATTAGCCACGTACATTCCGAAGTTTTTATCGGGGAAGTTTTTGGTGTTGATTAACACGCTTTCAGCAGCAGTATCATCTGCGGCATATGCAGTATTTATTTCGCTTATAGATGAATCCTGCGGCATAAAAGCCACAGCTCCCGAACACATCAGCAAAGCCGATGTTACAGCAAGCAGTTTTTTTAATTTACTCATTTTCAAAATCTCCTTTAGTTTTAAACATTTCAACACAATAATGTTGAATACTTACTATTATACAAAAAAAAAAAAAAGCAATACTTTTGTGTAAAAATAGCACAAAAATCTGCATTTTAGATAAAATCGCAGCAAATACGAATGAAAAATATATCTTGAAATTACAAACAAAATATTCCTTGCGAGAGCAATCTGTTTGATTTGAAAAATAATGCTTGACAAAATAAATATTATGTGCTATAATATTATTCGGAGCGTTATCGCTCGTTATTATCAGAAAAAATTCCGGAATATAGATGTGCGGGCCCTGTGCAACAAGACACCGTGAACCATGTCAGGCGGGAGACCGAGCAGCATTAAGCGGATCGTCTTGTGTGCCGCAGCAAGCCTGCACATCTATGTTCCGGATTTTTGTTTACAAAGGGGGCATATTGTGTATAAGGCTTTGTACAGAAAATGGCGGCCATTGACCTTTGATGACGTTATTTCTCAGCAGCATATCACCGATACGCTGAAAAATCAGCTGAAAAACGATAAAACTGCCCATGCCTACCTGTTTATGGGTTCGAGAGGTACAGGTAAGACAACCTGTGCAAGAATTCTCGCTAAAGCCGTAAACTGCCCCAATATGAAAGACGGTTCACCCTGCCTTGAATGTGACATCTGCCGTGAGGCGGAGGACGGCTCACTTACCGATATTATCGAAATCGACGCTGCATCAAATAACAGCGTTGAGGATATCCGTGAGCTGAGGGACGGTGCTGTCTATACTCCCGAAAGATGCAGATACAAAATATATATCATAGACGAGGTTCATATGCTTTCCGCTTCGGCTTTCAATGCCCTGCTGAAAATTATGGAAGAACCTCCCCCGTATGTAAAATTCATTCTCGCTACTACGGAAATCCACAAAGTCCCTGCTACCGTGGCATCACGCTGTCAGAGATATGATTTCCGCCGTATACGTCAGAAAGACATTGCCGCAAGGCTTATGTATATCGCTGAGCAGGAACAGCTTACCCTCCGTGAGGATGCGGCATTGCTCATTGCGAAAATTGCTGACGGCGGTATGCGTGACGCTGTTTCACTCCTTGACCAATGCTCCGTATGTGCTGAGGATATAACTGCCGAAGTTGTATCAAATGCCGCAGGAGTTGCAGGAAAGGAATTCCTCTTTGACATTATGGAGGCGGCTGAGGAAAAGGACGCATCAAAGGCTCTTGCAGTTACTGCACAGCTTTACGATATGTCAAAGGACCTTACACGTCTTTGCGAGGAATTGATTTTACAATACCGCAATACTATGCTGATTAAGGCATCTCCTGCATCGGCTGAAAACATTATTGCGGCTGCTCCCGATGATATGGAGCGGCTGAAAAAGCTTGCTGAATCCATGGAGCTTGAAACTATAATGAGCAGGCTTTCACTTTTGCAAAGCTGTCACGAGCGTATGGCAAGAGTGATGAATAAGCGTGTGGAATTTGAAATGGCTCTCATTAAGCTTTGCGGAGAAACTTCAATCGGCGGCGGAGTTAATTCTGCCGAAGTCGAGGCACTTACGGAGAAAATAAAGCTTCTTGAAAAAAGGCTTTCTTCTGCACCTCCCCCACAGCATAATCAGCCAAATCCACAGCAGAGAGAAGTGCTTACTGCAACTGCTCCTGTAATGGACAGCGAACCCCAGCCAAATGTTAAGGTTGACATAAAAACCGTAAAAGAAAATGAGCTTACCCCATGCACTCGCTGGGATGAGATTATGGAGGAATTCCGCCGTATAAATCCTGCTGTGGCAGGAAGTCTTGACGGTTCATCTGCCGCTTCAAGAGGAAATGTAATGTGCGTATTCACTCCCAACCGTTTCTTTATAGATTTATTCAAAAGCAATAAGGATAACGCTATATCCCTGAGAAAAGCCATTTTCAATGTGCTTGGTGAAAGATACAGCTTATCCGCAAGATGTACCGCTACTGTTGAGGAAACAAAATCAATGGCGGAACAGCTTGTAAAAAAGGCAATTAACAGCAGTATTGAAACAGCTGTTGATAATAAACAATAGGGCAATCCCCAACAATTGGAGAACCCGATAAAAACAAGAATTTATTCCGCTGAATAAATTCCAAATAAAAAGGAGAATTAATATGAAAGCAAGAATACCTAAGACTACAGCTGGCGCTCAGAATATGAACCAGATGGTAAGACAGGCACAGAAGATGCAGGATCAGATCACAGAGCTTCAGGCTGATATCGAGGCTCGTGAGTTCACAGCAACAGCAGGCGGCGGCGTTGTTGAGGCAACTCTCAACGGCAAGAAGGAAATCAAGACTCTCACTCTCAAGCCCGAAGTTGTAGATCCAGAGGATATCGAAACACTTCAGGACCTCATCATTGCAGCTATCAACGAGGCTGTAAGCAATATCGAGGCTACAACTGAAACTGAAATGAGCAAGATTACAGGGGGCGTATCTATCCCCGGTATGTTCAATTAATGGCAGACCATAACGCACTTCCCCTTGTGATACTGACGGAGAAATTCGCTTCTCTGCCCGGTATCGGTATGAAATCGGCACAGCGTCTTGCATATCACGTTATGTCTATGGATATGAAGTCGGTGGAGGATTTCGCCAATGCTCTGATAAATGCCAAGCGTGATGTAGGCTGTTGTTCGCAATGCCAAAATCTTACGGAAAGGGAAATCTGCCCTATCTGCGGAGATGAAAGCCGTGACCACAGCGTTATATGCGTGGTTGAGTCCCCGAAGGACGTTACGGCATTTGAGCGAACAAGGGAATATGGCGGTGTGTATCACGTACTTCACGGGCTTTTATCGCCTATGGACGGAATAACTCCCGATAAACTGCGAATGAGAGAGCTTCTTTCAAGAATTTCCGCAGGCGGTGTTGAGGAAGTCATAATGGCGACAAATCCCACTGTTGAAGGTGATGCAACGGCTATGTATATAGCAAATCTGCTAAAGCCTTTAGGGGTTAAGGTTTCACGGCTTGCATTCGGACTTCCTGTTGGCGGAATGTTGGAATATGCCGATGAAGTTACTCTTTACAAGGCACTTGAAAACAGAAATAATATGTAAAAAGGCGGACTTTTGTCCGTCTTTATTTTAATGCGTAATTCGTAATGCGTAATGCGTAATTATATGGGCGGCAGTCTTAACGATTGCCGTCCATTTTTTGTGCGATGATGATATCATCACACAAAAAGAACGGCAGAAATAAATTCTACCGCCCTTAATTCTCAATTATGAATTTAATTACGCATTACGCATTACGAATTACGCATTATTTTTCATATATTCGTCCATAGCCGCAGCTGCTTTTTTGCCTGCACCCATGGCAAGTATAACCGTAGCCGCACCTGTTACGGCATCGCCGCCTGCATACACGCCCTCACGGGAAGTAAGTCCGTCCTCATCAGCGATAATTCCGCCCCACTTCTGTGTATCAAGTCCCTTTGTAGTCGTTCTTATAAGGGGATTTGGCGAAGTTCCGATTGACATAATAACGCAATCTGCCTCGATTTCCGTAAACTCACCCTCAATGGGAACAGTCTTTGCTCTGCCCCTCTCGTCAGGCTCAGTCAGCTTCATTTTTTCGCAGATTATACTCTTTGCCCAGCCGTTTTCCGTTGAGGTAATCTCCACGGGATTTGTGAGGAATGCAAATTTTATGCCCTCCTCCTTAGCGTGTTCAAGTTCCTCTGCACGGGCAGGAAGTTCCTTTTCTGTACGTCTGTACACAATTGTAACATCTGCACCAAGTCGCTTTGCACATCTTGCGGCATCCATAGCAACATTTCCGCCGCCTACTACTACAGCCTTTTCTCCTGCATTTATGGGAGTTGCGGAATCAGGCTTGTATGCTTTCATAAGATTAATTCTTGTGAGAAATTCATTTGCGGAATAAACTCCGTTGAGATTTTCTCCCTTGATATTCATAAATCGTGGAAGTCCTGCACCTGTGCCGATAAACACAGTTTCAAAGCCCTCCTCGTCAATCAGCTCATCAATTGAAACAGTTTTTCCCACAACGGTATTTGTTTCAATTTTAACACCGAGAGCCTTTAATCCCTCGATTTCCTGCTGTACAATGGATTTTGGCAGTCTGAATTCGGGGATACCATAGGAGAGAACTCCCCCTGCAACGTGCAGAGCCTCGAAAATTGTTACGTCATATCCCATTTTTGCCAAATCTCCTGCACAGGCAAGACTTGACGGACCTGAGCCGATAATCGCTGCCTTATGACCATTGGACACAGGCTTTTCAATTACCTTATCAGCAAGGGCATTATGTCTGTCGGCAACATATCTTTCAAGTCGTCCGATAGCCACAGGTTCGCCCTTAATTCCTCTTACGCACTTGCTTTCGCATTGTGTTTCCTGCGGGCATACTCTGCCGCATACAGCAGGAAGTGAACTTGATTTGGCAATAATTTTATATGCCTCCTCAAATCTACCCTCTGCCACTTCTGCAATAAATGCAGGTATGTCAATCTGCACAGGACAGCCTGTCACGCAGGGCTTATTCTTGCAGTTAAGGCATCTTTTAGCCTCGTCAATAGCCTGCTCCTCGGTATATCCTAATGCAACCTCGTCGAAATTCTTGTTTCTAACATCAGGGGCTTGTTCGGGCATTTTATTCTTTTGTAAAGACATATTCGGCATATTATTCTACCCCCTTGAAAAGATTGCAGGTATCCTCGTGAGCCTTACGCTCAAAGGACTTATAACCTGCACTTCTTGCAATAGCTTCGTCAAAATCTATGAGATGACCGTCAAATTCGGGACCGTCAACACAGGCGAATTTTGTTTCTCCGCCAACTGTAAGACGACAGCCGCCGCACATACCCGTACCGTCAATCATAACGGGATTCATTGACGCAACAGTCGGAATATTATACTCCTTTGTAAGCTGACAGACGAATTTCATCATAATAACAGGGCCTATAGTTATAACTCTGTCATACTTTTCGCCGCTTTCAATAAGATTTCTGAGAGCATCGGTAACAAGTCCCTTTTCGCCTACAGAGCCGTCATCTGACATTATCACCAGCTTGGAGGAAGCTGCTCTGAATTCATCTTCAAGGATTAAAAGCTCCTTATTTCTGAAACCAACTACAGCGTGAACCTCAACTCCCATTTCGTGGAGTTTTTTTGCTACAGGATAGGCAATTGCACAGCCAACTCCACCGCCTACCACAGCAACTTTTTTCAAGCCTGCTGTTTCGGTAGCTTTACCGAGAGGGCCTGTGAAATCGCTGAGGAAATCCCCCACGTTCATATGATTGAGTTTTTCCGTAGTAGCTCCCACAATCTGGAATATAATAGACACCGTACCCTTTTCACGGTCATAATCCGCAATAGTAAGGGGAATTCGCTCGCCCTCGCTGTCTGTGCGGAGAATTATGAACTGCCCAGGCTCTGCCTTTTTGGCAACTCTTGGAGCGTTTATCTTCATCATAGTGACAAAGGGATTAAGATTTTTCTTTTCGAGAATTTCAAACATATTTCATACCATCCAATGCTAAAGTAGTACAAAATATCATATCGCCATTGATGTGATATTTTTTGGCGGATATTATCCGCCTGCATATTTACATTTTATCCTTTTCAGTTATGGGGCGGATTACCTTGCAGGGATTACCTGCGGCAACCACTCCCGAGGGTATATCGTCAACCACAACTGAACCGCCGCCGATAACAGTATTATCGCCGATTTTAACCCCAGGCATAACGGTTACGCCGCCGCCAATCCATACATTGCTGCCTACCTTGATAGGCTTTGAATATTCAAGTCCGCTGTTACGCTGTTCAGCGTCAATGGGATGACAAGCCGCATAGAAACCGCAATTGGGACCAATGAAAACATTATCACCGAAGATAACGTCTGCACAGTCGAGAATTACGAGATTGTGGTTAGCATAGAAGTTATCTCCTATTACTATATTGTAGCCGTAGTCACAGAAGAAGTTTGGCTCAATCCACGCATTTTCACCTCTTAATGCAAGAAGTCGGTCAAGTACACGTTCTTTTTTCTGATAGTCGTTGTAGGTAATAGCATTGTACTCCATACAGAGTTTCTTTGCATTTGCCCTGTCATTCATAAGCTCCTTATCGTTTCCGAAGTAAAGCTCACCTGCTTGTTGTTTTTCCTTTTCAGTCATTTTAAACCCTCCTTAAATTTAATTATGAATTATGAATTAAGAATCAAGAATTGCAGCCTTAATTCCTAATTTGTTACGTTAATATGCGTTTTGGCATTAACCAAGATTTCCATAATAAGAATCGCTAAACAAAACAATACTAATTATAAAAAAAGTCATTACTGCTATAAGAGAAAAAATAGGAATTGTATTAAGAATCTGCCATGCATCACTTTTATATCGTTCTATATCGTAAAATTCCTCAGGATTTTTGGGATTTATGAGGATTTCACGACTTTCCCCCTCCATGATAGGGGTTATGCTGTAGTAATTATCATACAGGATATGTTTAGTACCGTAATAATCAAGTTCGTATACCGGACAAAACAGCATATTTCCTTTTTTTTGCTTATAGTTTTGTTTCAGACCAAATCCGTATATTCTGCGTTTTTGTGCGTGAACACGCCGTGGAATTACGTTAATATTTTCTTTTATTAAATCCCACCTATCTCTTTCATTCGGCTTAACACATATTGCCGTTACTTTTTCTGTACAGGCTTGTTTCAGCGGCTTCATCTTACGAAGCAATTGTATCAACGTATTTGTATTTCTGATAAATTCCAATATAAGATAAAGCAGGAGTATCAGGAAAAGGTCGATACAAATCGGAATCGGATTGCCGAACATAATAGGAATAGAAGAAACCATAAAAATAATGTATCCTATAAGAGCATAAAGCGGGTCCTTATCTATGTTTACAGCACAAAAGCTTAATCCGAATAAAATTGCACCCATTGCAAATATAGTTTCTGCTCCGAAAGTAATTTTTCTGCAAAGGAACAAAACTATCATTACCAAAATCGGAATCAGAGTAATAAGTGCGATGATTTTATCACGTTTTTCTCGTTTTTTTCTAAAGGCTTCATACGCTTTAGCCCATTCCCCTGTTTCTTCCTCGTGCTTTTTATCTTCCTCATATTGTTTCAGCAAAGCCTCATATTCGGCTCTGAAATCCCTTTTTTTATCCATTTTAACCCCTTTTAAATTCTTATATCATATTTAGACCAATCAATTCAGTCATTAAAAAATTAACCCAATAACAAATCATAGTTTGTAACCAAAAAGACTATAAGAGATATTAGAAACGCCAGTAAAATAATCATATAAACAATTGAAGTCGTCTTGAATATTTCTTTAGCGTCGCTTTTATACCGCTTTTCATCGTAGAACTCTTGCGGATTCTTTGGATTAATTAAGATTTCACGGCTTTCGCCCTCCTCAGTTTTGGTTATACCATAGTAATTATCGCACAAAGTATATTTTGTGCCGTAATAGTCAAGTTCATATATGGGGCAGAAGTAGTAATAGATTTCTTCTGTACCTATACTGGTTTTATTTCTTCTGCGTTTTGTTACTACAACATATCGAGGAATTACATCTATATTTTCTTTTATTAAAACCGGAGCAGATTTTTTATTGGCATTGATACATACAGCTGTTACTTTTTCTGTGCAGGCTTTTTTCAGAGGTTTTATCCAACGAAGCAGGCGGATAAAAATAATTGTCCTCTTTATTGTAGTAATAATAGCGTTTATGATAAAAATAGACGGAATAAGAAACAGTAATGCCAAATAATTTTCTGTAAGGATAGCAATTCCCGAAGCTATAGTAAGAACAGACGTGACAATTGCGAAATCAGGTTTTTTTATGAAAGTGACAGTAAAAATAATCGCCCCTATAAATATTGCTGCAATTCCAAACACTGCTTTATCATCAAAATAATATTTTGCAATAAAAGACGAAATTATCATTAATAAAAGCAAAGCAGCAGAAATGCAGAAAAAGATATTGTTAAGTTTTTTCTTATCCTCAGGAATACGTTTTCGCCAATCTCTCTCCTCTAAAGATTCAGATAATTTTGCCAATTCCTCTGCATTAGGTCCTGAAAAACGGCGATTCGCTTCTTGCTCTTCAGATTCATCAGACAAATCAATGGTTTCTTCCTCTCGCTTTTTATCTTCCTCATATTGTTTCAGCAAAGCCTCATATTCGGCTCTGAAATCCCTTTTTTTATCCATTTTAACCCCTTTTATCATATAATTAAGAATTATGAATTAAGAATGCAGAATTGCAATATAAAATTCTTAATTCTTAATTCTGCATTCTTAATTGGATAATCAGCATTTGCTGCCCTTTGCACCAAAACTGCCGCCCATTGAGAGAATGTTGCTGTCAAATGTATAATTTATCTTCTCTGCCTGTCTGTGACGCTTTAATGCAAGCTGAATCATTCTTTCAAGAAGTTCGGGATATTTAACACCCTTTGGCTCCCAAAGATAGAACGCAAGTGAGCCTGGGATTGTGTTGATTTCGTTGATGTAAATTTTATCTGTTGCCATATCAATCATAAAGTCGATACGTGTAACACCGTTACAGCCAAGGCTGCGGAAAGCGTCAACTGCAAGTGTGCGGATTGTTTCCTCCTGTTCGGGAGAAATATCAGCAGGTATCTTTCTTTTCAGCGATGCCATACCCTTACTTCCGCCTGATTTACCGCCGCCTACGTATTTCTGCTCAAAGCTGAGGATATCCTCATCGCTTGCCTGAACAGGTTCTTCACAAACAGAAGCCTCTGCGGATTCGCTGTCACCGAGAACGGAGCAGTTGATTTCTTTAAGCTGAACAACAGCTGGCTCAACAAGAATTCTGTCGGAGAATGCAAAAGCGTCCTCCATAGACTTGATAAGTCCGCTTCTGTCCTTAGCCTTTGAGATACCAACACTTGAACCAAGGTTGATAGGCTTTACAATTACAGGGTAGCCGAACTTCTTTTCAACCTCGTCTGCACATTCTTCAATGCGGTCAAGGTCAAATGCAGCAAATCGGCAGCAGTCGAGAACAGGGAATCCTGCCTCTTTGAGTAAAATTTTCATAACATACTTATCCATACCAACTGCTGACGCAAGAACGTCACAGCCTACATATGGCAGGTCGAGAGTCTGCAAATAGCCCTGCAATGCACCGTCCTCCACGTTTGTACCGTGTACAATGGGGAATGCAATGTCAATATCAGAAATTAAATTTGAACCGAATTTCTTCATCTTCTGGCGGATAAGCTGAACTTTTCCCTCACTGCGGACGAATACACACTCTGTACATTCCTTTAAAAGTGCAGGGATATCCTTATAGTTATTGATGTCCATAAGCTTTTCGCCTGTGTAGAATTCGCTCTTTTTTGTCATATAAACGGGAACGATGTTATACTTTTCCTTGTTCATACTTGCCATAGCCTGAACTGCGGAAATTACGGATACCTCGTGTTCTACGCTTCTGCCTCCGAAAAGGACTGCAAGATTAATTTTCATATGTGTTATCTCCTTTTTTCTTTTTGATTTTATCAATAGTTATCAGGCAAGTCGTTTTCAAGAAGAACGATTTTTTTCTTGTCTGTAGTGTAAGCGTTTACTTTTGCAAGTGCGTCATTGAGGGAGTCGGCTACATAAACCTTTGACATATCATAGCCGCTGTCCTTAATGCCGTTGTAAATTGGCTCTGTCTGCTTTTTGCCTACGAGAACGATATAGTCACAGGCTTTTGAAGCCTCCTGTCCGAATTCGTAGTTCAATTCCTCCTGCTTTGCACCAAGTTCAACCATACCTGGGGTAACGAGAATTCGGCAGGCATCGAATAATCCCAGAACAGCAAGTGCCGCACGGCAGCCGCTGGGGTTTGAGTTGTATGCGTCGTCAATAAATGTCACGCCGTTGCCCTTGTCAAGAAGCTGTAAACGGTGAGGAACTGCGGCAATACGCTTAACGGGAAGTACAAGTTTTTCCATTGGTATGCCCGTATCTGCGGCATATGCAATTGCACCGAGAAGATTCTGAACATTATGCTCACCGAGAAGCTTTGTGCTGTATCGGCAGGATTTTCCGTCAGGAGCGGTTACAGTAAATTCCGTTCCTCTGTCGGAAACAGAAACATCTGTGGCTCTCCAGTCATTGCCCTCCTGCAAGCCGTAGGTGATAGCGTTGGGATAATCGGGTGCTTTTTTGCGGATAAGTTCATTATCGCCGTTGAGATAAACTTTACCGAGAGCAGAAATGCTGTCTGCAAGTTCAAATTTTGTATTTACTACATTTTCAATTGAGCCGAAAGTTTCAAGGTGCTGAGGGCCGACAGAAGTAATAATACCGTCATGGGGATTGGCAATTCCGCAAAGTTCCTTGATTTCGTGAACTCGTCTTGCACCCATTTCACAGATGAAATACTGGTGTGTAGGCTTTAAATCACGGCGGATTGTAATAGTAACACCCATAGGGGTATTAAAGCTTTCGGGAGTTTTCAGCGTTTCATACTGAGAACTGAGCAATTCGCTGAGGTAGAATTTCATAGAAGTCTTGCCGTAGCTTCCTGTAATTCCGACTTTGTGCAAATCGGGGCAGGATGCAAGAATTTTCTTAGCGTCGTTGATATACCAGTTCTGCACAGCCTTTTCTACAGGCTTATTGATAAGATTTGAAAGGGGTACAAGAATTGGTGTGAGGTAGAGTGCAAGATTTATGCAATAGAATGGCAGGTTGTGGTAGAAATATTTTTTTGCGGATTTTACACCGTCAGAAAGGACGGTATAATCCAGCGTTGTAGAGAAAAATCCGAATGCGAAAATCATAGCAACAAGAATGAAAAATGTTGTCATCATACGCTTTACACGGGCAGTATATACCAACGGCTTTTTGAATTTCTTTCCCGGCTTATTGGCAATTATAAAGCAGATATTGATAACTGCCATAATGCAGAGAATTATTTTAGTCAGGTTGCCTGTATAAGAATTGTACACATGGTCGTATTGCTGTAACGTCTTCACAACATGGCTGTGAATAACAGGTCGGAAGCAAATAAGCGAAAACGAAAGAATCAGCATAATTATATGGGGGATATATCTCTTGAAATTCTTCTTCATCCACCATGAATGTTCGGGAGTTTTATAGCCGTTAAGCTGTAACATATGGAACTCACGAAGTCCCATAAAAATTATTGCAATAAGTGCAATAACTGCGTATATGCAGTAAATAGCAATATTCATCTGTATCTCCTATATTTATAATTTTAAAAAGCTTTTAGCCTTTAGCATTTTGTGTGGCAGATATTATCCGCCTTATTATTATTCCTCAATTTTCATAAAAGAACACATTACACGGTTGAAAGTGTACTGCTGTTCGAGGAATGAGTAATGTCCTGCATTTTCAAGCTTTACAAGACCTGCATCGGGAATAAGTTTCTCCATTTTTTCACCGTCTGAAAGTGGTGTAGCCGTATCATTTACGCCCCATACAAGCAAAGTCGGGCATTTGATATTGGGCAGCAACGGCTCTAAATCCTCATTTACCGTCTTTACAAGCACCTGCCGCATAAGCGGAGATGCCGCAACATAGTCCGCACTGCCGTACTTCACACGGAGCTTTTCAAGGGCTTCGGGAGCGATTTTCTGCATAAGCTTAGTTGCAAGAATTGTTCTGCAAAACTTATACCAGCGTGTGCGGAAACTTTTCTTGTTGGATTTTGGCGGTAAAATGCCTGCACTATCCACAAGGATAACCTTTGTAACTTCAAAGGGCAGATTTTCACGGCTGTTGAGTTTTATAATAACTCTGCCGCCGAATGAATGACCTAAAAGCATAACCTTATCTGTATTATATGCTTTGAGGAATTCAATTACAAAATCAGCGTAATCGTCAACGCACCATGCAGAGGGCGGCTCCTGACTTTCGCCGAATCCAGGCATATCCATTGCCACAACCTTATATTTTTTTGAAAGCAAATCAATGAGGTTAGCGAAAAGCTTTATATTGCTTCCCCAGCCGTGGAGCAGGACAATAAGTTCTCCCTCGCCCTTTTCCTCATAATTTATATTTATACCGTTAATCGTTCTGTTCATCTGTATATCTCCATTTTCTACACTTGGATTTCATAATATAATTATACGTATACATTTTATATTATATCACGGACGGTAATGATTGTCAATTGATTTGGTTGATTTTTCGCTATATACACAAAAAATCCGCACAAAGTAATAATTTACTTTGTGCGGTGATTGTCAGTCTGTTTCAAATATGTAAAGCTTTTGCATGGGGTCTTCCTCAACAGGTGGGTATACTTCATTTAAAAAGCTGCTGTTAGCAAAGAAATCACTAAACATACCTGTACCGAAATTGGTAATTGCCAGCTTATCGCCATATTCACTCACGCTGGTATTGTTTGCATAGTAATTTGAGCCAAGGGGTGTAGAAACTTTTTCAACGTCCTGTAAAATAAATCCTGCACCAAGTTCGGGAATAAAGTACATACACTTCTGACTGCCAACATAATGTACAAGAACATTATTTCCTAATTGATATGCACGGTTAGCGTCTGCCATTCCAAAATTAGTTGTATATTTCTCCATTTTTTCAAAGTCAAAGGTGTGGAGTATGGATACCTCTGTATCTGCCTGCAAGAAACTCATCTTTTTATCTGTATATAATACAGGAATACATTTGTTAATACCTGTTTCAAGCTTTAATTTATCAGTATAAGCTACCATTTTGCGTTTTTCTTTTTCCATGCGTATTTCAGATTCTTCTGAATAACTCACAGCGGCAGAGTATTTGTAACCATTAGAATAAGGATCAGCAATGAAATCAATATTGATTTCGTTTTCAAAATCATCCTCTTTCATTTCGCCCGCTGCTTCATCAATACGATATGTTTTGACTTCAGGTTCACTTTCAATATTATCTACGGTAATAAGCCACAAACTATCATCAAAGAACTTAATATCAGCTAATGTGATACCCTCTGTACCGTCGGAATATTCATAAATACAGGTATTTTCTTCTGTTTCGGGGTTGTATTTGAATATTTCAAAATTATGGCTTACATTGGGACAGGGAATGTCATAATCAGCCAGATAATAGAGATTTTCACCGTCAAAAGCTGTATAGAGAATAAGCGGCTTGTTCTCAGCTTCAAAAATTGGCTTACAATTCTCTAAAAATTGCTGACAGTATTCATCATGTTCCATTTTCATTTGCTGAGCAGCAATTTCTGAAATGGGACATACATTTTCAATTTTCAGATTTTCGGGAAGTGTACAGGGAGATTTCTTAGCCTCAAATGTAATCCCTGACAAATCGTATTCCTTAAAATCAACAGGGGGAGCTGTTTTCTGGTCATTCAGCTTAACTTCGATTTCCTTAAAATCAGCAATGGTATAATTCTTAAATCCTGCATCTGAATTGGAATTGCTGCCTGAATCAGCGGAAGCATCGGAGTTCTCCTTGTTTTCGCCTTTATCCTCAGAAGCCTTGGTTGTGGCGGTAGTTGTTTTGCTTTTATCCTCGGTAACTTTAGCGGTGCTTGCAGAAACATCTGTTGTTTCTGTAGTTTCACTTTTATCCTCGGAAATATCAGTTTCAGATACAGCTGATGTTGCATCTTCCACAGGTGTATTTTCGCTTGTATCAGTCTTTTTCTCGTTGCAGGCTGTACAGCAAAGAGCTGTAAGTGCAGTTAAAAATGCTAAAAGTTTTTTCATAATTTACCTCCTAAAAATCCGAAATGCACTTTGTACGGTGATTGTCAGTTTGTTTCAAAAATATAAAGCTTTTTCAGCGGGTTTGTATTGCTTTCTGCATACTCGCTTGCAACCTTCTCATATGGCATACCATCAAAAAATGAATTCCAAAAAAGATAAATATCGGGATTAAGCGTTTCAAAGTTCAATACAGCAAGTTTATTGTCAGATATTCCAAGCAGCGATTGGTCAACACAAAAATGGTTATCAACATACAGCGTTGAAGATGTTAAAGGCTCTGTCGGGGAATTTTCCTCATACAGATTAAAACCTGCTCCCAGTTCAGGAATAAAGTACATATACCGTTGTTTATAGTCATAGTATATAAGCACATTTTTGCCAATCGGGTATGCGTTAACATTATCCATTGGCGAACTCAAATCTGTCGTGTATTTTTCCATTTTCTCAAAATCAAAAGTGTGCAGAACAGAGTAATAATTATCAGACTGCAAAAGAATCAATCGGTTTTCATCTGACAATATTTTTTTGCAGAGGGGAATACCCGTTTCGAGAGTATAGCTGTCAGATTTTGCCGTTATTTTGCCGTTTTCCCTTACCAGTTCAATCTCATAATCATTGGTGTCGCTGAGTTTCATATTAAGGTCGATATACTTCTTATAGCTTGATGTAAAAATCGGGTCGTTTATTGAACCTACGCTGACTTGACCTGCAAATGAATCAGCTGCCTGTACAAACTCCCCTGTTTTATCGTCAAACTTTTGAGTTTTTAAACCGTCCGATTCCAATGTAAAAAGAAAAAGTCCGTTATTATAAACCATATCCGCAATTGCCACGCCCTCTGTGCCGTCGGAATATTCATAAATACTGTCATTTTCTCCTGTTTCGGGGTTATATCTGAATATTTCAAAGTTGTGGCTTACCTTGGGACAGGCAATGTCGTAATCGCCTAAATAATAGAGATTTTCGCCGTCAAAAGCTGTAAAGCGAATCTTCGGCTTGTTCTCTGATTCAATAATAGGTGCATAATTTTTCAAAAATTGCTGACAGTATTCATCAAATTCCGTATTAAAGCTATTTGCATTAATTTCTGCATCGGGACATATATTTTCAATTTTTACATTTTCGGGAAGTGTACAGGGAGATTTTTTCGCCTCAAATTCAATTCCCGACAAATCATATTCCTTAAACTCAACAGGGGGAGCTATTTTCTGTGCATTGAGTTTTACTTCGATTTCTTTGAAATCATTAATTGTATAATGCTTTAATTCTGTATCAGGCTGTGAATTTACGGTATTTCCGTCTGAAACTTCGGGATTTTCCATATTTTCGGAAATATCCGCCGCTGACGTTGTAGCTGTAATATCCTCCGCAGGCGGATTTTCGCTTATGCTGTCCTGTTTGTTATCACAGGCTGTACAGAAAAGGGCTGTAAGTGCTGTTAAAAATGCTAAAACTTTTTTCATAATTTACCTCCTAAAAATCCGCACAAATCCGCAATGCACTTTGTACGGTGGAATTATTCTGTTTTAACAGTAGCAGCAATCTGCAAAGCTGTATCCATATCCTCGGACACAACTGCATAAGTACTAACCGTTTCGCCATTCTTTGTGATTTCCCCCATAAAGATATGCTTTCCATCGTTTGCTATTTTAGTTGGTACATGGAAAATGAAAATATCAGCATTATCTCTTTCAATGATAAAAGCACCGTCTTTGAACATAAGGTAAGCACCTGTCATGTAAAGCTTTTCACGATATTCTTCGGGAGCATTGTCTGCATCCTCACGGGAAATTGACAGCACAGCACGATATATGCTTTCTCTTGTTCCGTCACATTCAACGCCGATAGAGGCAAAAGCCTCTGTTATTTTTTCAATTTCTTCGGGAGATTGTAAAGTTTCTTCCGTTTCTTCAACAAGAGAAAAGGCTATTTCCACTTCGGTGCCGTCCTCGGTGCAGACATTAAGCATAGGATTGCCGTCCATTTCAGTTTCGGTGAAACCGGTGGGAACTTTCAGAGATATGCCGTATCTTGTGACAGTTTCCCAGTTTTCGGGGATATTTTTCAGCTTTTCGGGAATTTTACTTTCTTTCAAATCAAGATAGCTTCCCATGGTGTTATACATAGCATCAATTTCATCATCAAAATCCACAACTTTATGCTTTTTGCCGTCGATTTCGATAATATCCCCCTCCACAAGTTCACTTACAGGTTCTGTTTCTATCTCGGTTACAGTCTGAGTTTCCTCAACGGAATTACCATAATCAGTTGTATAATTATCGTGTCCGCAGGCTGTACAGAAAAGGGCTGTAAGTGCTGTTAAAAATGCTAAAACTTTTTTCATAATTCACCTCTTAAAAATCCGCACAAAGCTATTCTATGTGCGGATTTTTGAACAATGGATTATTCTACGGAAAGAATGTAGTAGTAAACAGGCTGACCGCCGTTTACAAGCATAACTTCAATCTTATCGGAAAGCTTGGACTGGAGCTGCTGCTGGAGTGCCTCAGCACTTTCCTCAGTAACATCAGAACCGTAAATTACAGTTACATAGCTTGCACCGCTTTTAGCCAGCTTCTTTGTAAGCTTATATGCAGCCTTGTTGATGTCCTTTTCTGTAAATGAAAGCTTGCCGTTATCAAGAGCAAGAATTTCGCCCTCCTTGATTGCGTGTCCCTCAAATTCGGAATCACGTGCGGCAAATGTGATAAGACCTGTTGAGATTTTCTCAAATGCCTTTGTCATATTTATGCGGTTTTCAGACAAATCAGCACTTTCGTCAAATGCCATCATAGCTGCAATTCCCTGTGGAATTGTACGTGTCTGGAGAACGCATACTGTGCGGTCAGTAAGCTTTACAGCCTGCTCTGCCGCCATAATTATATTCTTATTATTTGGAAGTACGAATACAGTTCTTGCAGGAGTTGCGAGAATTGCACGGAGTAAATCATCTGTGGAGGGGTTCATTGTCTGACCGCCCTTTACAACCACATCTACACCTAAATCCTCAAAGAGTGCGGAAAGTCCGTGACCTGCGGCAACTGCCACAAATCCGAAATCCTTTTCAGGCTCAGCAGGTGCAAGTCCTGTCGCCTCTGCCTCCTGTGCCTCCTTGATTTTCTCCTCGTGCTGAATACGCATATTCTCAATCTTAGGACGTGGGTCATTCATAAATACACCGAATTCAAGACCTTTCTGCAAAGCCTTTCCGGGATTGTCAGTATGAACGTGTACCTTGATTATCTTCTCATCATCAACAACAACTACACAGTCACCGATAGTTTCAAGATATGCACGGAGCATAAATACATCGGGACAATCAGGATTTTTGCGGAGCATAAACTCTGTGCAGTATGTGTATGTAATATCATCGTCATACTCGCTTACTGCTGTACGGAATGAATCATCAGAGCGTTCAGCCTTTTCAAGCAGCTCAGCAATTGTGCCTCCATTGAAAATATCGCTCATAGCACGGATTATAATGAGGAATCCCATACCGCCTGCGTCAACTACTCCTGCCTTTTTAAGCTGTGGGAGCATTTCTGTAGTCTGTGCAAGTACAGCCTCAGCCTCGTCGCATACATCTTTCCAGAAAAGAGTATCGCTGCTTGTGGAAATAGCGGACTCCTTAGCCTTTTCAGCTGCAAGACGTGAAACGGTGAGAATTGTACCCTCAACAGGCTTCATAACAGCCTTATATGCGGCTTTTACACCCATTTCAAGGGAATTTGCGAAATCCTCGCAGCCAGCCTCTGTAAGACCTGCAAGGCCTTTTGACATTCCACGGAAAAGCAGAGAGAGAATAACTCCCGAATTTCCTCTTGCACCTCTTAAAAGTGCAGATGCAGTTATTGATGCAACCTCGGAAATAGGCGTATTATCGGGCAGTCTTTTAAGCTCGTCCACAGCCTTTCCGATAGTCATTGACATATTTGTACCTGTATCGCCATCGGGAACAGGGTATACGTTAAGCTCATCAACCTCACGTTTTCTGTTGGTTAAAGTAATAGCGGCGGAAATAACAGCGTCTCTGAATAAAGCACCGTTTATCAAAGTAAAACCTCCTAAAATAAAATAGACAGTACCGCCGAAAAATCAGCGGCACCGATTGATTATGAATTCATATCGTCAACATAGACATTTACAGCGTTTACCTGCATATCAGTTGCTTCCTCAATGGTAAATGCAACCTTGTGGGTAATGCTGTTTACAGCAGCGGCAATATTTGTGCCGTAAGTAACTTTTATGTGCAGGTCAATGGAAAGACCGCCGTCTTTGTCAATACGGACAGCTACTCCCTTAGGCTTGAAAATTCTTCCGCCTGTAATCGCTGACACGGCAGAACGGAAAGTGCTGATGTTGCATACATCGGCAACACCGAAGCAATCGCAGACCGTATGGCGGACAAGCTCCGTAATATAGCTTTCTGAAACTGAAATTTTTCCGATATGGTTTTCAATGCTGACCATTAGGCACACCCCTTTTCGTTTTTGGCAGATATACTGCCATTCCATTATATTATATCATAATCAGATGAATTTTACAATAGATTTTCTGCCGATTTATTCATTTTCGCAACAATCCGTCACTATGCACAAAAAAACAGCTGAGCAAATGGCGGATTTGCTTGTTCGGAGGTGTTAGCTTATGTGAAACAGAGTTCGCATTGAGCTATTGAAGTTAATACATTTCTTGTTCAAGATTACGGAATTTTTCTGTGTCAAAAAATTCTGTTATTGTTATATCAAATCCGTCACATAGCTTTTTTATTGTTACAATGCCGATATTTTTTGCCTTACGGTTGACTATATCGTTTACTGTTGACTGTGTAATTCCTGATATGGTTGATAGTTTATTTACCGTTATTTTTCTTTCTGCACAAAGTTCAAGGATTCTGTCAGCAACTGCGTTAGAAATGGACATCGTATCCCTCCAGTATGTTAATATTACATAAATAATGATAACATTTTTTGTGCAGAATATTTGTCGGTAAACCGTTGACTTTTACCTAAATTTATGGTATTATAATATTAACGATAAACCGTTAATAATTGGTTAGTCGTAATATAAAATTTAGGAGGGAATTTCTATGAAAATTCTGAAAAAGGCATTATGTACTTCTCTTGCAGTTCTGTCTATTGCAGCAGGTGCTTCATTACCCAGTGCGGTTAGTCCTGACGCTTACGATTCAAAACCTGCTATCGTTCAGATGATAGACGCAGATGCTGCTTGTGCTGTTACTACTGGTGGATTTAACGGCGATTATTGGAGCGGATATACATATGTGTACGCTTCACAGTATTGGAGTCGAGGCAAACTCAAAACCAGAACTCCTAAAATCAAAGTTTGTGCTTTTAATGCTAACGGAAAAATTAAAAGTGGTAAATTTACTGTAGAAATAACAACACCACAAGATAGAACTTTTAGTGCAACTAAAGATATAACAGGTTCGAGTACATTTAAACTTAATTATGGTTATTCAACTTATAGAATACGCATTAAAAGAAAAAATCCTTGGTCTTACAAAAAAGCCAATACAAACAGAGCTAATTGTCATTGGTGGAGCATTGACGCTAAATCTAATTGCAGTTTCTGATTTTTATTGTTTTCCTTTATTAAAATAATTTAAGCCCCCGATTTTCACATTCGGGGGCTTTATTTTTGTATTAATACTAACAGCTAACGGCTAACAGCTAACGGCTAACAGCTAATGGCTAACGGCTAACAGCTAACGGCTAACGGCTAACAGCTAACGGCTAAAGAACTTTTTAATCAATCCTTAATCTTGCCTTTCGCTTTCAGCTTTTCATACTCGGCAAGCAGTTCTGCATCTTCCGCTGCCTGCTCTGCTCTCGCTCTTTCAAGGTCCTCCTGTGTGAATACCTTGTCATCAGCCTCGTTGAAAAGCGTACTTCCCGTGAACTGCATTTCATTTGCTTTGTCACCATAACAGTCAATTTCAATCTGGTCACGGTCACGGAAAAATTTCATCATTGCAAAAAGAATAGCAAATCCTACAGCATTTGTGATAATACTGAAATAAACTCTTACACCAAGAATATTTCCCAACATTCCTGCTACAATCATTGTAAAACACAAACCTATAGAAAATTCCCACCTTACATTTTCGGGGTCAAGCTGCAAAAATGAAAATGCCACAAGTCCCGATACAACGGCATGAGCCATTGCAAGAGGCAGCGAATACGGCTCATAGGCTTCTATTTTGTACGCATTGATTTCCAGAATCATCATTATCGCTTCAAGGAATATATATATTGTGAAACTCACTTTCAGCAATCTTCTGAAACGTATGCTCTTTACAAAAAGCCAGTCGGAATAAAGCAATAAGCCAAATCCCATAAACTCCGCACTATATGCCGCTACCTCCAGAAATCTTGAATGAAAACTTGTATAGTTATATGTTTTATAGTACAACAGACATATCAGACCAAAGGCAATAAAAAGCAGATTACCTATAAGTCCGAAAAATATGCCCTTAGTCAGTTTTTCCTGCTGCATAAGCCCTCCTTAGCTGTTGAGAGCCTTATGACCAATGTCCTTGCGGTAATGAGCACCCTCGAAGCTGATACCCTCAACGCCCTTGTAGGCAATGTCAAGAGCCTCACGGAGGTCATTGCCCTTTGCAGTTACACCGATAACTCTGCCGCCGTTGGTGAGGAATTCGCCATTGTCGGAAAGCTTAGTTCCGGCGTGATATACAAAGCAGTTTTCAACCTGTCCCATATCGTCAAAGCCGTTCATTACAATGCCCTTGGGGTAGCTTTCGGGATAGCCGCCGCTTGCCATAACTACACAAGCACAAGCACCATTGTGCCACTTTACGTCAACCTTGTCAAGTTCGTGATTGTAAATAGCCTCGAAAATTTCATAGAGGTCAGCGTCAAGCATAGGAAGAACAACCTGTGTTTCAGGGTCACCGAATCGGCAGTTGTACTCGATTACCTTTGGTCCCTTTGGAGTAATCATAAGTCCGAAGTAAAGACAGCCCTCGAATGTGCGTCCCTCGGAGTTCATAGCGTTCATTGTGGGAATGAAAATCTTCTCCATGCACTCCTTTGCAAGTTCCTCTGTATAGCAGGGATTGGGAGAAATTGTACCCATACCGCCTGTGTTCAGTCCCTTATCGCCGTCCAATGCACGCTTGTGGTCCATTGAAGAAATCATAGGAATCATTGTCTTGCCGTCTGTGAATGAGAGAACTGAAACCTCTGGACCTGTGAGATATTCTTCAATAACAATTCTTGCGGAACTCTTGCCGAATTTCAAATCGTCAATCATATCGTGAACAGCCTGTACAGCTTCTTCCTCGTTCTGAGCGATAATAACGCCCTTTCCGAGAGCAAGTCCGTCAGCCTTGATTACTGCGGGGTAGCTGTTCTGCTCTTTGAGATATGCAATAGCCTTGTCGGACTCTGTGAATACCTCATAGAAAGCTGTGGGGATATTGTACTTCTTCATAAGCTCCTTTGAGAATACCTTTGAACCCTCGATAATAGCAGCATTTGCCTTTGGACCGAATGTCATAAAGCCCTCAGCCTGCAATGCGTCAACCATTCCGAGAACAAGTGGGTCATCAGGAGCAACTACTACCATATCGGGTTTAAGCTCCTTAGCAAGAGCAACTACGCCCTCAATATCGGTTGCACCTACGTTGAAGCACTCTGCATATTTAGATATACCGCCATTGCCTGGGGTACAGTAAATCTTGTCTACCTGCTTGCTTTCTGCAAGCTTCATAATAATTGCGTGTTCACGACCGCCGCCGCCAATTACAAGTACGTTTTTCATTGAAAAAAATACCTCCTCTATTTATATTCTTTATAAATCAACACTTCCGTATTAAAAGGAAAGTGAAAAGAGCCACTCAGCACACTTTCTTCCCACGGCTCTCCTGATTCACGATGGTAGATAAAGCAATAAAATAAGCCGTCAATCTGCCTGTCCATATGACATTTACATTCACAGTCGGATACTGTAATAATAGGCTTTATAATTGTATCGGCATTTTTGAAACGATGATAATCAATTGCAAAAATTCCGAGTGGCAAGATAAGAAATACAAATAAGAATAAAAGTATAATAAGCACTGCTTTCTTTGACTTTTTTCTTTTCTCCATTTACATCACCTTTTTAATGCAATAATACTGATAATGGCAATACCGCATAGGCAGATTTCCTTTAAAAAAGCTCTGCCCGTGCGGTGAATTTTGTGGGAACCCCACTATATTTTATTTATATTAGTGGTGGAAAAGTCTGATTCCTGTGAATGCCATAGCGATGTTGTACTTGTTGCAGGTTTCGATAACATTATCGTCACGGATAGAACCACCTGGTTCTGCAATATACTCAACGCCTGACTTCTTTGCACGCTCGATGTTATCGCCGAATGGGAAGAATGCGTCAGAACCAAGACATACACCTGTATTCTTAGCAAGCCATGCCTTTTTCTCCTCAGCTGTGAATACAGCAGGCTTTACCTTGAAGATATTCTGCCATGTACCCTCTGCAAGTACGTCCTCGTACTCGTCGCCGATGTATACATCAATTGCATTGTCACGGTCTGCACGGCGGATATCGTCAACAAACTGGAGTCCCATAACCTGTGGTGACTGTCTTAACCACCAGTTATCAGCCTTCTGTCCTGCAAGACGTGTACAATGAATTCTTGACTGCTGACCTGCACCGATACCGATTGCCTGTCCGTCCTTTACGTAGCATACAGAGTTGGACTGTGTGTATTTGAGAGTGATAAGAGAGATAAGGAGGTCATCTTTCTTATCCTCTGGAATTTCCTTGTTATCTGTTACGATATTTGCAAGGAGGTCACGGTTGATGTCAAGCTCGTTACGTCCCTGCTCGAAAGATACACCGTATACCATTTTTGTCTCGATTGGTGCAGGCTTGTAGTTCTCGTCAATTTTAAGAACGCAGTATGTTCCCTTTCTCTTTGACTTGAGAATTTCAAGTGCCTCGGGGTCATAATCGGGAGCGATAACACCGTCGGAAACTTCACGCTGAATCATCTTAGCTGTGCATACGTCAACCTTATCTGAAAGTGCAATGAAATCGCCGTAAGAGGACATTCTGTCAGCACCTCTTGCTCTTGCATATGCACTTGCAAGGGGTGAAAGTTCGCCTAAATCGTCTACCCAGTAGATTTTCTTTAAATCGTCTGAAAGAGGTCTGCCGATAGCTGCACCAGCAGGGGATACGTGCTTGAATGAAGTAGCTGCACATACACCTGTAGCTGCTTTAAGCTCCTTTACAAGCTGCCAGCCGTTAAGAGCGTCAAGAAGATTGATATAGCCTGGTCTGCCGCAGAGTACCTCGATAGGAAGCTCGCTGCCGTCAGCCATATAAACTCTTGAAGGCTTCTGATTTGGGTTACAACCATACTTTAACTGCATTTCATTTGACATAATAATGTCCTCCTTGAATTTAAAATTCTATTTATGACAATTCCTCATAAACATATAATGTGAAACTGTCCTCAGAGTCTGAACTCTGATTATAATGTTTTGTTGGTCTGCCCTTTGCATCATACTCATAATAATCAGCATATGTGTAGTTTGGACTATTTATCATTTTGCAAAGGCAGTTATTGTTTCCGTCGTAGAGATATTCTGTTACTGATGCGTTTTCAACATCACCAGAATAATAATTTTTCTCATAAATACAATTGTTGTTGCTGTCATATGCAAGCTCTCTGTGGGTATCTGCTGCCTTATCGCATTTTCCTACAAACTCAATCATATTTCCTCTGTCGTCAAATCTCTGTCTGAATTCATTAAATGACCATGGATTTTTTGTAGCATTGACCTTGCCGTAAACTGCGTTGCCGTTTGCGTCATATTCGTATGTATATGTATTCTTGAATTCACCGTCAAGAGCATTTATGCCCTCGCTGACAAGAACATTACCCTTTTGGTCATATGTATTTGTGGTATAGAAACTTGTGCCTGATAACCCGTCATAACTCTCTGAATATGTAACATTTCCATTTGCGTCATATGTATATATTTCCTCTTGAAGAATGCCGTCTGTATTATAATAACTAATTACTGTGGGGTTGCCCTTTGCGTCATACTCATAATCTGTATAATAAGGAGCTGTCCAACCTTCATAATCGCCGCCAATGCTGTAACCAGTGGTAAAAACATCATCATCATGGCTGTTGTACAATCTCAGAATACAGCCGTTGCACTTTGTGCCTGTGTAAAGATAAGCAATAGACTGATACTCGTAATCGAGATTATCGGGAATTTCAAAAAGGCTTAAATCTGTGTTGATTTCGGGAAATGCCTCATAGTTTTCAGGTAATGCAGGCATTTTTGAATTTTCACTTGTGAGATACTTTGTATATACGGGAGGTTCAGATGAAAGCTCTGCCATTTTATTGGAATCAGCTTTTTCTGTTGCCTGAACTGCTGTTGTTGTTTCAGCTGAATTGTTATTTCCGCCTGCTGCATTTTCAACAGCAGAATCTGCTGTTGTTTTTTCAGAATCAACTGCTGTAGTTGTTTCAGCCTCGGCTGTTGTTGTTTCAGCTTCAACATTGGCAGTTGTTGTCTTTTCAGATGTTTCGGGTAACTGTGCGGATTCCTCAGCTGCGGGGCCGCAAGCTGTCATAACCATTGTGCATACTGCGAGAATTGCAAAAATCTTCTTGTTCATAATAATTTCCTCTTTCTGTAATTAAATATTTCCGATGTATTTCACATCTCATAACATATACTCACTTCAAAATTTCAAAGTGTTACAGAAATCGAAAAAATTTTTTTATTTTTTTGCAGGAGATTTTTTGACAGAAAAAATCAATAATCCTCGTATTCGTAAACATTTCTGATGTTATTACGTTCCTCACATATCAGACGATTTTTTTCATCATATTCGTAAACAGTTCTGCCGTTATTCTCACATATCAGACGGTTTTTATCGTCGTATTCGTATGTTTTTTCTGTTTCTGTTTCCGAACCTTTGTCAATTATTTCTTTTATAACATTTCCATTGCTGTCATATATTTTCATGCTCTCATAACTATATGCTTTACCATTTCTGTCATAGGCGTACTTCAAAGTTTCTGTAAGTATCTTTCCGGATTCATCATAAGTGTATGTATATTCACTTATTGAAGAATTTATCTTTGAATTTACAGGGTCAAACCAAACGTTGACTGTTTTGCTTATGATATTTCCGTTGTCGTCATATTGATATTCTGTATCGCTTTTTGAACTAACATATCCGTCTGCATCTACTTCTGTATTTGATATCTCGTTTCCGCTGCTGTCATATTTGTATTCAGCATAAAAATTCTTTTCTAATTCAGTCTGAGCGTAATTAGAAGAATAATATATTTCATATTTCAGCAATCCGTCAGTATCATAAACATACTGAGTAAAGCTATTGGGGAAATTTTCATCATCGAGATATAAATTTTCAGCGATAATATTACCGTTTTCGTCGTATTCATAGCTGTATGTACGACGTTTCGAATATTCCACTTTATCGTTATTTATTACGGTTATTTCTTCGGTAAGAATATTGTCATACTCGTCATAAGTATATACGCACTTCTCCTCCAATTCATCATCTCTGTACTGATACTCGGTGCATTTGTAAACAGGTATGCCTACAGTAAGCAATACATCTTCTTCCGACAGACTATCGGGCAGTTTTTTATACTGCCTCGGCACTGAATTAATATTACAGCCAGCCAATGAAATTAATATCACGGCTGAACAAAAAGCTGAAATTAAATTTAATGTCTTTTTCATTTTACCTTTATAATTCTTTGCATCTCTCTGCGAATATTATCCGCCCACTCCAAATCATCATTTGTTATATGATAAACTCTGAAACCGTAGGCAATACCGTTTTCATAAACGGATTTTTCATCATCAACGTGCAAATCAATGCGGTATACTGACGGATATTTTGACGGAAAATTCAGCCTTCCCCGTGAAACTTCCCTTTCGTGACGTTCAGCATTGACAATGCTGTCAATTCTGATACCATAGCGGCGGAATAGTCTGCGGATATATCCTTGACTTCGGTTTGAAGTAGTGTATATCCACAACTCACAGTCAGATTTATTTATTTCCTGCAAAAGCTCCACAGAACCTTTCCTCAGTTTGTCCTTGTATATTTTATTAAAGGGAAATTTAAGTTCAGGTTCTATGGGAACTTTCTCGGGATTTACAAATAATGTTTCATCAAGGTCGAATGAAATTCTCACTTATTCTTATTGATAATTCTTGTTTCAACAGAACCGTCCTCAAGATTTACAAAGCGAACAAAGAGAGATACCTTGTTATCCTCGTTGAGGTTGTTCCAGAGCATATCTGTGAACTCGTCAATATTTCCGCTGATACCTACAAGCTTAGGCTCGCCCTCAAAGCTTGGGAGAGGATTGCCGTCACCCATATATGTGTGAATGAAACGTCCCTCGCCGTTGATTGGGTCATTGTAGCTGAATGTGTATCTCTGGCATGAATCGGGGTTGCCGTTTGCACTTTTGAGAATTGACATAGCATAGTTGAAGCCGTCATCCTCAAAGCGGAGGATACCTGAAATACGAGGTGTGTAGTTGGGAGCGTCGTCCTCAAATTCACGTGTACGGAGTGCCTGCTCAAAAGTGAACTGCTTGTCCATAAGCTCGTAAATTGTATCTGTCTGGTCGCCGTTTGTTACGATAAGCTTATTGCCGAGAACTCTTACAGGTGCGTATATAATAAGGTGTGGGTCAGTAAGCTTTGAGGGGTCGAAAGCCTGTGTGCGGATTCCCTCGCCGTCCTCTACAAATACACGGTTACGGCTGTTTTCGCTTCTGCCCATAATGAAATAGCCTGTTACAGCATATTTTCCGCAATCGGATTTACCGATAACGATACCTCTGCCGGGGTATGCGTTTGAGCTTAATTCCTTTGCTAAATCCAGTTTAATCATAATAATTTACTCCTTTATATTTTATTTATATAATTTAACTTGTCGTCGAGACTAAATTCACGCCATGGTGAATGACCTCCGAACACACCAAGATACACGACATTGCCATTGAATATGACAATTTCCATACTGTGTTCTATTTCCCAGTCAGTCCGACATTCAAGCTGATAGCAGATACTTTCTTCATCTTCAGGCTTTTTTACTATAAGTACAGTCGGCTTAAAGCATTTCAGCATTTCAAGGGGGTCAGTTTCGGGAGTAACAGAAATTTTCATTTTACCGTAAAAATCGCCGCCTGTTTCCTCCAGAAATTCCAGACAATAAGCCTTAGCAGCACTGCAAATAGTTTCAACAACCTCGCTGTCAAGGGAGTTAAATTCGTCCACGCACTGCATAACATAATCAAGACATATTTTGCGGTCTATCATTACCGCCATATCGGTTTTGAAAATCTCGGAATAAATCTTTCCCTCAAAACCGTATGAATTATCAAAAATATCTGTAATCATTTCTTTATATAAGCCTTTCTCAAATTCAGTTTAACTGCTCCTTACTTAATAATAAATGTGTATATACAGTCACATAAGACTATTAATGCAACGAACGCTGTGATTATATTCAGCGTTTTTTCCTTTGCCTTTGAAAACAGCCAGTCATAGAACGGCTGAACTATATAAAGGAAAAGTAATCCGCCAAGTCCGAAACGTATTGACGGGCTGAGTGCAATTCTCGCCTGAAAGTTTATTTTGTAATCCGCATATGTCTGCCACGGCCACGCTCCCGTGAAAAATTCCAGCATATAGCTTGCAAGAAGTTCCACCGTGGTAGCAATTGCCATACAGCCGAGAAATATGATAATCGGCTTTACATAAAATCTGAACCAGTCAGGCTCTTTTTTCTTCATAAGCGGTCTGAATGCACCTAGGAAAAGAATTGCTCCTACTCCGTATACAGGGCAATATGGTCCGAAAAGAACTCCCCTGTCGGAATATCCCCAGCGATAGACTACAACTTCAAGAAAAACTTCATAAAACCAACCGAGAAAGGCATACATCATAAAGCTTAAAAAAAGCTTTTGTATACGCTGATTCTCCGTAATAGCCGACAGCTTCACGGCTTACTCCTTAACGTAAGCTCTGCCGTCAACAATTTCAATTTTATCCTGACAGAAAAGTGAAACCGCCTTGGGGAGAAGCTTCCATTCCACATTCTCCATAATACGCTTCTGGAGAACTTCGGGTGTATCGTCCTTTTCCACATTCACTACACCTTGCAGGATAATTGCTCCTGCGTCAGCTTCTTCATTTACAAAATGAATTGTAGCACCGCTGACCTTTACTCCATAGCTGAGAGCTGCTTCGTGAACTTTAAGTCCGTAGTAGCCCTCGCCGCAGAATGAGGGGATAAGTGCAGGGTGGACGTTGATTATTTTATAAGCATATTTGCTTGTGACACATTCGTCAAGAATTGTCATAAAGCCTGCCAGTACAACTAAATCAGCCTGCTCCTCATCAAGGGCATTGAGAATTGCCATACTGTATGACTTTGAATCGGAATAATCCTTTCTTGGGATTACTCTTGTGGATATATCGTTATTTTTTGCTCTTTCGAGAGCATATGCAGAAGAATTTGAGGAAATAACACAAGTTATTTTTCCGCCAAGGATATTCCCTGCTTTTTCGGCATCAATAAGAGCCTGTAAATTCGTACCGCCTCCCGAAACGAGAACAACTATATTTTTCATCGGTACCACTCCTTATATACAAAGAATAATAATTATTGCTATAATGTCAATTGCCGCTAAAAATCCGCCTGCTATTATGCATTTATAGTAAACATCTGTAAGCTCTTTTTCACGGTCTGCAAAATAGAAAAACATGGGGTCATCGGGGGTATAGTGTATAAGCTCCTCATCGCCGATTTCGTACCTTTTTTCCTTATCGGGATAGGCATAAACCGAACTGATAAGCTCTCCCTCCTCTGTTTCAAATTCAACAACGGGATAGTAATATTCACGCCCCGATTTTTCCGTGCGGTACTCCGTTATTTTACCATATGCGGCTTCTGTGTCGGAAATGCGTTTTTCAATTCTTTTTATATGCCATAGGAAAAGAATTGCCATTGCCGCATAAATTCCCAGCAAGCCGTAAAGGAGATACCCGAAGTGAAATGTAACTCCCACCGCTATGAACGACAATATCGCCCATATATAATCAGCTTTTTCAACTTTCATATGATTGCTCCATTACTTAGGGAATTGCACGTGTCCCTCGATTATTACCGAATCATCAGTAGACAACGGTATATTTTCGTCAATTATAACCTGTCCGTAAATATCCGTAATTCTGAATGTAAATGGACCTTTTCCCATTTCCATTGATTCAAAATAATTGTAGGGACGGCGTTTTATTTCCACAAATTCGCCGTTTTCATTGAGATATTCAAGCTTTGTTATGGGATAACGGTGATTTCTCACCTGCACACCGCACCAGAATTCGGTTGTACCCTCTTTCCATTTATAGCACACAGGTGCATTTTCAGCTGTATCAAGGGGAATAATCTTCCACGATACGGGAACTCTGCCCTTTTCCTTTGGTGCTATAAGCGGAAATGCGTCAACGTACAGGTCAAGGTCGCCTTTTTTGCCCTCGGGGAGCAAATCCGTAACAAGCATATTTATTGTGCCAAGCTCGCCTGTAACTTCAAGATAAGCGCCTGCAAGCTGTGCGTCGTTGTAGTCAGCAAGATTCATTGCCACTATCCAGTAATCGGTGGAAACAGGGTCAAGCATTGCACAGCCGCCAACGTATCCGCCGCCGTAATATGTACCGTCACCTGTATGTATCGTGCCTTTCGGTTCAAGAATGCAGCTTTCGTCTATGGTGAAATCATTGGGAATATCCCCGATTTCCTCATCCTTATAGCCGTCACCGACTCCAAGGAGAAAATCCGCCATAAGATTGAGTTTTTCCGCTTCAATACCGCTTTTTCTTGCACAAATCAGGTCGTAAACATCAACACGCTCATCACCTGTGAAATCCATTGGCGTACCTGCTGAAAGTGCAGGCACAGAAGAAATGCCCATAGCCGTCACAAACGCTGCTGTAATTGCCGTAAGAAATTTTTTCATATGCCTGCACTCCAATCTTTATGGATTAGCCTATTAACAAATAATAACGCCCTCTGTTGACTCAACAAGTTCACCGAGAACATATGCGTCCTCGCCTGCTGCCTTGAGAGCTGCAATTGCCTTGTCAGCGTCGTTCTTGTCAACGCAGGCAATCATACCAACACCCATATTGAATGTGTTGAACATATCACGCTCAGGAATATTTCCGCTTCTTGCAATAAGGTCGAAAATAGGAAGAACCTGTACTGCATTACGCTCAATCTTAGCTGCAAGATTCTTAGGAAGTGAACGTGGAATATTTTCATAGAATCCGCCGCCTGTGATGTGGGAAACGGACTTTACATTTACTGTTTCGATAAGGTTCATAATAGCCTTAACGTAAATACGTGTAGGTGTAAGGAGAGTTTCACCGAGAGTTGCACCTAAATCGTCAAAGTGCATAGCAAGATTCTGCTCGTTTACGTCAAATACACGTCTTACAAGTGAAAATCCGTTGGAATGTACACCGCTGGACTTGATAGCAATGAGAACATCGCCTGCCTTCTGTGTATCAGGCTTTAAAATCTTATCCTTGTCAACGATACCAACAGAGAAACCTGCAAGGTCATATTCCTCCTCAGGCATAAGTCCCGGATGCTCAGCAGTTTCACCGCCGATAAGCGCACAGCCAGCCTGTACACAGCCCTCAGCAACACCTGAAACGATTTCAGCAATCTTTTCGGGAATATTCTTTCCGCAAGCAATATAATCAAGGAAGAACTGTGGCTTTGCACCGCAGCAGATAATATCGTTTACGCACATAGCAACACAGTCGATACCAACTGTATCGTGCTTATCCATTATGAATGCAATCTTGATTTTTGTACCAACTCCGTCTGTACCCGATACAAGTACAGGCTTGGAAATACCTGTCATATCAAGCTCGAAAAGACCGCCAAAGCCGCCGATGCCTGAAATACAGCCAGGGAGAGTTGTTCTTGCAATATGCTGTTTCATAAGCTCAACAGCCTTATAACCGGCAGTTACGTCAACGCCTGCCTTTTTGTAGCTTTCGGAAAAACTGTTATTCATAATATAATCCTCCAGTTATTTTATGGTATTCTTTTATTCCTTACCGCTCCAGCAGTAAGTGCAAAGGTTACATTCAGGAAGTCCCACGGCTTTTACCTTGCCGGGGAGAGTCTGAAATTCAAGAGATGTAAGCTTTAATCTGCGGCATATCTCATCACGGAGCTTTCCGCCTCTTACAGTTGATGAATCGCTGTATTCAGCCAGATACTTAACGCCCTCCTCGCCCTCGAACTCGTGGATTATCTGTCTTGCGATAAGTTCAAGTTCGGAATGGCTGCGTGAGAAATTAAGATACTTACAGCTGTACATAATAGGAGGACAAGCAGAACGCATATGAACTTCCTTTGCACCGTTGGCATAGAGGAATTCAACTGTTTCACGCATCTGTGTGCCTCTTACGATACTGTCATCAACGAAAAGCAGCTTTTTACCGTCAATAAGTTCATGAACAGGGATAAGCTTCATTTTTGCCACTTTATTTCTCATACTCTGACTTGTAGGCATAAAGCTTCTTGGCCAAGTTGGAGTATACTTTATAAAGGGACGGGCAAAAGGAATTCCGCTTCTGTTGGCATATCCGATAGCGTGGGGAGTACCTGAATCGGGAACTCCGCAGATATAGTCAACATCGGGAAGTCTGCCTGCGGCTATATCATTTTCAGCCATAATTTCGCCGTTGCGGGTACGCATAACCTCAACATTAACGCCCTCATAGCAAGCTGTGGGATAGCCATAATATGTCCAGAGGAATGTACACATTTTCATCTGTGAGGGATCGCCCTCTGCAAGAACTTCAATGCCGTCGGAAGTCATTTTTACAATTTCTCCTGCGGTAAGTTCCATATGTGTTTCATATCCCAGTTTCTGGAAAGCGAAAGATTCTGTGGAAAGGCAGTAGCCGTCCCATCTTTTGCCGATTACGACAGGAAGTCTGCCGTATTTGTCACGGGCGGCAATAATTCCGTCCTTTGTGAGTATGATAAGGGAAATTGTTCCCTCGATTTTTTCCTGTGCATAGCGGATACCGTCAACAAAATTGTCCTTCTGTGCTATAAGCGCACCGATAAGGTCACCTGAATTGATATTTCCGCTGCTCATTGTTTCAAAATTCGCACAGCCATTCTGCAAAAGCTCATCTGTAAGTTCCTCGGCATTTCTGATGATACCGATTGAACTGATAGCGTAAAGTCCAAGCTTTGAACGCACCATAATAGGCTGGGGGTCTGTGTCGCTGATACAGCCGATACAGAGTTTTCCCCTCATATTTATAACATCGTCCTCAAACTTTGTTCTGAAAGGTGAATTTTCAATGCTGTGAATTGAACGCTGAAAGCCGTTGTCCTCGGAATATGCTGTCATACCGCCACGGCGTGTACCGAGATGTGAATGGTAGTCCGTGCCGAAAAATACATCTGTTATACAGTCATTCTTAGTGGCTGCTCCAAAAAATCCGCCCATTATTATTCACCCATAAGCCTTTTCATAATTTCCTGATAAGCGTCCTCTACTCCGCCCATATCTCTGCGGAAACGGTCCTTATCAAGCTTTTCGTGAGTTGTGCTGTCCCAGAAACGGCAAGTATCGGGAGAAATTTCGTCAGCGAGGATAATTGTGCCGTCAGATGTCTTACCGAATTCAATCTTGAAGTCAATGAGGTCGATGTTAAGCTTCTTGAAGAAGTCTACCATAAACTCATTTATCTTGAAAGCGTACTTAGTAATTGTGTCGATTTCTTCCTTTGCAGCAATACCCAATGCAAGTGCATAGTAGTCATTGATAAATGGATCGCCTAAATCATCATTCTTATAGCTGAATTCAAGGATAGGACAAAGGAGCTTTGCACCCTCCTCAACACCCATTCTCTTGGAGAAGCTTCCGGCTGCCACGTTTCTGACGATAACCTCAAGAGGAACGATAGAAACCTTTTTAACGATTGTTTCACGGTCGCTGATTTCCTTTACAAGATGAGTGGGAACACCCTCTTTTTCAAGCATGGCGAGCATATAGTTTGTCATTTTGTTGTTGATGACACCCTTACCTGAAATTGTACCCTTCTTTTCGCCGTTGAAAGCGGTTGCGTCATCCTTGTATTCAACGATTACGCAGTCAGGATCGTTTGTGGCGTAAACCTTCTTCGCCTTGCCCTCATAGAGCTGATCCATTTTTACAATGTTTTGCATTTAAAATTCCTCCTGAGAATTATATTAAACGCCAATCTGACGTTTATGGGTAATTATAGTGCCTCGCACATCCGCAAACTAACGTTTGCTCCGTGCGGAGCAGCAAATATCCGCAGCTTCCTGCGGTGTATTGACAATAATATCAGCTTCGTGCTGTTCAAATTCCTCACGGCTGCCATAGCCCCAGAGAACCGCCATACACGGTAAGCCGCATTGTTTTGCACCGATTATATCGTGGCTTCTGTCGCCAACCATAAGCACATCGCTGCGGCTGGTTATTCCTGCACGGCTTAAAACGTACTCAATAACCTCCTGCTTTGCATTTCGTGTGCCGTTTATATCAGCTCCGCCGATAACATCAAAAAATTCAGCCAAGCCGAATTTTTCAAGGATTTTCACAGCGAATATCTCAGGCTTGCTTGTGGCAACACAAAGCTTTATTCCGCTGTCTTTCAGCCTTTTCAGCATTTCAGGGATACCGTCATAAACATTGTTTTCAAAAAGTCCCGTATCCGCATAACGCTGACGATAAACACGCACAGCTTCCTGCACCTGCTCGCTGTTCATTCCGCATAATTCCGCAAAGGAATCATATAACGGAGGACCAACCGCACGCATAATATCTTTCGGCTCGTCAAAGCCCATAACATTGAGAGCATGGCGGTAACAGTTTATGATGCCAGGGGCGGAATCGGTAAGCGTACCGTCCAAATCAAAAAGAACTGTATTGAAACTGTTCATTATATATTGGCAATTTCGTCCTGTAAAGCCTTATCCTTTGCGATAACGCCCTCAGCCATTGCCTTTTTCTCAGCAGCAAGCTTTTCAGCAAGCGCTTCATCGGAAATTGCAAGCATCTGAACTGCAAGAACTGCCGCATTTTTAGCACAGTTAACACCTACAGTTGCAACAGGTACTCCGGGAGGCATCATAACTGTTGCAAGAAGTGCGTCCATACCCTCCAAAGCAGCGGATTTCATAGGAATTCCAATTACGGGAAGTGTTGTATGACCTGCAACTACACCTGCAAGGTGAGCTGCCATACCAGCGGCACAGATGATAGCACCAAAGCCGTTAGCCTTTGCATTTGAAGCAAATTCGCAAGCCTCAGCAGGTGTACGGTGTGCGCTCATTACACGGCACTCAAATTCAACACCGTATTTTTTCAGTTCTGTAAGAGCAGACTTTACAACAGGAAAATCGCTGTCGCTGCCCATAATAACTGCAACTTTTTTTGACATAGTTCTATTCTCCATTCTTTCTTAATTATACCAATCCCTAAAATGTTAGTAGACAAAGATGATGAGCAGAAATGATGTATGTCAAGGCGGACGACGAAAGCATACTGCCGTATGGTGAGGAAGTCCAACGACGACATACGTCATTTATGCCATTAGATTTGTCTGCTGTTGTTTTAGGGATTGGCATTAGTAACCTCCGCAGTTGTTTCCTCCTGCGGATAATCAGGTGTCTGCGGCTCAAATGAGCCGAAAACAGCCTCTAAATCTGTTTCATAATTGCCACGGAATCTCACAGTTGCCTTGACTTGCGTATCAAGGGATTGGGTTGTGTCATCTTCCGCAGTATACTCTATATTTACATCAGCTGAAACGGATACATCAAAAAGTGATATTCCGTCCTCTGAGCCAACGCTGTAAATATGCAGTTCGGGAATGGCTTCAAGCCTTTTTTCAACTATTTCAGACGATTCGGGGTAAAGCGTCCTGAACTGACGCATATCAGCCCCTGCCGCTTTGAGTTCAGTTTCATCATCGCCGAAAACATATGAAATATAGCCGTCTGCAAAGTCAATCATCTGCTCAATCATAGCAGGTGTAAGCTTTGAAAGCAGCACTCTGCTGTAAATATTAAGCTCAACAGGCTTTTCCATAATTTCGCCTGTGAGATTTGCACTCCTGAAAAGAAGCCCCTTGTCACCTGTTTTGTAAAGGTAACTGCCCTTTTCATTTTCAAGACGGATTTCATCATCTTTGACTGTACAGCTGCTCCACACGCTTGAAAAACACGGATTAAAGCTTTCGTCATAAAGAACGATTTCATCATTTTCAACATATCCGCAGTAAAAAGTCATGTCAGCTGCCGATTTCTTTTCAATTCTGCTGTAAATAAGCGGCACGGCAATATTTCCGTCAAAGTCGATACAGCCGTATTTCAATCTGCCGTTTACTTTTTTTGAGGCAATGCACAGATTTTCCCCTGCAAAATCAAGGCTGTTCCACTCTGCTGCCGCAAGAATTCTCCCCGATTCGGATATGCCGTACAGCCCCTTATCCGTGGAAAATATGGAATATCCCTCATCATTGACAGAGATAACTTTTTCCGCACTTTCATTGCCCACATTCATAGCAGGATTATTTTCAGCGTCAAGATAAAATCTCGTAATCGCCGCCGCAAGGATTATAAGCACCACAAACAGCAGCGATACAACAAGTCTTGTCCGTTTATTCATTGTTCTTTACTGCTGAGGATTTCTTATTGCGGTAATCCTCGTCAGTTTCTCCTGTTATATAAATAGGACGCTTTTTAACTTCAAGGTAAGTTTTTGCAAGATACTGCCCCATAATTCCGATACAGCCCAGCTGAACACCGCCCATTCCGAAAATCACGGAAAGTATATAGAATGTTGCAGCTGAATGGTATGTTGCAAGGGTAATAATCACAGCGATTACAAACAGAATAAATCCGATTATAAGGCTGATTACACCACAGAAAATCGACATTGCAAGTGGGAAAGTTGAAAATGCCATAATTCCTTCAAGGGAATATCTGAACAATCCCCAGAATGACCATGAGGACGTACCGGCAGGACGCTCAACATTTTCATAGGGCATATACTTTGTCCTGAAGCCTACCCAGCTGAAAATTCCCTTTGAAAAACGGTTGTATTCCGACATATCGAGAATTGCGTCAACCATTTGTCTTGTCATAAAGCGGAAATCCTGTGCCCCGTCAACAATTTCCGTATCAGAAATCTTGTTCATTATCTTGTAGAATTTCATAGCAAACCATGAACGCACAGGTGATTCCCCTGTACGGCTTACTCTGCGTGTTGATGCACAGTCAAATTCGCCGTCCTTGACATAGTTGTACATTTCAGGCAGAAATTTAGGCGGATGCTGTAAATCAGCGTCCATAACAACTACATAGTCGCCCTTGCAGTTCTTCAAGCCTGCGTACATTCCCGATTCCTTGCCGAAATTGCGTGAGAATGAAATATATCTCACACGCTTGTCCTTGTCGGCAAGCTCACGGAAAATTTCAAGGGTTCTGTCCTTTGAGCCGTCATTTATAAAAAGGAATTCAAAGTCAATGTCGTTATGCTCTTTTTTCATACCGTCGCTGACTTTTATTATTTCGTCGTAAAACATCGGCAGCACTTCCTGCTCATTATAGCAGGGTACAACCACAGAAATGAGTTTCATAACATCCCTCCGATATATTGCTCCCCCAATTTACTATTGAATATCCTATCTTGTTTGGAGAGCAAAATTCTGCGTCAGAAAACCTCACAATACGGCAGTATTCTTTCGGCTTTCCTCCTTGCCTTTGCTCCCCAGGCTTTATATAATTCTTCAAGAATTAGTTGGCGGAGCAATAAAATCAAATACACTATTAATTATACTACATTATAAAGAGAAATGCAATAGCTTTGCGAAAATTTTCGCATATATTTTCCCGACTGCATCAATTCGCCTCCGCCGTCTATTATTCGACAATTTCATATCATTTGTAGATACCCATTGTTGAAACATTCCTAAATTTTGTAACAATGAGTGAAATTATGGACAAAAATTATGATAACAATTTGTTATTTCCGCCGAAAATTTAATTTTTAGTATATTTTTACTACTTAATTACAAAAAAACTGTTGATTTTTTTTGTGAAATGATGTATAATAATATATAATATAATGATTAAGTATGCATATTGTGCATATTGCAGAAAAAATCGGCTCCCCGCTGCCGTTAAAGCGTGGACTGCCGTTGTTTAGTCGGCAGGATTGGAGAAGGTTATGTTTATTACCCTTGTAACAACTTCATTTAACGACGAGGTTCACGGAACCTTCAACGACAAAAGAACAGGCTGCGGTATCAATCTCGCAAAGCCTGAAAACCTGACACGCTACCGCCGTGGCGGAAATATGACCGATTTGGGCGAACTTACCTGCGAAAGATGCAAATTGAAAATTGCCAAGGAAATGATTAAATCCGACCAGAAGGAAATGAAAGCTCTCCTTCGTGAGGAACGTATCAGAATGAAAAAGGGAATCGAGGACGAGGGCATTATCCCTCTCGGCAACACAACTGCTAGAATTACTTCTGCTCCTCAGCCTGCTGCACCGCCTCCCCCTCCGCCGGCTCCTGCTCCTGCTCCTGTTCAGCAGCCTGCTAAGCCTGCATATCAGCCAAATGGTGCTCCTGCTCTCAACGACGACCTTGCACAGTTTGCTATAAATAAGCCTGATCAAGTTCAGGAAGAAACTAAAAATAATTATTTCGAGGCTGAACGCCCTGTACTTTTCGATAACGAGCCTGCGCCTGCTCCTAAGAATGACGCTCCACCCGTGGACGACTTCCTTGCACAGTTTGCTATAAACAAGCCCGATGAAGCTCCACAGGAAGAAGCAGACGAAGAAGCAGATTTCCTTGCACAATTCGCTGTTGATGCACCAAAGGAAGAACCTCAGCCTGCTCCTGCTCCTGCCGCACCTCCCGTTATTGACGATATTTCTGCGGCTCTCAACGCTATGGAGCAGAATCCCTACACATCACAGAATCAGGCTCCTGCACCACAGGCACAGCCTCAGAATGATAACCGTGACTATCAGAACGATTGGGATACACTTGCAAATCAGCTTTTCTCATCAGAGGATACTGCTGCTCCTGCTGAACCTCCCAAGAACATCTCAGGGGTAGTTGCTCCTGTTCTTGATGAAATCGGTGACGAATTTGCAGACACTTCTGCTGTTAAGGAAGCTGTTTCTGTAATTGATGAGGAAATTACAGCACCAATTCTTGACGATATCGGAGATTCTCTCCCCGATACTCCTGCTGTTGTAAAGCAGGTTATCTCCTCAATGGAGGAAGAAGAAATCGTTGCTCCTGTTCTTGATGACATCGGTGACGCTATTTCTGCTCTCAGCAAGCCTGTTGCTCCTGCTCAGCCTGCACCTGCTCCTGTTCAGCCTGCTCCTGTTCAGCCTGCTCCTGCACCTGTTCAGCCTGCTCCTGTTCAGTCTGCTCCCGAGCCAATGCCTGTTATTAATGACATTTCCGAGGCAATTTCTGCTATGAATATCCCAGCTGCTCCAAAGACAGTTGCTCCTGCTCCAATGAATGACGATATGGTTCTTGAAGATATTTCAGATGATGACGATGATGACGCATTTGAGCTTATCTCCTCTGACCTTGAACCAAAGACAGAGAAAGCACCTGTTCTCGACAATATCGGTGACGCTATTTCAGCTATCAGCAAGCCTGCTGCTCCTGTTCAGCCTGCTCCTGCACCTGTTCAGCCTGCACCTGCTCCTGCACAGCCCGTTATTGATGATATTTCAGCAGCTATTTCTGCAATGAACACTCAGGCTCAGCCTGCTGCACGTCCTGTTCAGCCTGTTCCTGTACGTCCTGTTCCTGTTCAGCCTACACCTGTACAGCCTGTACGTGTTGCTCCTGTTCAGCCTGCTCCTGCAAATGCTGCTCCTGTTGGTCAGATTCTTTCTGTACCGCAGATTACAGGCTACGACAGCCTTAATCAGCCTATATACTCTTATGTACAGATGCAGATTCAGAGCTACGACCAGAACGGTCAGCCCGTTCTCGTTCCTCTCCCGGGACAGGAGATGCCTGCACCTAATGAGCTTACATTCAGCCAGCGTTTCAATCAGAATACAAGACTTCGTGACGCTATTGCTGCTGCTCAGGAAATTCCTACATCTACAAAGGATATGACTCCAGGACAGAAAATTGCTGCTGCAAATGCTGCAAAGGGTGACCCAATTTCTGCAAATGTATCAAAAATCGCTACAAATCCCCATGCCAAGGCTACAGCACAGGCATTTATTTCCGCTATTTCAGAATCAAAGGAATATGCTAACCAGAGCCTTACTGAAACACAGGGATTACAGCAGAGAACAAGCGTTCTCAACTCCATTGAAGATGTTCTCTCACAGCTGGGAGATAACTCTCTTAAAGAAAAGAAACTTGCTGAGGCAAAAGCTCAGACAAATGTTCCCGTATATCAGGAATACAAAGCACCTACTCCAAGAAATACATATGGCTCCAGACCTTCTGCACCTGCTCCAAAGCCTGCACAGCCTGAGGAAAGATTCCTTACAAAGGCTGAACTGAAAGCCAAGAAAAAACAGGATAAGATAGATGCTAAATTCCAGAAAGAAATGTTAAAAAGAAAATAAAAATAAACACGTTTCCCTGTCTTTATGACAGGGAAAGGTGAAAAATGAGGTTGAAAATATGGATAAAAATGATATTTTAAAAAAACTCCGTGGAAAACTCGGAGATTCTTCCGAAGAAAATGAGAAAATGCTCAGAGAAGCAGGAGAAAAATATGCTGCGGAAGGCAATCTTGACGGTGTGAACGCTGTAGGCGAGCTTCTCCTTGAACAGATGCCTGAGGACAGAAAAAAGGAAATTGAACGCCTTACTCATATTGACGGCGTAAGAATTGACCAGTATCATCAGAAAATTGTTGACCTTATCGAGGATAAAAAGGCATTGCAGGCACTCCCCCTTGCTGAAAAACTTTACAACAAAATCACTACTGAGTACGCACATACAGAAAATGCTAAGTTCGTTTCTCTGCGTAACCCCTTTGAGGATAACCTTTGTCAGACACTTTTCAAGGACGACAGAATTCTCAATCGCACTCCCTTTGATTTCTCATCATATATCACAACTTACGCTTATCTCCTTGTAGAAACAGGCTCTAACATTGACGCAATCCCTGTTCTTGAAACAGCTATTGAATACAATCCTGTTGACGTTGCTCCAAGATTTGAGCTTTGCGAAGTTTACAAGCTTATCCGCAATAAGAGAATGGTTATTGAGGTTTCAAGAGATACTCTTAAAGTTGCTTCTTCTCCTATCGCAATCGCAAGATGCTATGCAAATATCGGCTATATTCTTACATCTTTCGCTGATTTCGAAGATGCAGGCGTATTCTATACAGCGTCCGTTATGTTCGCTCCCAATAAAGGCGTTGCTTTTGAAATGCAGCACCTTTCAGATTTAAAGGGCTCTCCTATTATGCGTCCTACACAACAGCAGTTAATCAACACTATGAAGAAGTACGATATTAACTTCGGACCTGATAAGACTGTTATCGAAGTTTGTGCTCAGCTTTCTTCACACTTCCTTTCAAAAAAGGATTTCCCCAACGCTTTACAGGCTCTCAAGATGACTTATAATCTCACAAGAGATGAACACGTTAAGGAGCTTATCCTCAAAATTGACCCTAATTCACCTATGTTCAGACCTGCACAGGATGCTGCTCCTCAGCAGTAAAAGGCGGATTTTTAAAAAGCTATCAGCTTTTTTGGCAATGCGTAATTATTTTAAAGAGCCATTAGCTTTTAAAAACGGTAGAATTTATTTCTGCCGTTTTTTTGTATAAAAACTGTTAGCTTTTTTAAAGCCATTAGCTATTAGCCGTTAGCCTTTTGGTAATGCGTAATCATTTTAGGGATTGGTATAAAAAGCAGTATGGATAGTATATTTTATAAAAAGGGAGTTAAATAATTATGGATGAACTAAAATTTGATTTTGTAAATGCACATATCAATAATATCAGTTTTCCAAAGACTATAGAACAACTCGAAAGTTTTATCTATGACCATGAGTGCTATAATGTAGAAGATGTAATATATGCAGCACCCGATGGTTATACTACTTGGACAGTTCCACGCAGCAGTATTATTGGAGATATTGTGCTGTATTATCATGCCAAAACTGCAATACAATGGATAAGAAAATTAGAAATCGCCACAGAAGCCTTGGATTCAACAATGCATGATAAGAAGCTTATATTTGAATGGCTTCAAAAAGCAAGGTCATTATACTCATTATATGGTGGTAAAATTTTTGCTATTGGTCGTGTTAGTAGCCGACCTGAAAGAATAGATGAATTCGAATTTCAACAACATTGGTCTGGCAGAATATATGCAGATGTAAAAGACTTGTATTTACTGAAACGACCAATTGATATTTCAGAATTCAATTCTTTTATTATGGTTTCACGTCAAAGTGCAATAACTCCCTTGCCGTCAAAAGAATTTGAAAAATTAAAATCACTTATAAAAGCTAAAAATCCAAAAGTTCCCTCTTGGTTTTTGAAAAGTAAAATTGGCGACAACAAACTCTCAAAAGTTAACCAAAATAATTTTTTAGAAATCACAAGTTCTTATCGCAAAAGATTTCCGTTAGAAATTAATTTTCGTTCATATTATGTAAACTACTTTTTGAAAACACTATCAGGAAACAAAGTTTATAGAGAATGTCAATGCCATACATTAAAAACACCTTTAGCACGTGTAGATAATGTATTTGAATTTGCAGGTAAAAAGATATTATTGGAGGTAAAGCTTAACATCGAATTGGAGAAAAATTTAATCTCTCAACTTAATCAATACATATGTGCGGAATATATTTGTTTATCCAACGAGGAAAACAATAACATAGAAGATTTTGAAAAAAAATATATGTTTGTTATAGATGTATATTCGGTATACAGATATGACGTTAAAGCAAAAAAAATAACCAAGTTATTTGATTTGGATGAAATAAAAAGTAAAACTGATATTATAACAAAAATGCAACGATATATTTAATTTTTCAACTCACAATTTATCTATTAGATGTTACAGTATTACGTAAAAAATTTCTTCACAAACTATACTTTTTAAGTTTAATAAACACTGGTTAATTTTTTTATCCTAATAAAAAAACAGAAAAATTTCATATAATATTTTTTCAGAAATCAATTGACTTTTTTGTCATTTTGCGGTATAATAGAATATATATTATAAAAATATCGTTGGATTGTCCGACATAATACATATCACCACAAAAGAAAGAAGGTTTTTTTAATGGCAAATGAAAAAAGTCTGAAAATATTAATCGTTGACGATGATAAGAATATATGCGACCTCCTCCGCCTTTACCTCGAAAAGGACGGCTACAGCGTTATTCTCTCCCACGACGGTGAGGAAGCTGTTGTTAAATTCAATGCCCTGAAACCCGATATGGTGCTTCTCGACATTATGCTCCCCGGTATCGACGGCTGGCAGGTTTGCCGTGAAATCCGCAAAAAGTCAAATGTGCCGATTATTATGATTACCGCTAAGGGCGAAACAATTGATAAGGTTATCGGTCTTGAACTTGGTGCTGATGACTACATCGTTAAGCCCTTTGACGCAAAGGAAGTTATTGCTCGTATTAACGCTGTTACTCGCCGTGTCGGCAATATCAACGTAGAGCCTGAAGTTAAGGAAGTTCGCTACGAAAAGCTTTCCGTAAATATGACTCGCTATGAGCTTAAAGTTAACGGTAAAATTATCGACACTCCCCCAAAGGAACTTGAACTGCTCTATTATCTCGCTGCTAATCCCAACAGAGTATACACAAGAGATCAGCTTCTTGACGAAGTATGGGGATTTGAATACTACGGTGACTCCAGAACAATTGACGTTCACATTAAAAGACTCCGTGAAAAGCTTGAGGGCATTTCCGAAAAATGGGCTTTGAAAACCGTCTGGGGCGTAGGCTATAAATTCGAGGCAGAAGAAGAATAATAATTCCCTGCCTGATTCAGGGGGCAGTCTGTCTGTCCCCTGATTTATTGCTGAAACGACATAGACATAAGGGCATCTCTAAAAACCCCTTTTGAGAAAAAACAGCTATGCACGTCATCTGCTGCGTCAACCTCCCTTGGAGTGCGACAGCACGCCTTCGGAAGGTTTCCTTGCAGCTGTCATACCTATCTGTTTTTTCTTTAATCAAACGAGTTTTTAGAAATGCCCATAAACGATAAAGGAAGTGATTGCCTTGAAAGCTAAAAACAGCTCCTACTATCAGATGTTCCGACTTACTATTATTGTTATCGCTTCGGTACTTATTCTCCTTGGAGTTATTATTGTAAATATAAGTTCACATATGTTCCGCAATGAACAGCTTGAAAAAGTCAAAGCATCAGGCGATTTGTTCATTGGCTGTATTACCAATGAATATTCACAGGACAAAAATAACTATCTCCCCAAAGCATCAGAACTGTGCGAACAGCTTGCCTGCGAGCAGGAAGTGCGTGTTTTCCTTTTCAACAGCGACGGAATCTGCCTTGCATCTCCTGACGGCAACCTTTCAAATCAGCTGAAAAAATCCACTATGACAGAGCTTGAAAAGGACGATTTTCTCGGATTAAGTTCAAAATATCTCTCCCAGAGCGTACCCTCAATCAACTACATCACTAAGGCATTTTTCCGTGAAAGTGACGGAAAATACACTCCTGTGTATGTTCTTGCAGCAGGTACTACTGAACAATCTGAAATATTCACAATGATTCTTGTTGCCTTATACAGCACATTTGCACTTCTTTTCTTTGTGGGATGTTTTCTCATTTTAAGACGCAAATTAAAGGCAACTCTGCAATTTGAGGAAGATTTCCTCCGCATTGTTGAGGAATATTCAAAGGATAATTTCACGGAAAAACTCTCCACAGATATTTCCCCGAATTTCAAGCGTATCTGCGACCTTGTCAACACTCTTGCATCAAATGTTGAAAAAAGTGAGGAAACAAGCAGTACCTTTATTTCAAATGTTTCCCACGAACTTCGCACTCCTATGACTACTATAGGCGGATTTGTGGACGGTATCCTTGACGGTACTATCAAGAAAAGCCGCCAGCAGGAATATCTCATTCTTGTATCTCAGGAAATTCAGCGTCTGCGTATTCTCATAAGCTCAATGCTCAATATGAGCCGATTTGAGGCAGGTACTCTCCGCCCGAATTTTCAGGAAACAAATCTTACAGAGCTTGTTATCAAGGTTGTGCTGATGTTTGAAAAGCGTATTGAAGAAAAGAAATTAGAGGTTGAGGAACTTGACAGCAGCCGACTTTTTGCTGTTGTTGACGCTGACCTTATGCAGCAGGTTATTTATAATCTCGTTGAAAATGCTGTAAAATTCGTAAATGAAGGCGGTACGCTGTCATTTACCTTTGAGGAAAAGGACGATATGTGTACCATTGGCATAAAAAATACAGGCGAAGGTCTTAAAGATACCGAAATAGAGCAGGTTTTCAACCGATTCTATAAAACAGATTCCTCCCGTGGAAAGGATAAGACAGGTCTTGGACTGGGCTTGTCAATTTCACGTAAAATCGTTCACCTCCACAACGGTCACATCGTTGTAAAAAGTGTTTACGGTGAATATACGGAATTCCTTGTGCAGATTCCTAAGGACTGCACCAAAAAAGAGAAACAGAATTAAGGAGCAATTATGGACCGCAGAGAAAATTTATTCAATGAACTCGAAAGGGAAAATGCTACTCCCCCTATAGAGCAACCCACACATTCAGCTAATCCCAACGGACAGCAATATAATGCTAATCAGCCGCATACAAGCGGTTATCCGCAGCAAAATCCAAATCAGCCACATCAAAACGGCTATCCACAACAAAATCCCAATCAGCCGCATACAAGCGGTTATCCGCAGCAAAATCCAAATTATCCGCAATATAATGCAAATCCACAACAAAACAGATATAACCCATATCCGTCTATGACTCCTGAACAAAAAGCGGCGGCAGAGGTCAAGGAAATGAAAAAACGCAGCCGCCGTGAAAGTACAATTGTAGGAACATTCATTGTACTGGCAATTGTGACTGCTGCTATCGGAATTACAGGCATTGTCTACGATATTATGACAAGCAAGGACAGAATTCCTACTATCCACAACTCCGATAAAGTAGTGATTTTCCAGAATACAAAGCCTGAAATTTCGGATAAAATTTCTGAACAGCTTGACGAATTCGGCAGATACTCCACCGAGGGTGCGGCAGCTGCTGTAAGAGAATCAATTGTGGAAATTTACACGTATACCGACGCTTTTCACAACAACCTCAATGGCACAGGTTCAGGCGTTGTTCTCAATGAAGATGGCTATATTGTTACAAATGCCCACGTTCTAAAGGCTGACGGTTTCCACGATGTCCACACCGCTGACGGTAAAATTCATTCCGCTGTCATTGTGGGCAGAGATTCAAAAACTGATATTGCTGTTCTGAAAATCAATGCCTCAGGTCTTGCCCCTGCAATTCTCGGTGATTCCGATGAAGTTGTGGTAGGCGAGGAAGTTATCGCTATCGGAAATCCCGCCGGTCTTACAGGTACTGTCACAAATGGCATTGTTTCCGCTGTAAACCGTGAAATCAGAAGCGATTCCACGGGCTTTGAAATGAACTGTATTCAGACCAATGCTGCTATTTCTCCTGGAAATTCAGGCGGTGCGCTCGTTAATATGTACGGTCAGGTTATCGGAATTACCTCCTCTAAGTATATCAGCGGATTTTACGAGGGACTCGGTTTCGCTATTACAATCAATGAGGCTAAGCCAATTATTGAGGAACTTATCAGCAATGGATTTGTTGGCGGAAGATTCCGTATCGGTATCACTCTCATTGATATGAGTACCGAGGGTAACAGACTGACAATTATGAGTGAGCTTGGCTATGAGCTTCCCAAGGATTTCAAGGGAATTTATATCAACGATATAAGCGAAGATTGCGATATTGCCAATACTGCTCTTGAAATCGGCGATTTTATCACTAAAATTGACGGTGTTCACGTTGAAACATATGACGAGCTTTATGATACTATAAGTGCAAGCTACGGTGCAGGTGATACTGTTCCTGCAACTTGTGCAAAGGTTGACAAAGACGGAAATATTGAGGAATACGACATTGAATTTATGCTTATGGAAGACACAAGCGGTGATTATTAAGAAGAAAGGGTTCACGAAAATGTGAACCCTTTATTACATCAACCCTTTTGGTCTTATGGTATTTACCCCCGATATGCCGCCAAATGCTCCCGAAATTCCGAGGACTGCAAGTTTCACAGGAGAAGTGAATTCCCCCATTTGCAGGGATATTGCAAGGATAATCCCGTACATAATCCCTCCGCAGACTGCTCCCTCAATCAGTCCGAATTTGCGGCGGTATTTTCCGCACAGCCACCCTCCGCAATATCCGCTTACCATAAGGCATATATACGAAAAAATCCCCGTGAACATCATTCCGTTGAATATAAAATAAGATGCCCCAGAGCATACCACACAGCAGGCAAATCCGCATAGCAAGCCAAATCCCACCGATATGCCGAATCCGAATAACACGCTGTCCCACAGCTTTTTTCCATTACGTCCCATAACAAAAACCTCCCCGAAGTATACTAAATACTATGGGGAGGTTTAATTTTTTATTCCTCGTTATCCTCGGATTTCTTGTTCTTCTTGGACTTCTTCTTGTCGTCCTCATCAGCGGTTACACCTGCTGATGCAAGCTTAGACTTAGCTGCTGCCTGAGCTTCCTTAGCACGCTCCATTGCAGTTACATTTTCAGCAATTGCCCACTTCTTAATGCGAAGCTTATGACGCTCGCCGCCTGTTTCGATTACAACAGTATCATCGCCAACACGGAAAATCATACCAACAATACCGCCGCTTGTAATGATTTCATCACCAACCTGCAAGCTGTTCTGCATTTCCTTAGCTTCCTGCTCACGCTTTTTCTGTGGTCTGATAGCCATAAAATAGAGCAGTACAAACATAAGTACAAGTGAGAGAATAAGCTGTACACCCATACCTGTAGGCTGCTGCTGTCCTGTTGCAGTTGTACCTGCTGCTGCCTCGCCCTCTGCAAAGGCTGTCATTGCCATTGTGCTTGCTGACATTGCTGTAATTGCAACTGTTACTAATGAGTATAAAAACTTTCTTTTCATAATAATAACTCCTTTCGTTTTTTAAAACTTACTCATTTCATTATACCATATATAGCCGAAAATTGCAATAGTTTTTGAAAATTTATTTTTATAAAGCCTTTTGCTATGTGTGCGGCTGATATATTTCGTATGGGCTGCCTTTGACAGTACGAAATTTAGTTGTGTAGGGGCAGTTTGTGCCGTGTCCGTTAAATAATATATCTTGCAAAATATAAACCTCGTTGTTATGATATTTCATTTTCTAAAATTCTCTTTATTTTTTCGATAACTACTTGACACCAAATATGACACCATGGTATAATATAGATGATGGGAGGAATAGTAATGTCAAAGTGGGATAAATTGTTGCAGCGTATCTGCTCGCTTTCCAATGATATGCGTTTTGATGAACTCCGAAAAGTGATTGAAAGCTATGGCTATGTAATGACTCAGCCGAGAAGCGGAAGCAGTCACTATACATTTCGAAAAAAACGGAAAAGAACCGGTAACTATACCCAAGCACGAGCCAATTAAGAAAGTATATATTCAAATGGTAAAAGACCTGATTGAAAATGAGGAGGCGTGATTTATGAGAACTTTTAAAGAATATATGGCACTTCCTTATCGTATGGAAATTATTCCCGATACTGATGAGGGCGGCTATGTGGTAAGATTTCCTGAATTGCCAGGTTGTATCACCTGTGCTGATTCATTGGAAAAGGCAATTGCTAACGCTGATGACGCTAAAAAAGAATGGTTGTATGCAGCCATGGAAGAAGATATTGAAATTCCTGAACCTGTTAATCCCAATGATTATTCGGGACAGTTCAAGCTCAGAATTCCCAAATCCCTTCATCACTCTTTGGCTGAACACGCAAAGCAGGAAGGTATCAGTATGAATCAGTACTGCGTTTATCTTCTGACAAAATATGATACCGCTGCACATATCTGATTTTCTGAAATCCCGCTTTTATGCGGGATTTTTGTTTGGAACGAAACAAATTTCTTCCACCGTTTCATATATTGCTCCACCAACTAAACCTTGCCGTCAAATACTCGGCATAAAGAAAATTTCTCTGCGTCAGAAAAAATTGAAATGCGACAGCATTCCTGCATTTTTCTTCCTTGATAAATTCCCTTTCTGCTTTCGTCTTTTTGGCAAGGTATAATTGGTGGAGCAATAACAAAAGACGGCAGAAATAAATTCATCCGTTCTTTGATAATTACGCATTGCCCAAAGGCTAATGGCTAACAGCTAAAAGCTAATGGCTCTTAAAATAATCACACATAAAAAAACCGCCCTTACGGACGGCTTTTCATGGGGTTCTCTAAAATCGCAGCACGAGCAGAATTTCGTGAGTGACAAATATCAGTTACAAGGCGACAAACCACAGCAATACTTTGTGTATTGCAAGGTTTGACAACACAGTAAATGGTATTTGTCATAGAAATTCTGCCGTGATGACGATTTTTAGGGGTTCCCTTATATTAATTAATTAATTAGTCAGCAAGCTTGATGATAGCCATCTCAGCAGCGTCGCCACGACGGGGGCCGATCTTGATGATCTGTGTGTAACCACCGTTCTTCTCAGCATACTTGGGAGCAATCTCATCGAAAAGCTTCTTAGCAACAGCTTCCTTTGTTACGTAAGCCATTACCTGACGCTTGGAGTGCAGATCGTTGTTCTTACCGATAGTAATCATCTTCTCTGCAACAGCACGAACTTCCTTAGCTCTTGTAACGGTAGTTTCAATCTGACCGTTTTCGAGAAGGAAAGTTACCATGCCTCTGAGCATTGCCTTTCTGTGGTCAGATGTTCTGCCCAGCTTTCTTGTACCCGGCATGTATTTCACTCCTTTTCATTATAAGTGATAGTAATCCTGCCCTGTAGACAGGTTCGTTTATTATTCTTCCTCTGAGGAGAGGTCAAAACCCAGTGACTGGAGCTTCTCCTTGACCTCGTCGAAGGACTTCTTTCCAAGGTTTCTTACCTTCATCATTTCTTCCTCAGACTTGTTGATGAGGTCATCTACTGTATTAATTCCCGCACGCTTCAGACAGTTGAATGAACGAACTGAAAGGTCAAGGTCTTCAATTGTCATCTCAAGAATCTTTTCCTTGCCCTTTTCGTCCTTTTCTACGAGGATTTCAGCAAGACCTGCTTCCTCTGAAAGGTCAATAAAGAGTTTCAGATGCTCATTGAGAAGATTTGCAGCCTGTGAAAGTGCTTCCTTAGCGGAGATTGTACCATCTGTCCAAACCTCCATAGTCAGCTTGTCATAGTCCGTAACCTGTCCAAGACGTGTGTCCTCTACTGTGTAGTTCACTTTAAGTACAGGGGTGTAGATGCTGTCAACAGCGATAACATCAACAGGAAGATTTACCTGCTTCTTGTTTCTCTCTGCGGAAACATATCCTCTGCCTCTGTCGATTGTGATTTACATGTAGAGCTTTGCGTCCTTGCCCAGTGTAGCAATGTGCATACCGGGATCAAGAATGTTCACCTCGGAGTCAGCCTTTATATCCCCTGCTGTAATCTCACATTCGCCCTCTGCTTCAATGTAAACAGTCTTTGGACCGTCACCGTAAAGCTTAGCTGTAAGACCTTTAATGCTAAGGATAATTTCCGTAACGTCTTCTTTAACGCCTGGAATTGTTGACAACTCATGGTGTATAGTACCATCTTTGCCCGAAAGCTTTACAGATGTTACCGCAACACCGGGAAGTGAGGAGAGCAGCACACGTCTGAGGCTGTTTCCAAGAGTTATACCATATCCACGCTCAAGCGGTGCTAAAACGAATTTGCCGTATTTGCCGTCACTTTTAAGCTCGACAATGTCGATATCCGGCTTGTTGATTTTTTCCAGCATAAAAACCCTCCTGTTTCGCAATTAAATTTTACGAGTCTGTATATCTCAGCAATCAGCCGATTACTTAGAATAAAGCTCGACGATGAGGTGTGTAGCAACCTCGTAGTCGATGTCCTCTGTTGAGGGAAGACGAGTTACAGTTGCACTGAATTCGTCCTTCTTAGCGTCAAGCCATGTAGGAACGATTCTGTCCTTAGTTTCTTCAACTGTAGCCTTGAACTTCTCAGAAGTTCTGTCCTTCTCCTTGAGAGCGATAACATCGCCAACCTTAACTCTGTAGGAAGGGATATTTACCTTTTTGCCGTTTACTGTGTAGTGGCTGTGAACAACGAGCTGTCTTGCTTCACGTCTTGTGAGAGCGAGGCCCATTCTGAACACAACGCTGTCCAGTCTTGTTTCGAGGCAAGTGATAAGATTGTCACCAGCCTTACCTTCCATCTTTGAAGCGATCTCAAAGTAGTGATAGAACTGCTTCTCGAGTACGCCGTAGATAAACTTCAGCTTCTGCTTTTCCTTGAGCTGAAGACCGTATTCAGAAATCTTCTTTCTGTTGTTAGCGTTCTTGAAACGGATGGACTCCTTCTTGGAAACGCCGAGAACAGCGGGGCTGATGCCCAGATATCTGCACTTTTTAAGAATTGGTTCCTTCTGTACTGCCATTTAAAACACCTCCATTTGATTAGACACGTCTTCTTTTGGGAGGACGGCATCCGTTGTGGGGAATAGGAGTTACGTCCTTAATCATTCTTACTTCAAGACCAACTGTCTGAAGTGCTCTGATTGCTGCCTCACGACCTGCGCCGGGTCCCTTTACGTATACTTCTACGTACTTAAGACCGTGCTCCATAGCTGCCTTTGCAGCTGTTTCAGCAGCTGTCTGAGCTGCGAAAGGAGTGGACTTCTTGGAGCCTCTGAAACCAAGCTCACCAGCACTTGCCCATGAAATTGCGTTACCCTGTGTATCAGTGATAGTAACGATTGTATTGTTGAAAGTGGACTGAATATGAACTGCGCCGCTTTCGATATTCTTACGCTCTCTACGTCTTCTGATTGTAGAAACCTTTTTACCCTTCTGCTGTGCCAAAGCTCATACCTCCTTCCTTCTTCTTGTTAGCGATTGTCTTTACAGGACCCTTACGAGTTCTTGCGTTTGTCTTAGTTCTCTGACCTCTTACAGGGAGACCCTTTCTGTGACGAACGCCTCTGTAGCACTGAATCTCAACAAGTCTTTTAATGTTAAGAGCAACTTCACGACGGAGATCACCCTCAACAGTGTAATTTGCATCGATATAGTCACGAAGCTTAGCTACGTCCTCCTCAGCGAGATCCTTAACTCTTACGTCAGGATTTACGCCTGTATTGTTGAGGATATCTGTAGCAGTCTGACGACCGATTCCGTAGATATAAGTGAGACCGATTTCGATTCTCTTATTCTTCGGAAGATCAACACCGGCTATTCTTGCCATATAATTACCTCCATTACTTAGCCCAGAGATTAACCCTGACGCTGCTTATGCTTCGGATTTTCGCAGATAACCATGATTCTGCCTTTACGTTTGATAACCTTGCACTTTTCGCAAATAGGTTTTACTGAAGGTCTGACTTTCATTGAAAATACCTCCTCTTTCTTACTTGACACGCCATGTTATACGACCTTTTGACAGATCGTAGGGTGACATTTCAAGCTTTACCTTGTCACCCGGCACTATTCTGATATAATTCATTCTGAGTTTGCCTGAAACGTGAGCGAGAACCTCGTGACCGTTTTCAAGCTCTACCTTAAACATTGCATTGGGCAGTGCGTCTGTAACGACGCCTTCTACCTCGATTACATCTTCCTTGGACATGGGATAACCTCCTTTACTCACCGCAGCCGAATTCTTTCAGCTGTGTTCTGAGCTTTTTATCAGTTATATCTTTAATATCAATCATACTGTTTGTAAGGGATATATGCTTTGTATTCTTGCGTTTCGGTTTTGTAAGCTTTCTGCTCTTTCCGTCCGCTATAAAGCAGTATTCCTTTTCAACAGCCGTCACCACAAAGAACGAATCCTTGTCACGGCCTGCCTTTGCCCTTACAACCGAGCCTATTTTAAGCTCCACAATAAATTCCCCCTATCGTTAGGGTGTGGTCAATATTACAGGACCATCAGGAGTTATTGCGATTGTATGCTCAAAATGAGCTGACAGCGAACCATTTTTCGTAACCACGGTCCATCCGTCATTGAGAGTTTTAACATCGTCGCCTTTGACATTAATCATAGGCTCGATACATATTGTCATTCCCGATACCAGTCGTGGTCCCCTTGCGGGCTTACCCCAGTTCGGTACTTCGGGTGATTCGTGTACCTCTCTGCCGATGCCGTGGCCGCAGTAATTTCTTACGATCCCGTAGCCGCGTGAAGCACAATACTCTTCAACAGCATGAGAAATATCTCCGATTCTTGCCCCTGCCTTGGCTTGTGCGATTCCCTCATAGAGAGAAGCCTCTGTAACCTCCAGCAACGCCTTGGCTTCATCAGAAATTTTACCCACAGGGAAGGTCCAGCAGCTATCTCCATTGAAGCCCTTGTACGATGCTCCCGTGTCGATGCTTACGATATCCCCTTCCTTTAATCTGCGGTTTGCTTTAGGGATTCCGTGAATTACCTCATCATTAACTGATATACAGGCATTTGCAGGAAATCCGTAAAGACCTTTAAAGCAGGATTTACAGCCGTGCTTGGCGTAATATTCACCAATAAGCTTATCAATGTCAAGGGTTGACATTCCTGCTCTCAATCTTTCGCCCGCATACCATATTGCGCCGCAGGTAATCTTACCTGCTTCACGCATTATGGCTAATTCGGACTGTGATTTTATAGTAATGCTCATTACTCTACTCCTACAGCAGCAAGAGTGAGTTTTGAAGTATCAGCAACTTCCTCCTGTCCTTCTACAGTAACAAGTTTACCCTGCTTCTCGTAGTAGTCCTTGAGAGGAGCTGTCTTTTCGTGATATGTTGCAAGACGGTCGAGAACAACCTCCGGCTGGTCATCCTTACGGATAACTGTAGCATCTCCGCACTTATCACAAACGCCCTCAACCTTTGAAGGCTTATATTCTACGTGGTATGAAGCACCGCAGCCCTGGCAAACTCGTCTGCCTGAAACTCTCTGCTTGATTGTTTCATCAGCTACGTTGATTTCAACCACCTTGTCGATTTTAACGCCCATAGCGTCAAGAGCCTCTGCCTGTGGAACAGTTCTTGGGAAGCCGTCGAGTATGAAGCCTTCCTTGCAGTCGTCCTCAGCAATACGCTCTTTGAGGATTCCGATTACGATATCGTCGGAAACCAACGCACCTGCGTCCATAGCAGCTTTTGCCTTGAGTCCGTACTCTGTGCCGTTCTTAGCGGCTTCACGAAGAATATTTCCTGTAGAAATCTGGGGAATGTTAAGTGCCTCGGATACAACCTCAGCCTGTGTTCCCTTACCTGCGCCGGGTGCGCCTAAAAAGATAAGATTCATTGTAAATCCTCCTTAAATCTTATGAAAGGAATCCCTTATGGTGTCTCATCATAAGATGTGATTCAAGTGTACGTGTTGTTTCAAGAGCAACGCTTACAGCGATAAGAAGTGTTGTACCTCCCATTGAGAGAGAAGCAAGCTTCTGATCTGCAATACCGAAGAAAATCGGGATAATAGCAATAATTCCGAGGAATATTGCACCTACCAGAGCAATCTTGGAAAGAATTCTCTGGATGTAGTCAGCTGTGGGCTTTCCGGGTCTGATACCTGGGATACCGCCGTTTGACTGACGAAGATTGTTTGCAATTTCAGTAGGATTGTACTGAAGTGAAACATAGAAGTAGTTGAATGCAATAATCAGAATGAAGTAGAGTACTGCATATGTCCAGCTCTGTGTACTGAAGAACTGGCAGAACTTGATGTAGAACTTTGAAGACTCTGCATCAATAGGATTGAAAAGCTGAATTGTCTGGGGAAGTGACATAAACGACATAGCGAAGATGATAGGCATAACACCGCTCATCATAACCTTAATCGGAATATGTGTCTTCTGTCCGCCGAACTGCTTTCTTCCAACAACACGCTTAGCGTACTGGATTGGAATACGTCTTTCAGCTTCATTCATCAGAACGATGAATGCGAATTCAAGAACAATGAATACTACGTAGCCGATTGCTACGAAGAGATATTTTGCAGGCTGTTCCTTAACAAGACCGATAAGTGTACCTGCGTCGGTGGGGAATCTTGCAGCGATACCTGCAAAGAGAAGCATTGATACGCCGTTTCCGAGTCCCTTTTCGCTTATTCTGTTACCCATCCAAACAACGAATGCGGCACCTGCTACGAAACAAGCTACGATTACAGCTCCTGCGAACCATTTCTCCCAGCCTGTTACGAACTTAACAGCAGACTGACCTGCATCGTTCTTCATACGAGCAAGTGTAAGGTAATAAGCATAACCCATAAATACAGAGAGTGCAAGTGCAACTCCTGCTGTAATTTTGTTAATCTTCTTACGTCCTTCTTCACCCTCGTCCTTGAGTCTTTCAAGTGGAGGAAGCGCATATGTGAGCAGCTGAATGATGATGGACGCATTGATATAAGGTGTGATTGAAAGTGAGAACAGTGTTGCCTTTGATAAAGCACCACCTGAGATTGTATTCAGATATTCAAGGAAGTTTCCGCCTGAAGCGTTACGGTCCATCCACTCGGATACTACTGATGTATCGAGGAAGGGAACTGCAATTGCACTTCCTAATCTGAAAATAACAACCATGAGTAATGTATAAAGAAGCTTTTTACGGATTTCCGGTACGCTCCATGCACGTTTCAGAGTCTGAAACACATTACATCACCTCAGTCTTTCCGCCTGCCTTTTCAATTTTCTCTACAGCACTCTGAGAGAATTTTGCAGCTTTTACAGTAAGCTGAGCTGTAAGCTCTCCGTTTCCGAGAACCTTAACGCCGTCAAGCTCCTTCTTGATAAGACCTGAAGCCTTGAGAAGCTCTGCGTCAACAACTGTACCGTTCTCGAACTTGTTAAGATCGGATACATTAATAATAGCATACTTTGTAGCGAAGATATTGTTGAAGCCTCTCTTAGGAATTCTTCTTGCGAGGGGCATCTGTCCGCCTTCAAAGCCAATTCTTACGCCGCCGCCTGAACGAGCGTTCTGTCCCTTGTGGCCCTTGCCTGCTGTTTTACCGCTGCCTGAACCGTGACCTCTACCTACACGCTTTACAGCCTTGTTGGAATCGGGTGCGGGAGTTAATTCGTGAATTTTCATGGTTTGCACCTCCTTGTTTACGCTTCAGTAACCTCGATGAGGTGTGAAATCTTCTTGATTTTGCCCTGTGTCTGAGCATTGTCGGGCTGAACTGTCACATCGCCGATCTTCTTAAGACCAAGTGCCTTAGCAGTAGCGATCTGATCCTTCTTGCAGCTGATGAGGCTCTTAACGAGCTTGATATTCTTAGCCATTGTCAAGCCCTCCTTAACCTAAAATTTCCTTAACGGACTTGCCTCTCTTAGCAGCAACTTCCTTAGCTGATGTACAAGCCTTAAGACCGTTAATTGTAGCTCTTACTACATTGCAGGGGTTGTTGGAACGAAGGGACTTTGTTCTGATGTCCTTGATTCCTGCAACCTCGATTACTGCACGGACAGGACCGCCGGCAATAACACCGGTACCGGGTGCAGCTGGCTTCATAAGAACTCTGCCTGCACCGAATGCACCAACGATTTCGTGGGGAATTGTTGTACCCTTAAGAGAAATCTTGCAAAGGTTTTTCTTAGCGTCCTCGATACCCTTACGGATAGCGTCGGGAACTTCGCCTGACTTACCAAGACCGAAGCCTACTGTGCCGTTTCCGTCACCAACAACTACGAGAGCTGAGAACTTCATGATACGACCGCCCTTAACTGTCTTGGAAACTCTGTTGATAGCAACAACCTTTTCCACCAGCTCGGGAGCCTGTGTTTCAATATTAGCCATTGTTTTACCTCCCTCTTAGAACTGTAATCCGTTTTCACGGGCACCCTCGGCGAGTTCCTTAACTCTTCCGTGGTAGAGGTAGCCGCCTCTGTCGAATACAACTTCTGTAATACCCTTGTCAGCAGCGTTCTTAGCGATCATTTCGCCTACCTTGCGAGCACCTTCGATGTTGCCGCCGTTGCCCTCAAAGCCCTTATCCATGCTGGATGCAGAAGCAAGAGTAACACCGTTAACGTCGTCGATAATCTGAGCATAAATGTGCTTAGAAGAACGGAATACATTCAGACGGGGACACTCAGGAGTACCGGAAACCTTGTAACGTACTCTACGGTGTCTCTTTAATCTTGCCTTATTGCTGTCAAATTTCTTTACCATAGCAATTTGCTCCTTTTAATTACTTCTTGCCCTTACCGGCCTTACCTTCCTTGCGGATGATACGCTCGCCGGCATATCTGATACCCTTGCCCTTGTAAGGCTCAGGTGGACGCTTCTCACGGATTTCAGCTGCAATCTGACCTACAGCCTGCTTGTCAATACCGCTAACAATAATCTTGTTAGGTGCAGGAACATCAAGCTTGATTGTATCTGTTTCCTCAAATACTACGGGATGTGAGAATCCGAGGTTGAGATTTACCTGCTTGCCTGACTTAGCGGCACGGTAGCCGACACCCTCAATTTCAAGTGTCTTGGAATATCCGTTTGTTACACCCTCAACCATATTTGCGATGAGAGTTCTTGTAAGACCGTGAAGTGAACGATTTGTCTTTTCGTCGTTTGGTCTTGTTACTGTGATAACACCAGGCTCAACATTGATTGTAAGCACTGTGCTGAACTGTTTTGTAAGTTCGCCCTTAGGTCCCTTAACAGTAATGCAGTTATTGTCGTTCTTAACCTCTACACCTGCAGGAACAACGATAGGCATTTTGCCGATTCTTGACATAACCTTGCTCCTCCTTACCAGATGTATGCGAGTACTTCGCCGCCGACATTAAGCTCACGAGCCTTCTTGTCTGTAACGATACCCTTTGATGTTGAAACGATTGCAATACCAAGTCCCTTTCTTACCTTTGGCATATCTGCGCAGCTTGAGTAAATACGCAGACCGGGCTTGGAAACTCTCTTGAGTCCTGTGATAACAGGTGATCTGTTGTCACCGTATTTAAGCGTGATTCTGATAACACCCTGCTTACCGTCCTCAATTACCTGAAAGCCCTTTACATAACCCTCGTCTACGAGAATCTGTGTGATAGCCTTCTTAACATTTGAAGCGGGAACGTCAACTGTGGCGTGCTTTGCAGTATTCGCATTACGAATTCTTGTTAAAAGATCAGCGATTGTATCTGTGATTTGCATTCAGATGACCTCCTTTTCGTATTTTACCAGCTTGCCTTCTTTACGCCGGGAATCTGTCCGTCGTGAGCAAGCTCTCTGAAGCATACACGGCAAATGCCGAATTTTCTGAGATAAGCGTGTGGTCTGCCACAAATCTTACATCTGTTGTATGCTCTTGTGGAATACTTGGGAGTCTTCTGCTGCTTATTGATCATTGCCTTTTTAGCCATTTTTATTCCTCCCTGATTACTTGATGAACGGAGCTCCGAGGAGTGAGAGAAGCTCTCTACCCTCTTCGTCGGTATTAGCTGTAGTGATAAAGTTGATATCCATACCTCTTACCTTGTCGATCTTGTCATACTCGATCTCAGGGAAAATGAGCTGCTCCTTGATACCTGTAGAGTAGTTTCCTCTGCCGTCGAAGGAGTTTCCGCTGATTCCTCTGAAGTCACGTACACGTGGGAACGCAACATTGAAGAGCTTGTCAACGAACTCATACATCTTCTCGCCTCTGAGAGTTACTTTAACGCCGATTGGCATACCCTCACGGAGCTTGAAGTTAGCTACGGATTTCTTAGCTCTGCATACTACGGGCTTCTGACCTGTAATAGCAGCAATATCTGTCATGATAGCGTCGATAACCTTTGCGTTATCCTTAGCCTCGCCTGCACCTACGTTGATTACAACCTTGTCAAGCTTTGGAATCTGCATAACGCTCTTGTATCCGAACTTTTTCATAAGTGCGGGAGCAACGTCGCTAACATAAAAATCTTTTAATCTTGCCATTGTCGTTTCTCCTTTACATTATTCAAAAGACTTGCCGCACTTCTTGCAAACACGGAGTTTCTTTACCTTATCTCCGTCCTGCTCGAAAATGTGACCAACTCTTGTGGGCTTGCCGCACTTAGGGCATACCAGCTGTACCTTTGAAGCGTAAACTGGAGCCTCTGTCTTTACGATGCCGCCCTGCTGACCCATTCTTGTGGGTTTTACGTGCTTTGTGATTACGTTGATACCCTCAACGATAACCTTGCCCTCCTTGGGGCTTACTTCTGCAACTTTACCGGTCTTTCTGTCGCCGTTCTTATCGTACTTATCCTCGTACTTACCTGTAAGCAGGATAACGGTGTCACCGGTTTTTACGTGAACTTTACTCATATCTTGTGACACCTCCGATTAAAGAACCTCGGGAGCGAGGCTGAGGATCTTTGTGTATTCCTTTTCACGAAGCTCCTTAGCAACAGGTCCGAAAATACGGGTACCCTTGGGGTTCTTGTCTTCCTTAATAATAACAGCAGCGTTCTCATCGAAACGGATATATGTTCCGTCCTCTCTTCTGAGACCCTTTGCTGAACGAACGATAACTGCCTTAACAACGTCGCCCTTCTTTACAACGCCTCCGGGTGTTGCTTTCTTTACGGAAGCAACTACAACGTCACCGATATTTGCATATCTGCGGCGTGTACCACCCAGAACTCTGATACACATAAGCTCCTTAGCGCCAGTGTTATCAGCGACTTTAAGATAAGTCTGCATCTGAATCACAGCGAGTTCCTCCTTTCAAGCTTAAAGCTTATAACAAATTACTTAGCCTTCTCAATGATGTTGGTTACACGCCATCTCTTATCCTTTGAAAGCGGACGTGTTTCCATAATCTCAACTCTGTCACCAATTCTGCACTCGTTGTTCTCGTCGTGTGCCTTGAACTTAACAGTGTTCTTGATGATTTTCTTATAAAGCGGGTGTTTAACGTTATCAACGATAGCAACTACGACGGTCTTATCCATCTTATCGCTTACAACCTTACCTACTCTTGTTTTTCTAAGGTTTCTCTCAGTAGACATTAGCTAAATCCTCCCTTTCTTACTGCTCTGCAAGCTCTGCAGCACGCAGAGATGTCTTGATACGAGCAATATCCTTCTTTACAGCCTTGATACGTGCTGTGTTTTCGAGCTGATTTACAGCAAGCTGGAAACGAAGATTGAAGAGCTCTTCCTTAAGGCTTGTAAGCTGCTCGTTCATTTCGTTAACGGACATTTGTCTGATTTCAGATGCCTTCATTACTGCTCTCCTCCTTCTTCCTTAGTTACGAACTTACACTTGATGGGGAGCTTGTGCATTGCAAGACGCATAGCCTCACGTGCAACCTCCTCGGATACTCCCTTGATCTCAAAGAGAACTCTGCCTGGCTTAACTACTGCAACCCAGTACTCAGGAGAACCCTTACCTGAACCCATTCGTGTTTCAGCGGGCTTTTCTGTGATAGGCTTGTCAGGGAAAATCTTGATCCAAACCTGACCGCCTCTCTTGATGTAACGTGTCATAGCGATACGGGCAGCCTCGATCTGGTTGGATGTGATCCATGATGGCTCAAGAGCCTGAAGACCGAAATCACCGTATGTTACCTTGTTACCTCTGTATGCCTTACCCTTCAGACGTCCTCTGTGGACTCTGCGGTATTTAACTCTCTTTGGAAGCAGCATTACTGATTACCTCCTTCTCTTTTTGAGTCACGGTTGAAGTTTCTGCCGCCACGTCTGTTGCCGTCACGCTTATCATCACGGCGACGACGGTCATCACGGCGATTGCCGTTAACCTTCTTCTCAGCCTTTTCTCTCTGAGCAGCAGCCTTTGCAGCGTCGCCCTTGAGAACTTCACCCTTGTAGATCCATACCTTAACACCGAGCTTACCGTATGTTGTGTTAGCCTCTGCGAAGCCGTAGTCGATGTCTGCACGGATTGTCTGAAGCGGAATTGTACCCTCGTGGTAGCTCTCGCTTCTTGCGATTTCAGCACCGGCAAGTCTGCCTGATACCTTAACCTTGATACCCTTAGCACCAAGTCTCATTGTTCTGCCGATGGACTGCTTCATTGCACGTCTGAAAGATACTCTGTTCTCGAGGTCGAGAGCAATCTTCTCAGCAACGAGCTGTGAGTCCATATCAGGCTGCTTAACTTCGATGATGTTAACGAATACCTGCTTGTTCATCATCTTTTCAAGCTGAACTCTGAGCTTCTCTATTTCAGCGCCCTGTCTGCCGATAACGATACCGGGCTTAGCGCAGTGAATGTGGATTCTTACCTTATCGGCAAAACGCTCGATTTCGATTCTGGGAACACCTGCTGCATACAAGCTCTTCTTAATGAAGTTACGAACGTTGTAGTCCTCAACAAGAGTGTCGCCGAAATCTGCCTTGTTGGCATACCAGCGTGAATCCCAATCTTTAATAACGCCGACACGAAGACCGTGCGGATTAACCTTCTGTCCCATTAATCAGACCTCCTTGGGATTATTCTTTTTCTTTAAGAACAACTGTAATGTGTGATGTTCTCTTGAATACTCTAAATGCTCTGCCCTGTGCTCTGGGTCTTATTCTCTTCATGATAGGTCCGGGTGTTACAAAACACTCAGCAACATAAAGATTGTCACCGTCCATGCTGAAGTTGTTAACAGCATTAGCCTGAGCAGATTTTACAAGCTTTGAAACGATAGGACTTGCAGCCTTAGGAGTAAGATCCAAAGCAGCTAAAGCCAGATCAACGGGCTTGTTTCTGATGAGATCGAGAACGATCTGCACCTTTCTGGGTGATATACGAGCATTTCTTAAATAAGCTCTTGCTTCCATCTATATCTCCTCCTTCCGCTTATTTCTTACCGTTGTTAGATGTCTTGGAGCCTGCATGGCCCTTGTATGTTCTTGTAGGTGCGAACTCGCCGAGCTTGTGACCTACCATATCCTCTGTTACATATACCGGAACGTGCTTGCGACCGTCGTGTACAGCGAATGTGTGACCAACGAAGTCAGGGAAAATTGTAGATGAACGGCTCCATGTCTTGAGAACCTTCTTCTCGCCTGCCTCATTCATAGCAACGACCCTCTTCAGGAGAACTTCCTGGACATAAGGTCCCTTTTTGATACTTCTACTCATTTATCAAGTTCCTCCTTTCAGATTACTTGCCGTTGCGGCGCTTAACGATGAACTTATCAGTTCTGTGATTCTTCTTACGTGTCTTGTAACCAAGAGCAGGTTTGCCCCAAGGTGTAACAGGGCCGGGTCTTCCGATAGGTGACTTACCTTCACCACCACCGTGTGGGTGATCGCATGGGTTCATAACAGAACCACGAACAGTAGGTCTCCAACCCATATTTCTTACACGACCAGCCTTACCGTAGTTTACGTTCTCGTGGTCGATGTTTGAAACCTGACCAACTGTAGCCTTACAGTTTACAGGAACCTTTCTCATTTCACCGGAAGGAAGTCTTACGAGAGCGTACTTGTCTTCCTTACCCATGAGCTGAGCCTGGTTACCGGCACTTCTTACGAGCTGAGCGCCCTTGCCTGGATAAAGCTCGATAGCGTGGATAAATGTACCAACAGGGATGTCAGCAAGCTTGAGAGCGTTACCGGGCTTGATATCAGCCTCAGAACCTGACTCAATCTTATCGCCAACCTTAAGTCCGTTGGGAGCAATGATATATCTCTTTTCGCCGTCCTCGTACTGAACGAGTGCGATGAATGCTGATCTGTTAGGATCGTACTCAAGTGTGAGAACAGTAGCAACCATGTTGTCCTTGTCACGCTTGAAATCAATGATACGGTACTTTCTTCTGTTACCGCCGCCTCTGTGGCGAACTGTAATTCTGCCGTAGCTATTTCTTCCCGACTTCTTCTTCATGGGTTCGAGAAGGCTCTTTTCCGGCTCAACCTTTGACAGTACAGAGTAATCTGTTACAGTCATCTGACGTCTTGAAGGCGTCGTAGGCTTGTAGGTTTTAATAGCCATTTATTTCACTCCTTATTATAATGCGTTTTTGCGGGAGCATTACTCCCATACTAGTGGCTAGAGTTTTTAGTGGCCAGAGGCTAGAAAATCTAGTTTCTAGCTATCTGCTCATCTAGCATCTAATTAATACATACCCTCGAAGAATTCAATTGTCTTGGAATCGGGAGTAAGAGTAACGATAGCCTTTTTCCATGAAGCTGTCATACCCTCGTATCTGCCGAGACGCTTCATCTTGCCCTTTACGTTCATAGTAGTAACCTTGTCTACCTCAACGCCGAAGAGCTTTTCAATAGCCTTCTTGATTTCGGGCTTTGTAGCGTCCTTAGCCACTTTAAAAGTGTACTTGCCTGCCTGAAGTCCGTCCATAGACTTTTCAGTGATAACGGGCTTGATAATAATATCCTGAGCAGTTTTCATTATGCGTACACCTCCTCGATTTTTCCAACGGCATTCTTAACAACGATGAACTTATCGTAGTTGAGAATATCGTATACGTTGAGTGTGTTAACAGCAGCGGTCTTGATGCCGGGGATGTTAGCTGCACTCTTGATAACCTTTGTATCAGCCTCAGCAGTAACGATGAGTGCCTTACCCTCAACATTGAGAGCCTTGAGCATCTCAACGATTGTCTTTGTCTTGAATGTATCAAGCTCAAGAGCGTCGAGAACGATCATGTTATTGTCGAGAACCTTTGTGGAAAGAGCAGACTTCATAGCAAGTCTTCTTACCTTTTTATTGAGAGCGTATCTGTAATCTCTGGGCTTTGGTCCGAGAGCAACACCACCGTGTACCCACTGAGGAGCACGTGTGGATCCCTGTCTTGCGTGACCTGTACCCTTCTGTCTCCAGGGCTTTCTTCCGCCGCCGCTTACTTCTGTTCTTGTAAGTGTAGACTGTGTACCCTGTCTCTGGTTTGCGAGGTAATTTACTACCATAGCGTGCATTACGCCTTCGTTGGGAGTAATTCCGAATACTGCGTCATTAAGCTCTGTTTCGGAAACCTGATTTCCAGCCATATCAAATACTGAAATTGTAGACATATACGTTTCCTCCTTCCTTAAGCCTTAACGCTGTCAACGATATAAACGATTCCGCCCTTAGGACCGGGAACCGCACCCTTAATAGCGATGAGATTGTTTTCTGCGTCTATCTTAACTACTTCAAGATTCTGAACAGTTACCTGCTCAGCACCCATGTGACCTGCCATGCCCTTACCCTTGTAGATTCTTGAAGGTGAGGAGCAAGCACCCATGGAACCTGCCTGTCTGTGAACAGGGCCTGTACCGTGAGTTTCCTTAAGTCTGTGCTGATTGTGACGCTTGATAGGACCCTGGAAGCCCTTACCCTTGCTTGTGCCGATAACATCAATTGCATCGCCGACAGCGAATGTGTCAGCCTTTACGATGTCACCAACATTGAGAGCGTCGCAGTCATCAAGTCTGAACTCTTTAAGAGTTTTCTTGCAAGCCACGTCAGCCTTGTCGAAGTGACCCTTCATAGGCTTATTAACTCTCTGAACCTTTACGTCGCCGTAGCCGAGCTGAAGTGCAGCGTAACCGTCGTTTTCAACAGTCTTCTTCTGAACAACAACACAGGGGCCGGCTTCGATTACTGTTACAGGAATAACTTTTCCTGCTTCGTCGAAGATCTGTGTCATACCGATCTTCTTGCCGATAATGCCTTTCTGCATTTTCATTTCCTCCTATTAGGTTATTGGTTGATAAAGGTCTTACCAACTTGACCGGCAGATTACTGCCATTCCGTTTCCCACACGGTATTTCGGGGTAAGCTGTAATTACTTGATTTCCATTACAACATCTACGCCAGCAGGGATTTCAAGCTTATCAAAAGCAGCAGTTGTCTTCTCTGTAGGACGAAGAACATCGATGAGTCTCTTGTGAGTTCTCATTTCGAACTGCTCACGGCTATCCTTGTACTTGTGAGTAGCACGGAGGATAGTAACGATCTCCTTGTTTGTAGGGAGCGGAATAGGTCCTGAAACTCTTGCACCGCTTCTCTTAGCTGCCTCAACAATCTTTGCAGCAGCAATATCTACTGTAGCGTGATCGTAGCCCTTGATCTTGAATCTGATTTTCTCGTTGACTGCCATTATTTTCGCCTCCTTGATTATTTTTGAGGACGTTTCGAGGGATATCACACGTTGCCGAGTGTTTCATACCCTGTCTGATAAAAAAACTCGAAAATTTCTTGTATTTTCGAGCAGACATGGTTAGGGACACAAAAATAGCCTATAGGTACACTCGCAAGCTGTACTGTAAGCAATCACACTAACTGTGTCCATTATCCCTTTCGCCCGGTTTGAAATCGGACATACTCCACGAAAATTACCTGGCATACCGCCAGCAACCTTTCGCTTCTACGCATATCTTCTTGGCATGGTGTTTTCACACCGTACTCAACGTATTTTATTATACCATATTTATATTATAATTGCAAGCTTTCCCAGAAATTTCATTGTAGAACTTTCACGGCATTTGCTTTATTTTTATGTGCATTTTCACAATAAGAAAGCTTTTAGCTTTTAGCCGTTAGCTGTTAGCTTTTTGAACGGCATATTTAACGAAGCTTTTAGCTTTTAGCCGTTAGCTGTTAGCTAATTAAGGCGGCGGATTGTGTTTCCGCCGTCTTTTATGTGTGCTGATATTTTGCTGTGGACAAGCTGTGATGTGTCTGCATTTTCGTGCAATATAGCTGTTTGCAATTAAGGGCATCTCTAAAAACCCGTTTGATTAAAGAAAAAACAGATAGGTGCGGCAGCTGCAAGGAAACCTTCCGAAGGTGTGCTACCGCACTCCGAGGGAGGTTGACGCAGCAGATGTCGTGCATAGCTGTTTTTTCTAAAAAGGAGTTTTTAGAGATGCCCTTAATATTCCCTTGAAGTTGCCATACCTGCCGCTTTAAACCAAACAACTTTCAGAGATACCCTTAGTATTAGTTCGTATTAGTTCATTTTCAGCCTTTTTACAATTCCCACTATAAATGAAATCGTGGGTATAAGAATTGACATATCACTTAAAGCCGTCCGACTTAATTCAACTGTAATACAGCCTGCCACTATACAAGTTATAATGACAACAATCAGATTAAATTTCGCATAATAAGCAGCCTTACTTCTTTCTTCCTCATTTCCCATTGTGCAGTCAGAAAGATGATAAAACATACTGCAAAAAGTCATTCCTGCAAATACACTTATCAGAATAACAACTATTATCAATCCTAACCCAATAAAAAACTTTATCATATTTCTTCAAATTCCGGACAAGCTTTTGAATTTGTATTGACATGTTCGCCCTTAATTTCACAATACCCCTCTTTACAATGTTCACAATCACCACAAGTTGAGTTTGCATATTGACATCTTACTTCCAAAAATATTTTTTCCATAAATAATCACTCCTAACAAATATTAAGGACGATATGTCCTAAATATATTATAGGACATATCGTCCTATTTGTCAAGTCTTTTCGATTTTTTGTCTTATAATATTTATTGAGGTGAAATTTATGTTTGTTCGTATAAGAAATCTACGTGAGGATAACGACCTTACACAACGAGAAATTTCTGAATATCTTTTTTGCGACCAGTCCCTTTATTCCAAATATGAAAGAGGTCTGCGTGATGTTCCTGTGGAAATAATCATACAGCTTGCAAAATTCTACAACACAAGCACCGATTATATTCTCGGCTTGACAGATTGCAAAGAACCGTACAAATAAGCATCATACAAGGCTAAATGCTATGTATGGTGCTTTTTAACATAACGGCAATTTTATAAAGGAATTCTGTAAAAGTCGCATCGTGGTTTAGGAGGAACAGCAAATTTTTCCTGAAAATTAACCATATCAACCGCAGGCAGATAATATCCACCCTTACACAAATGCAACTATATTACGCAAATCACGGCACGCCGTGACCCTACAAATTTTATCAGCCGTCCACTTAGCTAAAAGCTGACGGCTAAAAGCTAAAAGCTTTTTTTAATTTGACAACCCTTTACATATATGTTATAATAAAAAACAGGCGGAATTATCCGCCTGTGATAATTGATATTTGAATTCCCATTAATAACCATGGTCGGACTCGGAGCCGGATTCGGTTGCATGGTATTTCGCACGGGTTCTTGCAATACTTTCTTCGCTTCGCTTGATGAGATTGAGCAGAGATGAGGAATACTGGGCATAATCCTTCTGCAATGTAGAAGTCGTGATATACAGCGTATCAAAGTTGTTAACGCAGTCATTTCCGTCAACGGCAATACCGCTTGATGCCGCCTTGATGTCAGCCTCACTCATTGAAATAATGGCATTTGAGCTGTCGTTTGCGATAACCTTTGGAATACGGAAAAGCTTCTGGTCATTGTGTGGATTCGCATTATATACGATACGGAAAAGCTTGTATACAGACAGCATAAGATAAGAGGAAACCTCTTTGATAAGAGTAATACTTCCTGCTTTCTGTGCAAGGCTGAAAAGCAAGCTGATTGAGTTATTGATAATTCTTCTGTTGAAGTTGATGATTTCAGGTGAGGGCATTTTTAATGTGTTATTTCCGTCATCATCAGGAATATCCTCAATAGTAATGATTTTTCCCTCTGGTTCAGGCGTTCTGCCGAGAAGATAGTCGCAGGAAACATTGTAATAATCGGCAATTCTCACAAGAAAATTAAGTCCACATTCACGGATTCCCTTTTCATAGTGGGAAAGCAGCGCCTGTGAAATGCCTAAATCTGCGGCAGCCTGCTTCTGGCTGATATGCCGTTCTTTTCTCTGTAATGTAATAATACGTGCGAAGTCTGAATTCATGGGAAAAACCCCTCCTGTATAAAAAATATTAATAGATACATAGTGTATAATTATTGCTACTAATATTATAATACATTGGGTATAATAAGTAAATAGGAAAACTGTATAAATTTTTCGGGATTTTTTTGTATATTTTTACAATAACCTTATATGGAAAGGAAATATGACTATGAAAGGCTACAGAATAAGCATAATCCGCCACGGTTTGACCTATGCCAACGAAAACGGCATATATATCGGCTCTACCGATTTATCCCTTTCCGATAAGGGATGTGCGGAGCTTGCCGCTAAAATGGACGAATTCGACTACCCGAAAGTACACAGGGTTTATTCTTCTCCCCTGAAACGCTGCACGGAAACTGCTGAAATCCTTTTCCCCGACAGGGAACTTGTGATTTCCGAGGGTATGCGTGAACTGAATTTCGGCGAATTTGAGGGAAAATCCGTTGATGAACTTGTAAATCGTGAGGATTACAAGGCATGGCTCGGCGGCGGCAGAGATGCAAGACCTCCAAAGGGCGAAAGCCTTGAGGAAATGACAGCTCGAATTTACGCTTCATTCCACAACATTATCATTGATATGATGAATAACGGGCTTACTCATTGTGCTTTGATTACCCACGGCGGAATTATTTCAAATCTGCTGACAGGTTTCGGACTGCCAAAATATGACCCGAAATATCTCAATGCCCCCTGCGGCGAGGGATTTGACCTTATGGTAACTGCACAGATGTGGCTCAACTCACAGGCATTTGAAATCCTCGGTTATTGCCCATATAATAAAAGCCTTTAGCCTTTAGCTTTTAGCTATCAGCTAATTGTTAATTGCTAACGGCTAATTGCTAATTGCTAACGGCTAATGGCTAATGGCTAATGGCTGACAGCTAACGGCTAACGGCTAATGGCTGACAGCTAACGGCTAATGGCTAACGGCTAACGGCTAATGGCTGACGGCTAACGGCTAATGGCTAATGGCTGACGGCTAATGGCTAATGGCTGACAGCTAACGGCTAATGGCTAATGGCTAATGGCTGACAGCTAACGGCTAATGGCTAATGGCTGACGGCTAACGGCTGACGGCTAACGGCTGACGGCTAATGGCTAACGGCTGACGACTAACGGCTAATGGATAACGGCTAACGGCTAACGGCTAATGGCTAATGGCTGACAGCTAACAACTAATAACCGCCGTATAATCAGCGAATAAATGCCAATAATATCACTAAAGGGTATCTCTAAAAACCCGTTTGATTAAAGAAAAAACAGATAGGTGCGGCAGCTGCAAGGAAAGCTTCCGAAGGCGTGCTTTCGCACTCCAAGGGAGGTTGACGAAGCAGATGTCGTGCATAGCTGTTTTTTCTCAAAAGGGGTTTTTAGAGATGCCCTAAAGGAAAGGTGATGTTATAATGCGAATTCGGGAGCTTTCGGGATATACGGAAAAAATGATAAAGGGAAAGCGGTGGGAGCTGCTTCTCCTTTGCCTGCTGCCAATCGGCGGAGAATTGCTCCTCCGTTCAGCTGAAGCGGCACTATACTGCCTTATGCTATACTTCGGCACTATCCGCCCCATTGACCTTTTCACAGGCATAAACACGGAACAGGCTGTTTTATCGGCAATTTTCATTCTGCTGAGATTTCTCATAATGCCGCCTTTGTGGTGCGGTCTTGGTGCAAGGCTTATGCTATTTGCTGAGGGCAAAAAAGAGCCGAAACGCCTTTCACGCTATCTTTCAAGCGGAAAATTCATTCTTCGTTCAATTTCTGCCAACTTTTTTGTATGCCTGATTTCAGCGCTTTTTCTTCTCCCCATAGTGGCAGCCTTTGCCCTTGGAATTTACCTGCTGTCTGACGGTGCAGCTGAGGCGGAATTATTCGTGGCGGTCAATCTCATTGCATTAGGGATTTTTCTCGGTATACGGTGGATTTACTTCCGTTTCGGACTTACGGCAGTTCCCTTTCTTCTGCTGAAAAAAGAGGATTTTTCAGCTTTCCGTGTTGTGCTGTTTACCATTAAATTTATGCGGCACAGAGGGAAATTCCCGTTGAAACTGATATTGACATATCTGCTCCCTGTGTTGATTATTCCACCCTATTTCATACCGAAAATTGCGGTATCATATGCTGTCGGCATATCCATATTCTTCAAGGAGGACGAAAACGCCTATGAGCAGACTTGTATTCACCGTAGTTTCGGAAAATCCACAGCAGCTTAAAAATTATCTCCGTGACAGCTGCGGAGTTTCCGCAGGGCTTATCCGAAAGCTTAAAAATCAAAAGGGAATTGCTGTAAACGGCAAATTCGCAAGAACTGTTGATATGGTGAAAAACGGCGATATAATCACTCTTGAACAGACTGACAACAGCGAAATTGAGCCTAATCCCCTGCTTCAAGTCCCCATAATTTTTGAAAATGAGGATTTAGTCGTATTCAACAAGCCGTCGGGTATGCCTGTTCACCCCTCAATCCGCCACAGAACTGATACTTTAGGGAATTTTTTTGCGGCAAGATACGGAAAACTTGCCTTTCGCCCTGTAAATCGCCTTGATAAGGATACTTCGGGATTGTGTCTTGTGGCAAAAAATTCTCATAGTGCGAATATTTTACAAGGCACGGCACATAAGATATACTATGCGGCAGTTCAGGGCATTACAGAACCGCAGGGAACTATTGACGCTCCCATAGCAAGAGAAAACGAAAGCATTATAATCCGCTGTGTCCGTGAGGACGGCAAAAGAGCCGTTACACACTACAAGAAAATCAGAGAGGGCAACGGTTTTTCCCTCCTTGAAATTGACCTTGAAACAGGAAGAACTCATCAGATTCGAGTTCATTTCAGCCATTTCGGCTATCCCCTTGCAGGTGACGACCTTTATGGGGGCAGCCTTGAAAAAATCACAAGACAAGCTCTCCACTGCGGAAAAATGAGCTTTAAACTGCCAATGACAAATGAAGAAATTACCGTGGAGGCTCCAATTCCGCAGGATATTGAGGAGCTTTTCACAAGGAAAGGAAATATTATGGAAAAAATAGCAAGCTTTCAGGTTGACCACACTAAATTCGGTGTAGGTATGTACATATCAAGAATTGACGGTGATATTATCACATATGATGTGCGTATGGTCAAGCCCAACGGCGGCACTTATATCTCAAATCCGTCACTTCACACAATTGAGCATCTCTTTGCCACATACGCACGAAACAGCCAGTACAGCGACAGCATAATCTATGTAGGTCCTATGGGCTGCCGCACAGGCTTTTATCTGCTGACAAGAGATAATATGACAGGCGAACAGGCGATTTCTCTCGTAAAATCCGCATATGCGTTTATTGCGGAATTTGACGGTGTTATCCCCGGTCTTTCCGAAATTGAGTGCGGAAATTATTTAGAGCATGACCTCGACTCCGCAAAAAAAGATGTTCTTCCGCTTTTAGAGCGTCTTGAAAATTATACCGAGGAAATGCTGAACTACGAATATCATTTCTAAAAAGCTTTTAGCTATTAGCCTATAGCCTTTAGCCTTTAGCTAATAACTAACAGCTAACAGCTGACGGCTAACGGCTTATTAAAATTTCAATAAGGAAGTGTTATTTTGAATTTTCTGCGAAAAACAGGAAGATTTATAACAGGACTATTTGTAAGAAGCGGTCTTTGCACTTTTAAATTTATTGCCGCTGTACTCCTTGGAATTATCGGGATTTTCCGCTTTATATGGGAGGAGCTCTGCGGTCTGTTCAGCTTTGCAAAACGTGGATTTATGCTGATTTTCCGCAGTGCCACTGAGTCATTCCGCAGCCGTGTACAGCAATCAAACGACCTTGCTAAAAATATCCGCCACGCCAAAAAAGAGGGCGGAAAAGTTTATGCCGAGGCTGTTCTGCAATTTATCGGCTCATTCTTTTTCGGCGAATACGGCGTTATGTATACCGCTTTCAACTACATTCTTCCCGTGGTGTGCATTGTCTTTACCGTGGGAATTATTACAAGCGGTTCATCTCAGAAATACGGAATTGCGGTGGATTTCAACGGAAAACGCCTTGGAATAATCTCTGCCGAAGCTGATTACAATATGGCTGAACGTGATTTTCAGCAGCGAATTGCCTACTCCGAAAATGATGAGTTAATCGACTTATCAACTCAGCTTTCAGTATGTGCAATTTCAGCAAGCGATACTGTGATGACTCCCTCAGAACTTGCAAATCAGATGCTTGAAGCCTCCAACGAGGAACTTATCGAAGCTTACGGCATTTACATTGACGGAAAATTTATAGGTGCGGTGAAAAATAAGGAAAAAGTCCAGTCGGCTCTCGACAAGGCACTTCTTGACTATAAGCCCGACGGAAAGGTCAAGGAAGTTTCCTACGCCAATAAAATTGAGTACACCAAGGGAATTTATCTGATGAGCAGCCTTAAAACGGAACAGGGTGCAATAACTCAGCTTACTTCCACTAAGCAACGCAAAAAGGTGTACGTAGTTCAGAAAAACGAAACTGTTCTTGATATTGTAAAAAAATTCGGAATGAAGCTTGAAGATTTCAACACGCTCAACCCCAACGCTTCCGACGGTATTTTTATCGGACAGATTTTAAACGTAACGGAAACTGAACGCTTTCTCCCCATTCAGTATATCTGTGAGCATGAAACTGTAACTTTCCTCGACTACGAAACAGTTGAGGTTGAAACAAGCTCCCTCAACGTGGGTATTCGTGCAGTTCTTACAAAGGGTGAACGTGGCGAAAAAATAAGCAAATATGAAGTAACATACATTGACGGAATTGAACAGTCAAGAAATGTTATAAGCAGCAAAATTACAAAATCCCCTGTGGTGGAAACTATCGGTATAGGCACATATTCTGCAATGCCCGATGACCCGCAGACAGTTTATTTCGGTGCTCCCATGTCAGGTACAGGACAAATGGGCTGGCCTCTTGACGGCGGCTGGGTAAGCGACAGCTTTATCAGCGACAGAAATCACAAGGGACTGGATATTGCAGCTCCTGAGGGTACTGAAATCTATGCTGCCGAAGAAGGCCTGGTTGTCAGTGCAGGCTGGAACTGGGGCGGCTACGGCAATGTGGTTATGATTGAACATCCCGACGGCTATGCAACAGTTTATGCCCATATGATTATGGTTTATGCCGTTGAGGGACAGTATGTAACCAAGGGACAGCTTATAGGATTTGTTGGAAATACGGGTAATTCCTTTGGTAATCACCTGCACTTTGAGGTGCGTTATCAGGGTATCTGCCTTGACCCTGCTGCTTTCCTCAACACTATGAATATGACGGTTGATATGAAGAAAGAGGACGACATTGAATAAAGCGTAATGCGTCTAAAAGCCTTTAGCCGTTAGCTTTTAGCCTTTAGCTTTTTGGAACGGCAAGTTAATGTTAATTAAGAATTAAGAATTAAGAATTCAGAATTCAGAATTATGGGCGGCAGTCTTAACGATTGCCGTCTTTTTATTTTAAGTGCATCTCTAAAAAAATGTAAAATAATAATAAACATCGTCTAAAAATCGTTGACAAGTATGGAAAAATATAGTATAATAAAACTATAAAAATCTACTAAATTGAGAGGATTTTGTTATGAATATACAGGAAATCATCACAAGACTAACCCACGAAAGCGAAATTCTTCCCGATGAATATGACGGTTCGTACAAAATAATGCGAAATGCCGTCAGACGCTACGAAAATCTCCGCAACAAATCAATTATCGACTATACCGACCTTGACCTCATTTATTCCATTTGCGTAAAAACTACCGCAGGCGGAATGGAAACACAAAGGGCAAATGTGCTGAAAAGCCACCTCCTCCACGCTGATAAAAAATCACTTATCAAGACAATTGAGGATATATGGCAGCTTGCCTCACGCAGACGTTATACGGGAAATCAGGACGATGACGCTGTAACTGTAGGTATTTACGACACATCTTTCGATACCTTTGCTGACCGTTCAATTGCCGAGCATAAGGACTGCATACGTGATTTCATTTCCCTCTGCCTTGAAATCGTTCAGATGAACCGTGAAACAGATGAGGAAATATTCGACCTTTCCGCACAGGTGCTGAACGAAAAATTCGAGCAGTCGGGGCTTTCCGTTGTGGTTGTGTCAAGAATCCTCCATTGCCTTAAACCCTTTACTTTCCCCATTATCTGTGCAGGTGAAGTTCCCACTATTTTCGATTTCGTGGGAATTGAACTCGAAGATGTTATGTCAGTTTCCGCCTATGTGGAGAACTGCCGTAAAATCAAGGCATACCGTGACGCTAATTTCAAAATCCGCAACTACAAGATTTTTGAGATTTTAGGGGAACATCTTGATGTTGAAAATCATATCGAGGAAGAACCCGACGAGGAAATTCTGCCGTACTCCCCCGAAATGGACGACCAGCCCAGAAATATCGGCAGTCTGAACCGTATCCTCTACGGCCCTCCCGGCACAGGTAAAACATATAACACAGTTAAACACGCTGTTGCTCTTGTTGAAAATAAGGAAAATGTGGACAATGAGCCGTATGCCGATGTAAAGGCACGTTTTGACGACTACTGTGAGCATGGACGAATTAAATTCACCACTTTCCACCAGTCATTCAGCTATGAAGATTTCGTTGAGGGTATTCGCCCTGTAATCGTAGACAAATACGGCAAGGAGTCTACTTCTGCCCACGCTGAAACAAACGTAATTTACCGTGTTTATGACGGTGTATTCAAGACATTCTGCGACAGAGCGTCAAAAAATCCCTATGTAAATTATGTTGCGGTAATTGACGAAATCAACCGTGGTAATATTTCAAAAATTTTCGGTGAACTTATCACCCTTATTGAAGATACAAAGCGTGGAACTGCCGTAACTCTGCCCTTTTCACAGAGAGAATTTATCGTTCCCCGGAACGTGTATATCCTCGGCACAATGAATACCGCTGACCGTTCAATTGCAATGCTTGACACGGCTTTAAGACGACGTTTTGACTTCACGGAAATGATGCCTGTTCCCGAATTGCTGAAAAATTGCGGAGAAATTGACCTCTGCGAAATGCTTACGGCTATAAATCAGCGAATTGAGTATTACTATGACCGTGAGCATACAATCGGTCACGCATATTTTATGAATAAAGACGGCTCAATCCGTGATATTGACACATTGAGAAAGATTTTCAACAACAGAATTATTCCCCTTTTGCAGGAATATTTCTTTGACGATTACGAGAAAATCCGCCTTATTCTCAATGACGAAAACACGTTTATTGAAACAATTCAGCCGAAATTTATCAAGGCATTCGACTCCGACAGGAATATTTACCGCATTGGAAATCCCGATAACTGGACTGAGCAGGATTTTATAAATATTTACAGGTAATTTGAGATGAAAGATATAATTGCAAGATTTGAAAATGACATTATAATAGAGTTTAACGAGGAAAATTCGGAACTTTTTGAGAAAATCGAGGACTTTGCCCTGCGAAATCCACAGCTTATGCTCCTGTGTATGGAAAAGGGAAAAAAGGTTATAAAATCCCGTGATTTTGCAGGTGTACTGCGGCTTAATGACGGCAGGGCAATTGAGATTTACCCACGGCTGGGGAAGTCAGTCACCGAGGCTAAAGGCTTGCTGGGACGTATGGTTTCGGCTTATCTTGATATGCCATTTGAGAAGAATACAGCGGAGCTTCTTGACAGCGAGGACAGCTCTTTTATGGAATATTTCGCCGCTGTGTTCATTCGTGAATTTTCAAAAATTATGAAAAGCGGTATGCTTTCGGGGTATACTTCCATTGAGGAAAATACCAACTCAATGCAGGGCAGTATTCTTTTCTCCGAGAATATACGGCGAAATCTCGCCCACCGTGAAAGGCTGTATGTCCGCCACGATGTTTTCACTCCAAATCGTGCGGAAAATCGCCTTATAAAGACGGCGGCGGCAGTTCTTCTGAAACTTGTTGACAGCCACGTAAATAAGCAGGAACTGAAAAAAATTATCATTCAGCTTGATGATGTGGAACTGTGCAACAGCGTGGAGCGTGATTTTGCGGCTTGTATCAATACGAGAAATGCCAAGAAATATACGGCTGTTCTGAATATCTGCCGAATGGTTCTCCAGAAGAACAGCAGCGGATATTTCGGAAAATACGTGGAAAATGCGGTATTTTTCTCAATGCAGGAACTTTTTGAGGTGTATATTTCAAAGCTTGCCAGAGCCGCACGTGAGGGCAAGGTTGTGAAAGCACTTTCCAAGGCAGGCTATCTGTGCAGGGAACGCAAATTTTTCCCATTAAATCCCACAATTTCCCTGTACGAAAGCGACGGCAGTATTTACTGTGTAGGCAATGCAAAGTGGCAGCATATCACTTCTGCCAACGAGATTAATCCCGATGACATTGCAAAGCTTTATGCGGCGGCTGAAATGACAGCTAGCGACACGGCAGTAATGATTTTCCCCTCATACGGCAGTATTCCCGATGTGGAACTTGTATTCGACTTCGGCAGAAATGTCAATCTGATTATTGAATTTGCCGATTTTTCCGAGGGCAGCGAAGTGGCGGAGTTCATCTGCGAGGTTGACGAGGAAAATGAGGGTATAAGCGAATACGAGGACTATGGTGAAATTGAGGACGGCGAATTTGTTGCAGTTGTGGGCAGGCAAATGGCTGAGCCTATGGAATTTCCTGTTGAGGAAAAAGAAAAAATCCCCGAAGTTACGGCTGAACCCGAAACTGCGGAGATTGCGAAAGCTCCCGAAAAGAAGCGAATTAAAATTGTAAAGCGTAAGAGATAACTAATACCGCCTTGCCGAATAAGCAGGGCGGATTATATATATAAATGAGGTGGATTCATCAATGCCCCAAAGGGATAAGGATTTCATCAGAGATTGAAAGGAAATGCAGATATTATGGCTTTTGTAAATGAAAAATTAACACCTGAGCAACAACAAGAAGTTAATTCATGGGAAATCAGTTATCCTCGTTGTGCAATGGGACAGATATTAAAAACTGATATACTTGTAAATCCTTGGTACTGGACTGTCGATAAAGAAAGAAAAATTTATCTTTTTGGAATATATTACCTCAGGGATTATTTTGAAGAAACTATTTTTGTTTTCATATGGAAAAATAAAAAATATTTTGTACAATTCAGATATAGATTTGAAGATGGAAATACGCTTGTCTGGGATATCCCTGAACATTATGCGTGTAATAGCATTTCTTTTCCATACAGTACCGAAGAAGGATTTATTGACGATTTACGTTCTGCTTTAATTGCATATGGAGAATACGGAACACCAGATGAAAAAATCAATACAAAATGTAATTTTTAGAAAATACAAACAAAAAACCCCGATTCGCAAGACATCGGGGTTGATTTTATTCAATTATTCAGCAGCGTTAAGCTTCTTAGCAAGCTGTGCCTTCTTTCTTGCAGCCTTATTCTTGTGCATAAGACCCTTTGCACAAGCCTGGTCAACCTTCTTAACAGCGAGCTTGATAGCCTCTGCCTTATCAGCAGCACCTGTAGAACAAGCGATATCAGCCTTCTTGAGAACTGTCTTGAGGTTTGTTCTTCTGGACTTGTTAGCAGCAGCCTTAGTTGCGTTAACCTTAACTCTCTTCTTTGCAGATTTAATATTTGGCATAATTGCACCTCCCGAATTTTTCCACGGATAAACCGCAGTATATAACATATTTTATACATATCAGTTACGATATGCGGCAGCTGCAACGCACAGCTACCCACTGAGACAATAATAATTATACCATTATTTGCTGAAAAAATCAATAGGTAAAAGAGAAAAACATAACGAATATTTGTATTTGAAATACAGCAATATTCACAAAGGAGGGCTTATGAATATCAGAACAGACCTTGCAATGGAGCAATTCAACGAGGATAACCTGCCTGAGGGAGTGAGAAAATTCCGCCGTGGAAACGCATTTTCCATAACTGAAATCGTAATCGAAAACGACAATCACCGTGCCTCTTTAGGCAAGGGAAAGGGGCGGTATATCACCCTTGAAAGCGGCAATTTAAGCCGATATTGTGCCAATTATGAGGCTATGGCACGGGAACTTTCTGAGGAACTGAAATCTATGCTGCCCGAGGGCGAAATCCTTGTGGCAGGGTTGGGCAACAGAGATATAACTCCCGATGCAATCGGACCTTGGACAGCTGAAAAAGTCCTTGCTACCCGTCATTTCAAAGAGGAACTTAGTGAAAATGACGATGATTTTCTACGCTCTCTCCGTTCCGTCAGCTGTCTTGCAGGTGGAGTTCTCGGGCAGACGGGAGTTGAAACTGCGGAGCTGATAAAGGCTGTATGCCGTGAAATAAAGCCGTCAGCAGTTGTGGCTGTGGACGCTCTTGCCTGTTCCGATACAAAGCGGCTGGGGTGTACAATTCAGATAAGCGACAGCGGAATTTCCCCGGGCAGCGGTGTGGCAAATTCACGGAGGGAACTGTCAGCGGCAACTCTCGGAGTGCCTGTGGTAGCGGTGGGTATTCCCACAGTTGTGGATATGCACACGATTTTGCGGAGTCTGTGGGAGGATATTCCCGATAATACGCCGAATATGATGGTAACTCCTCGGGATATTGACCGTCTTGCAGAGCGTGGCTCGGAACTTATCGCCTGCGGAATTAATCTCGCATTGCAGCCTGCACTTTCCTTTGAAGATGTAAGAGGGCTGTATTAATGCGTAATTCGTAATGCGTAATGCGTAATTATGTTACAAGCCGTTAGCTGTTAGCCATTAGCTAAAGGGTGCGGTAATTTCATCAGAAAACGTAATTCTCTGTAGGGGCGGATATTATCCGCCCGTAAGATTATCGAAAAGCCTAAATTCCGCACCGAAATTGCAGACTGACAAAGGCAGTCCCTACAAAAATATCATCATACATAAAAAAGGACGGCAGAAAAAATTCCACCGTCCATAATTCTTAATTCTTAATTAACTCCCTGCCCTATATATTTGCATTTTATTCAGCCACAGTTGTTTCTGTAGTTTCGGTGGAAGTCGTTTCTGTGGATTCGCCCGAAGTTGTTTCGGATTCCTCACTTGTTGTCGTAGAGGTGTAGGAATACGGCGAAGTTGTAAGGGCAGGATTTTCCTTGCCTATTTCAGTCTTTTCGTCAACGTGAACAGTAACAATAAATCCGTCTACGTTATTTCCCGATATATCGTATCTTACACCGCTTGGAACAGGCACGTTTGTCACTTCTGAACCGTCGTCCGAGGGATAGAAATAAATCTCATATGCCGCACCGTATTCGTCCTCAATTTTCAGATGGTCACCGCTATAATTGTAGGAATTGCGGAGCAGTTCGATATATTCTTCAAGACAGATATTATTTTCTGTCATATATTTAGCATGGGGAATTCCCACATAGCGGAAATGCCACGGCTCTTTGCGGTATTCCGTAATTGCCTCTTTGTCCTCTGCGTATCTGATAACAAAGCCGTATTTGTGGCAGTTGTTATTGAGCCATTGGAAATCGCCGTCGCCCTGATAATCATAGTTCACAGTTTCGCTGAAATCAATGGCAAGACCTGTTTCATGCTCGCTGAAACCGGGACGGGCAACAATGGGAGCTTCTCCGTCATCGGATGTATTTGCGGTAAACTGGTCATAAAGCTGCTGCTGGAATTCCTTTGTGCGGTGAGAACCGTAGACAATGAGCGTATCATTGCCGTAAATTCCGTACCAGTCATCAACCATTTTCGCAAGGGGTTCATAAGCAGGTTCAAGAATAGTATAGTCATAATCAACGGCAATAAAACTCTTGCGTCCTGCCTCGTCATTTTTCTCCATAATGCTTACAAGCTTTTCTTCACCTGTGGAAAAATACTCATAATCGTTATTGACGAGTACGAGATTTCCGCTGAATTTCATTCTTGTATTTATGGGAGTTGGAGTGAACACAATTTTGTTCGGGTCAAGTACATCGGAGGCATCGGGAATTTCAATTTCCTCAATTGTGGATGCCTGCTGATTTGTAGAGGGTACTACTTTCACCTTATCAAAACAGCTCTTTCCAAGAAAAACAGAAGTGCCGATAATAACAGCACATACTACAAGTTCAAAGGTCGTTTTAGCTTTGTTTATACTTTTTTCTTTGCTGACGTCCTTAGGCATAAATTTCAGCTCCTGTATAAATTTTCTACACATCGGGATTAACCCTTTTTCCAATCACTACTATTATACCACGTACAAAAGAAAAAATACAGAGTTTTCATATAATTTTCTTATTTTATCAGCATATAGCACAAAATGGTAGAACTTTTTCAATGCAAATCTGACATATAAATAAAAACAAATCGGCTGGCAATATCGCTCCCACAATTAATTAATATATGCAAATTATTCATTAGGTATTGCAAAAAAAGTCGGGAAATGATATAATAAGTATATAGCAAAAAGAGAAAGGGCGGCTTCATAATGATTTGCAGTGCTTGCGGAACAGAAAACGAAAGCGGTTTTAAATTCTGTGTAAAATGCGGAAGTAATATGGAAAATCCCTCGGAAATTAACTATGAGGCAGTTGACAGAGGAAATTACCATTCAGAGGAGGATTCCCCTGAAAATGCAGGCGGATTCACCCTGAATGAGGATACTTTTATTATAAGAGATGTTCCTGCCCCTGCCCCAAGAAAACAACTGTACACATCTGATGAGCTGAACAGCTCCGAGGAAGAATTCGATTTCAGTATGTTTGATGAGCCGTCTATGGCTTCATTGCCTACACCGCCTGTTCCACCACAGCCTGTGGCACAGCCGAATATGCAGTCAGCTATGCCGCAAATGCCACAGCAAATGCAGCAGCCTATGATGTACGGACAGCCGCAGATAATCGGCTACGACCAAAGCGGAAAGCCAATCTATGGACAGCCACCGATGCAGCAGCAAATGCAGGCACAACAGCCAATGCAGCAGACAATGCAGCAGCCTATGCAGACACAACAGCCTGTGATATATGGTCAGCCGCAGATTATCGGCTACGACCAAAGCGGTATGCCAATTTACGGACAGCCGCAGGTACAGCCTATGATGTACGGTCAGCCGCAGATTATTGGCTACGACCAAAGCGGTATGCCAATTTACGGACAGCCACAGGTACAGCCTATGATGTACAGTCAGCCGCAGATTATCGGTTACGACCAAAGCGGAAAGCCGATTTACGGACAACCACAGGTACAGCCTATGATGTACGGTCAGCCGCAGATTATCGGCTACGACCAAAGCGGTATGCCAATCTACGGACAGCCTAACATACAGCCGCAGATGCAGCAGCCAATGAGTGGAATTCCAATGCAGGGAATACCTGCCATTCCGCCGCAGAATACACCTAAGCCCGAAACACCGAAAAAGGACGATAAACAGGCATTCTGGGACTTTTTCGATGAGGGCAGCAAAAAGCCTGCTGACCATAGCAAGCAAACAAATGACTTTTTCGGAAAGGCTGAGCCTGAACCTATAAATCCTGAGGACCCATTTGCTGATATTGATAACAGACGTAAAAAGCGTTTGCAGGGACAGTCGGATTCAGGCGGAGTTATGAGCGATATGCCTGTAGTTGACGGCAGTAAGCTGGAAAAGAATGATTCAAGCAGAATAAATAATCTGTATATGCGTCAAATCAAAGACAGCGTTTCTGATGACCTTACTGTTGGTACAGGCAAGTCAAACAGCGGTACTATGGACGAAACACGTGAAGTTGACGCTTCACTTCTGTCGGAAAATCTCAATGTGAAATCGAGAATTTCAATGGGATTTACAGAAGATGTTAATGCTGATGATATTAAACAGGCTGTTAATGAGCATAAGGAGGCTATAATGGCAAAGGCTGACCACGCTGTTGAAGCTATGCCGAAAAAAATCAATCCTTATGAAAGCGAACTCGACAAAATCGAACTTCCCGAATATATGCAGTCGAAAAAGACTGTTCACGAAAAAGCGGCAGAGATTCCCTCTTTGCCTGAAGTATGAACTAATACCAAGCCCTGAAACAACAGCAGATAAATCCAATGGTATAAGTGCCGTATATCATCGGTATCGGCTGACATTTCAGGAATTGGTATAAACAGGCGAAAGCTTGTTTAAAGGGCATCCCTAAATACAAAACGCTCCCCCAACTAAACCCTTTGTATTTATAGCAAGGCATAATTGGTGAAGCAAAAAAACAAAAAGGAGAACGAAAAAAATGAAGAAGTTATTGAACGAATTCAAAACATTTATCACTAAGGGTAATGTAATGGATATGGCAGTCGGTGTTATCATCGGCGGAGCATTTACAGGTCTTGTTACCTCTTTGCTCGACAACCTTATCTCACCTATTATCGGATGTTTTAATGTTAATGGATTCAACGGACTGACAATCACAATCGGCAAGGCACAGCTCGGAATTGGTGCATTTATTATGGATGTTATCAACTTCCTGATTATGGCAGCAGTTGTATTTGTTCTTGTTAAGAGCATCAACACTGCTGTGAACAAGTTCAAGAAACAGGAGGAGGCTGCACCTGCAAAGCCTTCTAAGGAAGAAGAGCTTCTCACAGAAATCAGAGATCTTCTCAAGGCACAGGCTGACAAATAATCTTAATAATTGCAAAAGACGGCTTCGTGCCGTCTTTTTTTATCAGTATCAGGAGTTAATTCTGCATTTGACAATTGCCTCGGTTACATTCGTCAGCACAAGTTCACCATGCTGATTATATGCCTCAATTGTAATTTCAACAAGTCCGTTTTTAGGATTTCTCTGCACAGCCTTTGTGACTTCCGCTGAGGCTGTCAGCACATCATCGGCAAAAACAGGCTTGTGCCACTCGATTTTTGTGGATTTTCCTGCAAGCAGTTCCTCACCGAAAAAGTCCACTTCAAGATATTTCGCCCATACAACCAAAAATGACATAACCCCGGGTGCGAGAAGCTTTCCGAAAGGCGTTGATTTTGCATATTCCTCATCGGTATGCAGGGGAATATTATCGTAGTCAAGTGCAAAGTCAATCATCTTCTTTTTCTCAATATGAGCAGGGGCAATTTCGGTTTTCATTCCAACTTTAATATCGTCAAAGTACATTTTTTATATTCCTTTCGTCTATTTTTCTTTACTAAATTATATCACAAACAGTATAGTCTGTCAATATTCTATTCCCCGACATTTTTTCTGTTGACAATCGGCTTTTTTCACGATATAATATAAATAGCGAAATATTGCGGATAATTAATAATTAATACGGAGGAAATCAAATGAAGTGTAAAAATTGCGGTGCTGTGCATGAGGACGAAAATCTCTATTTTTGTATCGGCTGCGGTGCAATGCTGAGAAATCCCGCTACAGGAAAAATTGTTACGGAAAACAGAGAGGATACTATCCCACAGGACAAAGTCAAGGAAACAGCTGAAACTCCTGCACCAATGGAAACAGCTGAAACTCCTGCATCAATGGAAACAACTGAAACTCCTGCACCAATGGAAACAGCTAAGGAAATTCTCCCTGAGCCTGAAAAGCCTGCGGAGGAAGTTTCAGAAGTAGACAAGCTGCTCCGATTAGTTGAGGAGAAAAAAGAGGCTGTAATTTCATTGGAAAAAGCAAATGAAAAGGCTGAGGAAAAAGCTCCCGAACTGCCAAAAGAGGATATACCTGCAATTGAGGAGAAAAAACCTGCCGCTGAGGAAAAGGCTGAGAAACTTTTCATTGAAAAAGAGCGTGAGGCTGCTTTCGTTCCGCCCCCTGTGGAAAATATTCCCCCTGCTGAGGAAAATGCGGCAGTTGAACCAGCTGAACAGAAACCTGCAAAAGTTGGAGTCGGCAAGTACTTCGGCGGATTTTTCATTGCCCTTTTCGCAGGAATTGTTCTCACTGCATTTTGCCTGATTTTCAGCCTGAAACTCGGCTTAACCGGAACAAATCTCCACAATATAGCCAAAGACCTTGATGTGTGGTCGGTTATCAATGCAGAATTTAACGATATGAGCCTTGCTGATAATCTCTACTATGAAACCGATTTTGACAAGGCAACTCAGGGAAATGCGGATAAGACTGAATTCACCCTTTTCCTTGCAGGTACGGATTTCACAGGCTTTTGTGCAGATAAGCTTGAACAGTATGCGGATTACATAATTGACGGTTCGGGCGATATGCCTACTGTTACAAATAACGATATTGTGGAATTTCTTAGAGCAAATCACGACAGCGGAGTTGGAATTTTCGGCTATGAGATGCAGACTGCCGACTATAACGCAATCCGCAGCAGTCTTGACGCTCACAAAACAGCTGAGAAATTCTCCGTTGACAAAATCGGCTGGGAGATGAAATTCCGTCTTGAAAATATCGGAAAAATTCTCTCATATGTTACAATCGGAATTCTTGCAGGTGTTTTTGTTCTGCTTATGATATGGATTGCTGTAATTCTCAAAAACAGCAAAAAGGCTATCCGTGGCTATATGGGCAATATCTTTACATTCAGCGGATTAGTTGTCCTTGCGGCAGCAATTGCTGTATCCGCAGGTGCGGCTCTTGTATACGCTGTAACAGGCGATTTCCTCTGCTATCTCAGCAGTACCCTGCTTCTCCCCTCAGCGGCTTTCGGCGGCTGTTTCGGAGCATTTATTCTTATCGTGGGACTGATTATCAAAAAGGTAAACAGCTCTATCAAGATTAAAGATAAGATACAGAAAGCGGCAGGGAAAGTTAATTAAAAATAAAGAAATATGAATTAAGAATTGTAAAAGCCCCTGAAACAGCGATGTTTCGGGGGCTTTTTTATACCAACTAATAAAAGGGCATCTCTAAAAACCCCTTTTGAGAAAAAAAGAGTTAAGAACCGCAAAGATTCTTAACTCTTGTTTTTTTATTAAGCCTTCTTGGAAGCCTTGTTCTTTCTTCCAACCATCCAAGACCATGTAACAGGTGCTACGAAAATTGAGGAGTAAGTACCTGAAATAAGACCGAAGATAAGTGGAATTGAGAAGCTGAGAAGTGATGTGTAGCCGCTTACGAATACTACAATTGAAACGATAACCATTGTTCCGATTGTTGTAATTGATGTTCTGATAGAACGTGTAAGTGACTGTGAGCAGCCGAGGTTGATAAGCTCGTTAAGTGTAGCATTGGGGTAAAGTGACTTGTTTTCTCTGATTCTGTCGTAAATAACGATTGTGTTATTGATTGAGTAACCGAGAATTGTCAGAATAACTGCAACGATATTTGCATTGAACTCAAATCCAAAGAGGATTGAAGCTGCAAGAGCTGCCATAAGGTCGTGAAGCAGAGCAAAGATTGAACATAAACCTGCAAGCCAGCCACCGATGTTTCTGAATCGGAAAGCAATGTAAATGATTATTATGATTGCTGCAAGAATTACAGCAATAAGACATTTAAGCAGGAATTCACGTCCTGATGCAGGGCTTACGTCATTTGAATCTGAAAGCTCAATCTTGTTGTCGGGGAACTTCTCATTGAGAGATGTTGTAAGCTCGAACTGTCTGTCGGCATTAAGTCCCTCATTTGAAGTAAATGAAACAACCATCTGATGACCGCTGCCGTCAAGACTTTCACCTGTACGGATTGAAACGGGAGTGTTTACAATGCTCTGAATTTCTGTGGCAACCTTGTTTGTATCAAGTTCGCCGTCATAGGAGTAAGTAATCATTGTACCGCCCTCAAATTCGATAGCAAGATTAACTCCTCTGAAAATTATACCTGCAAGAAGTGCGACAATAACGCATATTACAATTGCAAGTATCATACGCTTTTTGCCGCAGAAGTTGTAAACCTTCTGATTTATAACAGGTGCGGGAGCACTTTTCTTTTTAAGTTTGCTGTCTATGTTACTCATTTTTCGTTACCTCCATAAAGTTTTCTGTTCTGGAGTCCCTTGAACTTTGAAAGTGATGTAACCATAAGTCTAGATGCGAATACACCAAAGATAAAGTTACAGATAACACCTACAAGGAGTGTGAAACCGAATGAGTAAACAACACCCTCGGTTGTAGCACCGAACATAAAGAATACTGTGCTATTGAGAATCTTAGAGAAGAAGCTTGTGGGAACACCGAACGCACCCATAAGGATAATAGCGATAAATACGTTTGTGAGGTTACCGTCAAGGATAGCGGAGAATGCTCTCTTATAAGCTACACGGATTGCAACGTCAAGTGACTTTCCTGAGTTGATTTCTTCCTTGATACGCTCACCTGTGATGATGTTAGCATCAACACCCATACCAACGGAGAGGATAATACCTGCAATACCTGGGATTGTGAGAGTTGAACCGGGCATAAATCCGAACCAGCCTGTTACAGCTGCAAGAGTTGCGGCAATCTGTCCGATAATACCGATAACAGCAACAAATCCGGGAACTTTATAAAGAACAATCATATAAATCGCAATGAAGATAAATGCGATACCTGCCGCAAGAACGATAGCATTAAGTGAACCTTCGCCCATTGTGGAGGAGATTGTCTTGAAGCTTGTAGTTTCCATTTTGAAAGGAAGCGCACCTGAGTTAATCTGGTCAGCAAGCTTCTTTGAGGACTCGTTGTCGAAATTACCTGTGATAATAGCGTTTCCGCCTGTGATAGCACTGTTTACAGTAGGAGCTGAAATCATAGTGCTGTCCATCCAGATAGAAATTGGAGTGCTTGTTCCTGCAAGTTCAGCTGTAGCCTCGGCAAATGCCTGCTTACCTGAATCGTTGAGGGCAAGTGTAACTACCCACTGGAAATTACCGTAATCGTCGGGCTGCTGCATATAGTCAGCGTCAGCAACATCTGCACCCTTGAGGATAATTTCACCTGTAGGAATTATGTTGCCGTCCTCGTCGGTTTCATACGTATCGCCACGGCGGAATGTAAGTTCAGCCATTTCGCCAAGTTCCTTAACAGCAGCTTCGGCATCATATTCGCTTTCGCCAGCCTGCCATGGGAAACGTACAATAATACGGTCTGATTTGTAGTCGCTGTAGATTTCATTGTCATTGATACCAAGAGTGCTAAGTCTTGTTTTCAAAGTTGCTGTAGCAGCGTCAAGCTGTCTGTCGCTTGCGTCAAATCCGTCAGCAGGAGCGAATGTAACGTCAACACCGCCTTGAATATCAATACCAAGACGAATGTCATCGATACCCTTTACGACGGTAGTTTTGTTATCGCCGTAGAAGTAGTCAAATCCTGTGATAGCGGAAACTGCGAATAACGCAATCAGAGCAACGACAATGAAGAAAGTGGATTTGTGAATCTTTTTCACGTCTTTTGCCTCCTATTTGGGAATTTTCATTCCCTTGATTTTGTCTGTGACAATTACTATTATTTTACTATATTTCACGGTAAAAGTCAAGTATATCAAGGGTAAATGTACATAATTTGAGATATTGCACAATTTAGCAGGTGTATTTTTGGTCATATCAACATTGAGATAACTTTAGGGCATCTCTAAAAACCCCTTTTGAGAAAAATAGCTATGCACGACATCTGCTTCGTCAACCTCCCTTAGAGTGCGGCAGCACGCCTGCGGAAGGTTTCCTTGCAGCTGCCGCACCTATCTGTTTTTTCTTTAATCAAACGGGTTTTTAGAGATGCCCTTTAAAATTACTGTGTCAGATTTTATTTAAAGTGTTTCTGTGAAACTTTAAGTCGGTTCATTGCCCTGTTGAGAGCCGCCTGAGTTTCGTAGTATTCACGGATACTCTGCTGCTGTCGGAGCATTTCCTTTGCTCTGTCCCTTTCCTCCTCGGCACGTTTTATGTCGATTTCTTCGGGAAGTTCACAGGAATCCGCAAGAATTACCGCCCTGTCGGGGAGAACTTCGATAAATCCCTCGGATATAGCGGCATATTTCCACTCGCCCTCAACCATATATTTCAGTTCACCTGTGGGCAGACAGGTGACAAGGGGTTCATGGCCTGCAAGTATGCCTAAATGACCGTCTATAGCGGTTATTACGAGATGCTCACAGTCCCCCTGAAAAAATATTCTGTTGGAGGTGATAATCTCCAGATAAAAGGTTTTAGCCATAATTACACACCGTTTTCGATTTCTCTTGCCTTAGCAAGAACATCATCAATTGTGCCTGCCATAAGAAATGCTGATTCGGGATATTTATCCATATCGCCCTCGATAATCGCCTTAAATCCCTCAATTGTGTCCTTAATGGGAACATATTTTCCTTTAAGACCTGTGAAATTCTCCGCAACATTAAAGGGCTGTGACAGGAATTTCTGAATTTTTCTTGCACGGTATACGGCAATTTTATCTTCCTCGTCAAGTTCCTCCATACCGAGAATTGCGATAATATCCTGCAATTCCTTATATTTCTGCAAAAGCTCCTGTGTGCGTCTTGCCACGTAGTAATGCTCCTCGCCTACAACTTCGGGTTCAAGAATACGTGAATTTGACTCCAGAGGGTCAACAGCAGGATAAATACCCTGCTCCACGATTTTTCTCGAAAGAACCGTTGTAGCGTCAAGGTGGGCAAAAGTAATGGCAGGGGCAGGGTCAGTAAGGTCATCAGCAGGCACGTAAACTGCCTGAACTGACGTAATAGAGCCGTTTTTCGTTGATGTGATACGCTCCTGCAATTCGCCTACTTCCGTGGAAAGTGTAGGCTGATAGCCAACGGCGGAGGGCATACGTCCCAGCAGAGCCGAAACCTCTGAGCCTGCCTGCACGTATCTGAAAATATTGTCAATGAAAAGCAGAACATCTTTGTGTTCACGGTCACGGAAATATTCCGCCATAGTGAGTCCCGTCTGTGCCACACGCATACGTGAGCCGGGAGGTTCATTCATCTGACCGAAAACGAGAGCCGTTTTGTTTATAACTCCCGATTCCTGCATTTCATTCCATAAGTCGTTACCCTCACGGGAACGCTCGCCTACACCTGTGAAAATGGAGTAACCGCCGTGTTCCGTAGCGATATTGCGGATAAGTTCCTGAATAAGTACAGTTTTTCCTACGCCTGCACCGCCGAAAAGTCCGATTTTACCGCCCTTGGCATAGGGAGCAATAAGGTCAATGACTTTTATGCCTGTTTCAAGTATTTCAACAACTGGGCTTTGCTCCTGAAAAGTAGGGGCTTTGCGGTGGATTTCCCACATTTCAGCGGCTTCCACATCGCCCTTTTTGTCGATAGGCTCACCCAGAACATTGAACATACGTCCCAGAGTTTTTTCGCCTACGGGAACTTTTATACACGCTCCTGTTGCGGTAACCTCGGTATTTTTGCTCAATCCCTCGCTGGAGGCAAGCATAATGCAGCGGACCGTGCGGCTGCCCATATGCTGTGCAACCTCCATAATTCGCTGTTTTCCGTCAATTGTAACGGTGAGAGCATCCTTAATCATAGGAAGCTTTCCCGACGGAAATTCTACATCAATAACAGGTCCGATAACCTGTGTTATTCTTCCTTTTTCCATTTAAAGTGAAAACACCTCTTTTCGTTATTCCTCTTGAACATTAGCTGCTCCGCCGCATACTTCCGTTATCTCTTGGGTAATTGCGGCTTGTCTTGCTCTGTTGTACATAAGAGAGAGGTCGTGTATCATATCTTTGGCACTTGTAGTTGCGGAATCCATAGCTGTCATACGTGACTGCTGTTCACAGCAGAAAGCCTCAACCATAGCACCGTAGATTATGCCCTTTGCATACTGGGGAATGAGATAGTCCATAACCTTTTCGGGAGAGGGCATAAATGAAGCTTTAGGCAGCTTTTTCATAGTGCCGTCCTCGGCTTTTCCGAAATGTCTGCGTTCAAAGGGCAGAAGCTGAACAGTTCGTGTTTCCTGCACATTTGAAGTGACCATATCCGTATAAAGAACCCACACCTCGTCAAGTTCCTTTTTCTTAAACTTTTCAAGGACAATATCGGCAATTTCAGCGGCACGGTATAAAGTGGGATTTTGCGTTGTATAGAGGAATTCTCCGTCAACGTAAGCCTGTTTCCCCGATTTAATTCTCCGCTGATAGTAAAGCCTTCCCACCTGTCCCATTACAAATAAATAGCAATTATTGAGGTCGGGGACAGCGTCAAGCTTTTCATCGGTATACCGCAGAATATTATGATTGTAGTTGCCGCAGAGTCCCTTATCTCCCGTAATTACGATATATCCTCTTTTTCGCTTATCCTCGGGAATATCTGAACGCCTGTCGAAATACATCTGCCTCATATGGGGCGTATGCTCCAGCACGTTTTCGATAGTTTCCTGCAATTTGTAGAAATAAGGCTCGGTTGAGTCAAGTGCCTTACGTGCCTTTTTCAGCTTTGAGGAAGATATGAGATACATAGCATTGGTGATTTTCAGAATCTGCTTTATACTTTCAATTCTCTCGTGAATTTCTCTGATATTCGGCATAAAATCACCTTATTCCTCAAATGCCGTTATAATGCGTTCAATACGCTCTGCAAGTTCATCTGTAAGTACACGGTTTTCCTCAATTTCCGCAATAATATCCTGACCGTATGTGTTGATATAACTCATAAGTTCGGTTAAATACTCTTTAAGTTCCTTTGGCGAAACGTGCTTGAAAAGTCCGTGCTGTGCCGCATAAAGGAGCATAACCTGCTCATAGTGCGGTCGGGGATTGTAAAGCGGCTGTTTCAGCATTTCCGTCAGCATACGTCCGTGGGCAAGAAGTTCCGCCGTAGCTGTGTCAAGCTCCGATGAAAACTGTGTGAATATCTCCATTTCCTTGAATTGTGCAAGGTCAATACGGAGATTTCCTACCGCCTTTTTCATAGCCTTAGTCTGTGCCGCACCGCCTACACGGGAAACGGAAAGACCATAGTTAACCGCTGGTCTTTGTCCTGAATTGAAAAGTTCACTTTCAAGGAAAATCTGACCGTCGGTGATTGAGATTACATTAGTTGGGATATATGCAGAAATATCTCCTGCAAGAGTTTCTATAATTGGCAATGCCGTAAGTGAACCGCCGCCGTGTTCGTCGTCAAGACGGCTTGAACGCTCCAAAAGCCTTGAATGGAGATAGAAAACATCTCCGGGGTAGGCTTCACGTCCCGGAGGACGGTGGAGCAGCAGGGACATTGCACGATATGCAACAGCGTGTTTTGAAAGGTCATCGTATACAATGAGTACATCTTTTCCCTTTGACATAAAGTATTCCGCAATAGCTGTGGCGGAGTATGGGCAGATATACTGGAATGGTGCAGGCTCAGATGCCGATGCTGATACAACTACGGAATAATCCATAGCACCGTATTTTTTCAGGGTATTCACAACCTGTGCAACGGTGGAGGTTTTCTGTCCGATAGCCGCATAAATGCAGACAACGTCCTGCCCTTTCTGGTTGATTATTGTATCAATGGCAATTGATGTTTTACCCGTCTGACGGTCACCGATAATCAGCTCACGCTGACCTCTGCCGATAGGGAACATTGAGTCAATTGCGAGAATACCTGTCTGCAAGGGTACATTTACAGGTTTTCGCTCAATAACTCCCGGTGCTTCACGCTCAATGGGGAAGTAGTCCTCAGCGTGAATTTGCCCCTGTCCGTCAATGGGAGAACCGAGAGCGTCAACAACTCTGCCTAAAAGTTCATCGCTTACACCAATTCCCGCACGTTTGCAGGTACGGACAACGGTTGAACCCTCAGTAAGACCGTAATCGTCACCGAGAAGAACAATTCCCACAGAATTATTCTCGATATTCTGAACGATACCTCTTGTACCTGTCTCAAATTCCACCAATTCGCCGTACATTACACCACTCATACCACGTACACGGGCGATACCGTCACCAAGTCGGATAATAAAGCCTGTTTCGGACGCACCTGAACGCACCTCAAAATCCTTGATACCTGTTTTGAGGACGGATATAATGTCATTGGATTTCAGCTCATTGCTGACAGTTTCATTTGCCTTTGTTTTGAGAGTATCACGGATTGAACGCAGACTTGTGCGGTAACTGCGGTCAAATTCCACATCACCTGCATTGAGGATAAAGCCGCCGATAATATCGGGGTCGTGCTTATACTCAATATCCACGTCCTCTTTTGTGAATTTCTCCATAATGAAACGGCGTAATTCCGCTTGCTGATTTTCCGTAAGGGGAGTGACATAGCGGACAATCGCCTTTATGCTTTTCTGCTTTTCAAGGAGAATGTCAAGATAGGCTTCAAAAATTTCGTCGATTTCCTCCATATGTCCCGATTTTGCCGCATTCATCATTGAGCGTTCAAGGGATTTGGGGAAAATCTGCTTTATTACAAGTCTTTTTTCGTCATATGTTATAAGGGGATTTGCCAGCGTATCCTTTACATCGGGGCAGGCTGAAAAAACTCCCTTTGCCGATTCAATATCCTCACGGCTTATATTCAGACGGACAAGTTCTCCGAGAAATTCCTTTGCGGTATCTTTCATTTGCTGTCAGCCTCCTCTGCGGAGAGGAAATCGTCAACAAGCTGACGGTTTTTCTCATCGTCAAGATTAGCTCCCACAATTTTTGATGCCGCTTCAACAGCAAGGTCTGCGATTTCAGAATGTGCCTGACGGATAACACGCTTACGCTCATTTTCAATAGTTTCACTTGCGGCTGCAACGATATTTTCCGCCTCCTCGTGGGATTTGCGGATAATCTCTGTACGCTCGCTTTCGGCTTTATCAACGGCATTGCGGTAGATTTTAGCCGCCTCCTCTTTAGCTTCACTAAGAGAAGTTTCGTATTGAGCTTTCAGTTCCTCCGCATCTTTTTTTGCACGTTCAGCGTCGTCGTAGTCTTTCTGAATAGCCTGTGTGCGGTCGTCAAGCATTTTGTTAATTGGTTTAAACAGGAATATACGGAGCAGTACGTACAGCAGAAGTACATTGAATACCGTCCAGAAAATATTCCAGAATTCAAATTTAAGCATTGAAAGTCCTCCGTCTTACTTTCCACCAAGCATAACAATGATGAGAAGTGCGATTACAAAGCCGTAAATAGCAGTAGCTTCGGCAAGTACGCAGCCAAGGAGCATTGCACTTCTGATGTCCTTTTTAGCCTCGGGCTGACGTGCAATAGCTTCTGTAGCCTTAGCTGTGGCAATACCGATACCAACACCTGCTCCTACACCTGTGAGAACTGCAATAGCAGCACCAATAGCAACTAAACCCATAATAAATTACCTCCAAGATTTTTTTTAATAACGTAATTCAGCCTTTTTGTAGGGCGGTGGCTTGCTGCCGCCTGTATTAATCAGTATTTTCCTTTACAAAGTCAACGGTGTACTGAACGAGTTCTTTTAAATGCTTGTCAAATCCGTGGTCAGCACCCTCAACGATAATTAATTCTCCATTTGGAAGTGCTTCCGCAGCAGCTTCCATAATCTCAGGTTTTTCTGTGTAGACAGTTTGGTTTGTTCCTGTGAGAATAATTGTATTTCCGTCATATGATTTGATTTCATCAACAACGTTAATGGACATAATTTCCTCTATAAACGCTTTACCCTCTGTCTGAACATTGGGTGCTTCGGGGATTTCTGTACCTTCTGGATACAGTTCACGATAAGCATCAGGCATCTGATATGACGGGTCAAAACCAATCATACCCTTGTATTTATCGGGAGTTTCCGCAGCTGTCAATGCCGCAGTAAGACCGCCTAAGCTATGTCCCATAATGAAAAGATTTTCTGAGTCTACAGTTTGATGTGCAGAAATGAAATCTGTTACTTCCATAATATCCTTTTTAAGGCTTGTGGGAGTCATTTCAGAGAATTTACCGTCGCTTATAGTACTTATCTGAGCATTTCCCCTGCAATCAAAAGCAGCAACAGCAATTCCCTCGCTGTTTAAATTTTCAAACAACTCAGCGTATAAATAATAGTTCATTCCCATACCGGGAACAAATACAATTGTCGGGAAAGGACCTTCGCCCTCGGGGTGGTATAAGCGACCGCCAACTCTCTGACCGTCTACATAGCAGGTGAATTTCTTTTCAGTAGCAGAACTATCCTCTATTACATTTTCAGTTGATTTTTCTGTAGGTGCTTCTGTAGTAGCCTCGGTTGCCGCCTCAGTTGGAGTTACATCTGAACTTTCTTTTGTATCAGCCGCAGGTGAGCAGGCTGTAAGCGTCAGTAATGACGCAAGTATAATTGTAAATAATGATTTTGTCAATATGGTTTCTCCTTAATTGTTTTATTCCTCAATAGCCTCAGCCATAAAGAGTGATGTGAGGAACACAAATACATATGCCTGAATTGCACCGTCAAAAATATCAAAATAAAGGCTGAACGGCACGGGAACACCGCCGGGAATACATATTTTTATAAGTTCCATAACAACGAATGCACCGAGAACATTACCGAAAAGTCGCATACTCATTGAAAGTGGACGGGTTACAAGTTCCAGCAGATTCATTGGCAGCATTGCAGGCATAGGCTCTAAAAATCCCTTTGCCCATTTTTTGCCGCCCTTTTCCTTGAATGACGCAATCTGAATGAGGACTGATGCCATAACCGCAAGGGCAACTGTTACGTTAATATCCTTAGTTGGCGGAACAAAGCCAAAAAGTCCGATTAAATTGGAAAATCCTATGTAAATGAGAAAAGTTTCCAGTATGGGCAGATATTTTTTGCCGTGAGGTCCAAGAGTATCAAGGAAAAAATTATTCATCCACTCAACGCCTATTTCAATAAGGCATTGCTTACCCTTGGGGACTTTTTTCATATTGTGGGTCAGAATAATCGAAAGCAGCACCACCACCGCAATGATTATCCACGATACCGCACAGGAGTCGGGAACTGGAATTCCGCCGAATATCGGGATAGTAAAGGCGGTATGATTTTCAAGTTCCTCCATAAGTTTTTCTGAAAGATTATCCATTACATCACCTTTCTTTCGGGCATCTCTAAAAACCCGTTTGATTAAAGAAAAATCAGATAGGTGCGGCAACTGCAAAGAAACCTTCCGAAGGCGTGCTGTCGCACTCCAAGGGAGGTTGACGAAGCAGATGTCGTGCATAGCTGTTTTTTCTCAAAAGGGGTTTTTAGAGATACCCTTTCGTAAAAAATAAAACGGAAACAGCCGTTTATCAGCGTTTCCGTTGGTTTCTTTAGCTGTTTAATGATATACTATAATAATACATCAAAATACTATAAATGTCAAGATATTTTTTTGTGTTTCAGCTGTAAGCCTTCTGTTTCAGCTATTAGCGTCATAAACGGCGATATTCTGCCTTATTCGCCCTTGTTAATCAAATCTAAAGCCTTGTCAAGACGCTCAATCGCTCCCGAATTAAGCTTATCTGAAAGCCTGAGCCTGTCAAGCTCCCTTTTGAAGCCGTTCAGCTCATTGGCAAGAGTTTTCATAATTTCCTCGTGCTTTACAGCCTTATCCTCCAAGGCACAGACACGCTTTATGAGGTCATTTATATTTGCGGCAAGTGCTTCATTGGCTGTGTTCTGCTTTTCGCCGAATTCCGTCAGCTTTTCTCCTGCATTGAACACGCCTATACGCTCGTGACCGCCGAAAGTACGCATTTTTTCATTGGTTAGCTTGTTGCTCATTTGTTTCAGCTCCTTTTCCGCCAGTAATTAAGTGTATCTTCTATAGTCTGCTCTACGGCAATTTCCGCTTTCCAGCCTGTATCGCCGTGAATTTTTGTGGTATCGGCTTCAATTATAGGTATATCCGAGGCTCTCATTCGCTTTGCATCTCTTTCAACAGCAATTTCAACTGTTGAAAGTTTAAGTGCCGTATCGAGAATATACTGAATTGAAACGGCTTTTCCGCTGCCGATATTGTAAATTTCGCCGCTTTTTCCCTTTTCGGCAAGGAGGCGATAGCCACGGACGATATCACGGACATCGGTGAAGTCACGCATTGCCGCAAGATTTCCCACCGTCATAACAGGGGATTTTCTGCCTTTTTCAATATCCGCAATCTGTCGGCAAAAATCGGACATTACGAAAATGCTGTCCTGCTTTGGACCTGAGTGGTTAAAAGCTCGCACCATAACAATATCAAGTCCGTATGCACGGGCATATATTTCAGCTGTCTGCTCCTGACAAGCTTTTGTTGCAGCATAAATATTCATAGGGTGAAGCGGTTCCGTTTCTTTAATAGGACAGGAATTTGCCGATATACAGCCGTATTCCTCTCCCGAGCCAATAACGATAACACGGGGATTTCCCTCATATTCACGGACAGCCTCAAAGAGGTTTATTGCTCCGATTATGTTAATTTCAGCGGTAAGCTGTGGATTTTTCCACGAAAGTGCAACAGAGCTTTGTGCCGCAAGATGAAAAATAACATCGGGGTTTACTTCACTGAGAATTGCCGATATATCGTCTTTTTTGCGTATATCAAGAGTGAACTGCACATAGTCGGAGTCTGCCTTTTCAAGGCAGGTGATATACACATCATAGCCGTTGTTTTTCAGTTCATCTGCAAGGTATCCGCCCACAAATCCGCCGCCGCCGATTATAAGTGCTTTCATCGGTCAATTCCCTCTGAAAGATATTCATAAAGCTTGCGGATAATGTCCTTTTCGTTGAAGTTTTCCGCAACACGCTCTGCGGCTTTTTTACCCATTTCTTCACGAAGCTCCCGATTCCTTGCAAGAGCAAGAATAGCCGCTGAAAGAGATTCAAAATCCGACGGCGGAACTGTAAGTCCCGTTTTCTGATGAATACTCACATGGGGAACTCCTGAGGGAAGAAGTGTATTTATAACCGGCTTTCCGTAGACCATAGCTTCAAGCTGAACGATACCGAAAGCCTCGCTTTTTGCCACAGAGGGAAGCACGAATATATCGCAGTCAGCATAAGCCTGTTTCAGCTCATCATCGGGGAGAAATCCGAGAAAATGGACTTTATCCTCCATATTGTGTTCTTTTGCATATGCTTTAAGCTCCGCTTCAAGCTCACCTGTGCCTGCAATGAAAAGCTCACAGCCGTTTACAAGACGGAAAGCTTTCAAAAGCACATCAACGCCTTTGTAATATACAAGTCTGCCTGTGAAAAATACCTTCACGCTGTTTTTGTCCGTAAGCTTTTCTGTAAGAATAGGCTTTCTGTCGATATTGAGGTAATCCTCAACTGTTATGCCGTATGGGAGTATGCGGCATTTTTCCCTGTATTCAGGGAGAAAATCAGAGCCTTCGATATGCCCCTCAGTAGCCACAAAAATCATATCCGCACGGTTGAGAAGATATTTCAAAAGCGGCTTATAAAGAGTAAGCAGCTTTTTCTGCTTAACAATATCGCTGTGCCACGAAAGTACAACTTTTCCCTTAAATCCCGACAAAAGCATAGCAAAATCAGCAAGGGGAAATGGCATATGAATGTGGATTACATCGGCTTTCTGTGACAATCTGCGGAACTGCTTCACAAACTGCGTTGAAATGGGGCAGGAGAAATAAGTTCCGAAATTTGCCGCACGGATTACGGGAACTCCGTTTACACGCTCTCTTATTGAGCCGCCACGGTTATCACAGCAAACAAGTGTACGCACCTGTGTGTCAAACTGTCCCAGTTCCTCCGAATACTGCTTTACAAGGGTTTCAATTCCGCCTATATGGGGAAAATAAGCTTTATTTACTTCAAGTATTTTCAGTTTTCTCATTTCATAAGCTCCTTGTATACTTCGTAGAGTTGTTCAGCTGAGCTGTCCCAAGTGAAAGTTTTTGCCCTTTCAAGACCACGGCGGCTTAAATCCGCTCTTAATTCGGGGCTGCTGTAAAGGGTACGGAGTCCCTCTGCAATAGTTTCCTCCGAATACGGGTCACAGTATACGGCACAATCCCCTGTAACTTCGGGAAGTGACGCAATATCCGCTGTAAGAACGGGAACTCCGCAAGCCATAGCCTCAAGAGGCGGCATACCAAATCCCTCGTAAACTGAGGGGAAAACAAATGCCAGAGAGCCGCACATAAGAGGGTTAATATCCTCAGAGTCAATATACTGAGTGAAAAGCACCTTATCAGACAAATTCAGGTCGGTTACACGCTGGAAAATAGCGTCATAAAGCCAGCCCTTACCCCCTGCCAGTACAAGCTTAGGCGGATTTTCCATATCCTTGCTGAACATATGGTAGGCTGTAATAAGTCTTTCAAGATTTTTTCTCGGCTCAATTGTACCGAGATAGAGGAAGTAATCTCCCTCGATATTAAGCTTTTCTTTCACCTGTGTTATGCGGTTTTCGTCCTCGCAGGGCTTGAATTTTTCAAGGTCAACGCCATTGAGAACAACACGGATTTTATGCTCGTGCTGTGGGTAGTAGCGTATGATTTCCTTTTTGGAAAATTCCGAAACGGTAACAATCATATCCGCTCTTTCCATAGAGGCTTCAAGGCCTGTTTCAAGGACTTTTTTCGTTCTTTCACGAACAGTTTCGGGAATTGACTTATAAACCATATCGTGAACGGTTATAACAGTTTTTCCGTGAACTCCGGGGGGAGCGATATAGTTGAAGAAATGAGTTATATCCATATCCTTGCCGAAAAACCAGTTATAAGGAATAGGCATAACAAGGCTTGCTGTGCGGTATGCAAGTCCCGAAAAATGCCCGATATGAGCACCTATATTTTCGGAAAAGGGTGCAAGCTTGCTGATTTTGATATGGTCATCTTTTCTTGAAAAGAAGCTGTAATAGAAGCTGTCCTCGGGGTGAAGCCGTGCCATTGCCGTAGTCTGACCGACTTCACACCAGCCTACACCTGTCATTTTGCCGTTAATTATGGGTACTGCGTCAAAAGAAATTTTCATTTACATATCTCCATTGCTTAAAGCGTCAATAATCTGATTTTCGAGTTCAGAAATGTAATTATCCGTATCCTCCACGGAAAATCCCTGTTTGCTGAAAAAGCCCTCTTTTACTCTGTTTATAGGCTTTTCTTTTATCGCTCTCATCTTATCAAATGCCTCATCCTTTGATAAACCATTTTGGATTTCAGCAAGAAGTATGTTGTATTCGGTAATCTTTCTGAAAGCGTCAGCTTTGCTGTAGCCGCCTTTTTCTGTTCTTAATATTGATGCCATTTTAAATCCTCCTTAGGGCTGCTTGAAATAAGCAACTATATTGTATTCCATTTGTGAAAAATAGCCTTCTGCATCAAACTTTGCAAAGCCCTCTGTGTTTTCATCAACCTCTTTTAAAGGCATATTCTTGATTTTAATAAGGTCCTCTTTAGCTTCCGCAGAGGAAGTGCCTTTCTGAATTTTCATAAGAAGTGTCATATAAGCGTCAATTTTCATCAGCACGTCTTTTTTGTCATATCCGCCTTTTTCTGTTCCTAAAATACCATTTTTCATAATTTTTCATTCCTTTATTTTATTTTTACGAGTTTAAGGTCGTTTTCAACCATACCCTTTACAAGGTCTGTAAAGCTGATTTCACGTTTCCAGCCCAGTTCACGTTCAGCCTTTTCGGGATTTCCCAAAAGAAAATCAACTTCCGCAGGACGGTAAAAATCGGGATTTATCTTCACTACCGTCTTTCCGTTTGCCTTATTTATGCCGATTTCCTCAGTTCCTGTCCCCTGCCATTCAATGTCAATTCCCACATATGAAAAGGCTGTTTCCGCAAATTCACGGACAGTTCTCGTTTCATTTGTGGCAATTACGTAATCATCGGGAGCGTCCTGCTGCAGCATAAGCCACATTGCCCTTACGTAATCCTTTGAATGTCCCCAGTCACGCTTTGCGTCAAGATTTCCAAGCTCCACAAAATCCTGCAAGCCAAGGCTGATTTTTGCAGCGGCATTGGTGATTTTTCTTGTGACAAATTCAATTCCACGACGTTCACTTTCGTGGTTGAAAAGTATACCCGAACAAGCGAACATATTGTAGCTTTCACGGTAATTCTTAGTAATCCAATGACCGTACAGCTTAGCCACACCATAGGGACTCCGTGGATAAAAGGGCGTAGTTTCTCTCTGCGGAGTTTCCTGTACCATTCCGAACATTTCCGAGGTTGAAGCCTGATAGAAACGAGCCTCAGGCTTTATAAGCCGTATAGCCTCCAGCATATTTGTAACACCTACGGCATTTATTTCAGCGGTGGCAAGGGGAGTATTCCAGCTTGCGGTTACAAATGACTGTGCCGCAAGGTTGTAGACCTCGTCAGCCTGTGAAATCTGCATAGCCGCAATAAGAGAAACGGCATCTGTCATATCCCCGTAAATCAGGGTAATTCTGTCTTTCAGGTGGGCAATATTTCCGTAATCCGCCACAGCTTTTCGCCGCCATAAGCCGAATACATTGTAGCCCTTTTCAAGGAGCAGTTCCGCAAGATAAGAGCCGTCCTGTCCCGTTATACCTGTAATAAGTGCGTTTTTCATAGTTTATCTCCTACAGAAGATTATTTTCACCTCTGTTTTTAAGGTCGGCGATTATCTTTTTAACGTCCTGTGTGCTGTTTTTGGAGCATACGAGAACTGCGTCATCGGTATCAACAATGATTAAATCCTCAACTCCAACAGCGGCAACAAGCCTTTTTCCGCCGCATATAGTTACATTTTTTATATCGCATACACTTGCATTTCCGTCAATGCAGTTGTTGTTTTCGTCAGTATCGTTTATACGCTCCACAGCAAGCCAGCTGCCCACATCGTCCCAGCCGAAGCTGCCCGGGATTGTGTAGATATTTTCAGCCTTTTCCATAATGCCGAAATCCACGGATTCACTGGGCATAGCTGTAAATTCTCTTTCAAGAACCTCGTTGAACTCAGCCTTGCCGTAAGCCTCACCGATTTTAACAGCACCGCTGTACACCTCGGGCATAAACTTCTTGATATTGCCCATAATTGAGGAAATTTTCCAGATGAACATACCGCTGTTCCAGAGATATTTTCCCGCTGCAAGGTATTTTTCAGCAGTTTCAAGGTCGGGTTTTTCCACAAATCGCTCAACCTCGTAGGCACCTCCCGATTCCCTGCCGAAATTGATATAGCCGTAGCCTGTTTCGGGATAGGTGGGAGTAATTCCCACAGTAACAAGATTTTCACCCTGTTCAGCTACGGAAACTGCCTTTTTCAGCGTATTTATATATATGTCCTCAATTCCGATAAGGTGGTCGGAGGGAAGAATCATCATAACAGCGTCGTCATATTTTCTGCCGATTACAGCCGCTGAAAATGCAATACAGGGAGCTGTATTTCTCGGTGCAGGTTCACAGAGAATATTCTCCTTTGGAATCTGCGGCAGCTGTTCCTCTGCAAGGCGGCGATACATTTCATTTGTTGAGATGTAAATATCCTCTGCATCTACAATTGGCAGAAGTCTTTTCACCGTTTTCTGAATCATAGTTTCACCGTCAGCGGTGAGGGAGAGAAACTGTTTCGGGCGTGATGTGCGGCTTTTAGGCCAGAATCTTTCGCCCTTTCCGCCTGCCATAATAACTGCTGTAATTTTCATAATGCTTATTCCTTTCATTTGCTGTCGCTTGATTTTGTTTGATTTTCCGTCAGAATTCCGTTGCTGTCGTGAGCGTTGGATTTAGGCGGAAAAAGCATAGTTTTAATTGTCATAAGAATTATCTGCAAGTCAAGTCTTAACGAGTAATTCTCAATATACATCATATCCATTTTCAGCTTGTCATAGGGAGTTGTATCGTATACACCCGTAACCTGTGCATAGCCTGTAAGACCTGCTTTGACTTTAAGTCTGAAACCGAATTCAGGCATTTCTTTTTTATAAAGCTCCGTAAATTCGGGACGTTCAGGGCGAGGACCTACAACTGACATTTCTCCTTTGAGGATATTCAGAAGCTGCGGAAATTCGTCAATACGTACTTTTCTCAGGAACCTTCCCACGGGAGTAATTCGGGGGTCATTGTCCTGTGCAAGCTGAAATCCGCCCTCTTTTTCCGCATCGGTAATCATACTTCTGAACTTGTAAATGTCAAATTCCTTTCCGTCAATAGTAAGACGCTTCTGCTTATATAGCACAGGGCCGCCGTCATAAAGCTTGACCGCCAAAGCTGAAATAAGCATAACAGGTGAAAGGAGAATGAGCAGAACGGCAGAAAATACAATATCAAAAGCACGTTTCACAATCTGCTGTTCAAAGTCAAGTCCGTAGTTTCGGCTGAGGAGCAAAGGAGTATCGAAAAGGCGGATATCGTCAGCACCTCTTATAATAATATCGGATATTTTTGGTGCGATATACGAACGAAGGGAATTTTCATAGCAGAATTTCACATAGTTATTGCGTTGTTCCGCAGGAATATCGCAGATAATCACGCCCTCATACTTTAATATAAGGTCACGGATTTTATCTTCGTCCTCGTTAATGCTTATGGATTCGCAAATCATATACTTATCCACACGCTGACTCATTTTCAGTACAAGAGCTGCCGCCTGACGGCTGCCGTAGAGGATAATCAGCTTTCTTGGCGGATATATGAGAAAATACAGCTTATTTGTAACAACTGTCCACAGGGAGATAAAGCCTAAATCTACCGCTGTCAGCATAAGCATAGGAGAAACGTCAAGGAAGTGCCTGCCTATGAGGCTGATGAGGAAATATGCCACAACATCAACGCAGGTTATAGAAATCAGCTGTGAATAGAGCATATCAGTTTTTTTCAGATAGCCCAGCTTGAAGCCGCCGTAGGTTCTGAAAAAAACCCATACAAGCAGACAGTAAATGCCGATGAGAACCCAGTTACCACGGCGGTAATAGGGCAAAACAATAGTGTCGCTGTAGTAGATATACCACACAATGCCAAAACCGGCAGTAAGGCTTATTACAAGCAAAAATGCAAATGAGAGGGAAATAAGCCGTTTGAATTTATCTTTTTTCATAATAATATTTTCCATTGAGGGTTATTGGTTTACAGATAATTTAATTATAGCAAATCTGCCATAGTATGTCAATAGATTGCGACGACAAACACAAATTCACCTGTCAAAATCCGTCGAAATCAACAAAAAATCAGACAGCTAAAAGCTAATGGCTAACGGCTAATGGCTAAAAGATAACGGCTAACGGCTAACGGCTAATGGCTAACGGCTATAAAACAAAATGGACGGCAATCGTTAAGACTACCGCCCACATAATTAATCATACTGCTAATTAATCAAACCGCATATCCCTTAGCCTTGATAACATCAACAACGCTGTCAACGTACTTGCGGCAGATTTCCTCATTTTCAGCCTCAGCCATAACTCTTACAAGAGGCTCAGTTCCGCTTTCACGCACAAGAATTCTTCCTGTATCGCCCAGCTCAGCCTCAGCCTTTGCAACAGCTGCCTTTACATCAGGGTCATTCTGTGCAGCACTCTTATCGCTTACCTTTACATTTACAAGTACCTGCGGATATACAGGCATTTCCTCAGCAAGCTCGCTAAGCTTTGCACGCTTTGACATTACTGCCTGCATAATCTTCAGGCTTGTGAGAATACCGTCACCTGTTGACGCATACTTTGAGAAAATAATGTGACCGCTCTGCTCACCGCCAAGACAGCACTCATGCTCCTTCATATACTCGTAAACGTACTTGTCGCCAACAGCAGTTTTTGCATAGTCAATTCCTGCCGCTTCGAGAGCCTTGAAAAGTCCGAGATTTGACATAATAGTTGCAACAACTGTGTTATTTACAAGCTTTTCACGGTCCTTCATATACTTTCCGTAAATGTAAAGAATGTGGTCGCCTGTTACAACATTACCCTTTTCGTCAACGCAAAGACAGCGGTCAGCATCGCCGTCATATGCAAAACCTGCGTCAAGACCATTCTCAACAACATACTTCTGGAGAACTTCAATATGTGTAGAGCCTGCGTTATTGTTGATGTTAACTCCGTCAGGCTTTGCATTAATAACATATGTTTCTGCTCCGAGAGCGTCAAAAACAGCCTTTGCAATTGACCATGCCGCACCGTTTGCACAGTCAAGACCGATTTTCTTTCCTCTGAAAGAATAAACGCCCAATGAAATAAGATAGCCGATGTAGCGGTTTCTGCCTGATATGTAATCAATTGAACGTCCGATTTTTTCATTGGTTGCATAGGGGAGCTTCTCCCACTTCTGACCGAAAACTTCAAGTTCGTCATCGAGGTATGCTTCAACGAGGTCGATTACTTCATCTTCCATTTTTTCGCCATTGCCGTTGATAAGCTTCAAGCCGTTATCGTGGTAGGGATTGTGGCTTGCTGAAATCATAACAGCACAATCAAAACCGTCAACTCTTGAAATGTAGGCAACAGAAGGAGTAGTTGTAACGTGGAGGAGGTATGCGTCAGCACCTGATGCAGTAATTCCGCCAACGAGGGAATACTCAAACATATAGCTTGAACGGCGTGTGTCCTTGCCTATTACTATTCTTGCAGGGGTATTATCTCCCTTTTGCTTTTTGAGTTCATTGTAGTACCAGCCGATAAATCTTCCTACTTTAAAGGCATGGTCTGCTGTAAGGTTTTCATTGGCGGTTCCTCTGAAACCGTCAGTACCAAAATATTTGCCCATATTTTTTCTCCTTGGAAATATATTTCACGGAAATACCCGTGACTCTCCACTATATATTTTATCATATAATGTTGATATAGTCAAGAGTTTTTTGACATGGTAATTATTTTTGTAAATTTTAAGGACATCTCTAAAAATTAAAATGCTCCCCGATTTGGAGAGCATTAAGGCAATACCGCACAAGCTCTGTGAGGTATTGCCTTGATTTTATTCAGCTATTCCTGCAAGTTTCTTCTGAATTGCCACAGCATCGTCAACTGTAAGTCCGTCACCCTTGCTGTCAGCATTGAATTCGCCCTGTGCAGAAAGTGCGTACTTGTCGGGATTTGCTATAGCCTGCATTATTGCGGCGGCATCGGCAATTGTTGTGATTTTGTCACGATTAGCGTCGCCGTTGAGATAGTCGGTGAGGTCGAGATTTGCCCCCGTATAGCCGCCTGGCGAACCAGCACTTTGAAGCTCATAACCAAAAGGTCTTAATCCTGTTTCCTCATAAATATCCTCTGCAAGTTCAATATGCTCCATAGTGGTAAGTTCCTTTTTGGGAATCAGATAGTATACATTTCGCCATAATTCAAAACCACGAAAATCCTTGCCCGTTCCACCATAAGCCTTGAATTCAACTTCATCACTATGATTTTCTGCATATTTCTCCAATACATTACGATTGTTTACTGTATCATATTCCCTGTATATCTTACCACCTTCTTCTCTTTCGACTACATTAATGTAGCTCACTGTATCATAGCCTGTTATATAATCAAAAGTCAATCGCATCCCGTAATGCATATCACTCCGAAATCGAAATAAAACTGCCTTATCTCCCACTAATTCACGAATTTTCTTTACAACATCGGAAGAAATATTTTCCTTTGTAATACGCATATAAGAGGAGCCTAAAATGTCAAGTTCTTTATCAAGGGATTTAATCTGTTCTATAATTTCATTAACATCATTATCATCCACATCAGAATCGAATTCAATCTCCAATAAATCTCCCGCATTTTCATACTGGTCTACATCAATACGTCCATCTAAACTTCCATGCTCTTTCATAAATAAATATTCTGAGTCAACGAGATTCACACAGTTGAATTTTTCAACTTCAAGTTGCTGATATTCCTTATCCCTATAGTATTCAATCATTGATTCGCTAAGCTTTCCTCGTTCATCAACGGCATTTGAAGTTATAGCTGTAACGGAGGAAACCGCTGTTGCCATTGATAATATGGCTGAAATTATACGTTTTTTCATAGTAATGCCTCCTTTGTTCATTTTATTCCTGCAAGTTTCTTCTGAATTGCCACAGCGTCATCAACTGTAAGTCCGTCACCCTTGCTGTCAGCATTGAATTCGCCCTGTGCAGAAAGTGCGTACTTGTCGGGATTGGCTATAGCCTGCATAATTGCAGCTGCATCGGCAATTGTTGTTGTGCTGTCGTTGTTTGCGTCACCGTCAACTGCGTTGAGAATATCTATAGTTATGCCTTTAACTGACAATGAATTTCCGATGTCAGTACCGCCTATTGCACTTGGATTTACTGATATTTCCTGAGTAATTCTATACATCAGGTCAATATGATTTTCCAGTGTGAATTCATCAGGAAAGGCTACAAAACACTCCATTGCTTCAAGTAACTTTTCATCAACATTCAAAGCACTTTCAGGCGATATGGGAACATAGCAATAATTCCCTGGATAATAAACAAAATCATAATCTATTTTATTATCAATTTCGCCGTAATTAATATAATCAATATTCTCTGGCATATATAAATAATGAACAAGTATTCCAAAATTACAGTCTATCGTTCCCTTTGCTCTCCATTCCAAAATGTCCTGTTTTGTGGTTGTTTTGTCTTCTGATATTCCGTCTATGCCTTCAGTTGAATATAATGATGAAACTGCCCTGGCATACTGGCGATACATTCCTCTGCCATACGTTGTTCCGTATGATAATTTTGCATCTTCAATTAATCCTTTTTCGTATAAATCTCCAACTATAGTTTTAATATCAATTTTAGCAATTACTGCTGCTTCTCCGTCTGATGTACTATATGATTGTAAATCCCAATTCCAATACTTCACTTCCGGAAATTTATTATCCTTATAATTATCTTTAATATAACTATTTATATCTTCGTCTGTTATATTTTCAGAATATGTAAATTCCACCGTCACAGCATATGGATCAATTTCCACAGGCCATAAATACGGTCTGGTAGATTTATCTGACTGTTGAAAATATACTTTAAGAGGCAAATCATTTTCAGGAACACAAAGATATTTTCTGCTAATAAACGAATCTACAAACTTGTCGTTTATTTCGTTGTCGAACCTTTCAAATTTAAAAGTACTCGAACCCATGTATTCATCAAGATTTTTAAGAGTAATCTCGTAAATTTCATCATACATTGCAGAATTTTTATAAGACGAATTTTCTTCCGCAGATACGGCAAAGGGGTAGGCTGAAACTGCTGTTATTGCCGATAATGCAAGTGAAATTATGCGTTTTTTCATAGTGATGACCTCCTAAAAAATCGTTGCAGATTATCTGCGAGTATACTATTCTTTATACTTAATTATACCCCCCGTATACTTATTTGTCAATATGTATAATAGCCAAAATTAACCGTAAAATATCGTCATATTGCGAAATAATAGACTTAAAGCAACAAGCATCAAATTGTTGCTTTTCAACAAAAAGCAAGAGTTAAATACGCCAAAATTTGTGTTGACAAACGCAGAAATATGTGATATACTATAGTTAAAGGAAATACTTTAGAACGTAAAAGCTTAAAAGCATAAAAGCTTTAAAGCACGAAAGGAAAGTGTATTTATATGAAAGAAGTATCCAAACTTATGGACTACAGAGCAGATATAAAGGTTCTCGACGCAACCCTCCGTGACGGCGGTCTTGTAAATGAGTTCCGTTTCACCGATGACTTTGTAAAGGCTCTCTATCTCGCAAATATCCGTGCAGGCGTTGATTATATGGAATTCGGCTACAAGGGCGACAAGTCAATGTTTGATGTTGATAAATTCGGTCCCCTTAAATTCTGTGATGATGATTACATCCGTTCAATCGTCGGCGAAAATAACACTGACCTCAAAATCGGCATTATGGCTGATGTCGGCAGATGCAACTACAAAGAGGATATTCACGACGCTTCCGAAAGCCCTGTTGACCTTATCCGTGTTGCTACATACCTCCACCAGATTCCTACTGCTGTTAGTATGATTGAGGACGCTAAAAATAAGGGTTACGAGGTAAGCTGTAATATTATGGCTATTTCAAATGCCCGTGAGTCCGATATTGAAGCCGCTCTCGATATTCTCGGCAAATCCCCTGTTGATGTTCTCTACATCGTTGACAGCTTCGGTTCACTTTACCCCGAACAGGTTGTCCGCACAATCAATATTTACAAGGAATTCGCTGATAAGTACAATAAAAAGCTTGGTATCCACGCTCACAACAATCAGCAGCTTGCTTTTGCAAATACAATCGAGGCTGTTGGTGACGGTGTAGACTGGCTTGATGCCACATATGCCTCTATGGGCAGAGGTGCAGGAAACTGTGCTATGGAGCTTCTTCTCGGATTCCTCAAAAATCCAAAGTACAACGTATACCCTGCAATTCAGTTCATTGAGAAGTATATGCCTGCTATCCGTGCATCCGGTGCTGTATGGGGCTATGACTTCCAGTATATGATGACAGGTCTGCTCAATCAGCACCCACGTACTGCTATTGAGTTCACTAAAGAGGGCAGAGAGGATTACTCTGAATTCTACAAGGAAATCCTTGCACAGGAATAATTTTAAAGGGAGCGATTTCGCTCCCTTTTGCAATATGTAATTATTTAAAAAGCTTTTAGCTGTTAGCCTTTAGCTTTTAGCTTTTTGTATGCTTATATAATTCGTAGGAACACAGCGTGCCGTGACCATTAAATAATGTAATGGTTATGAATAATTTCGTACCGATATTGCGGGCGGATATTGCTCCTACAGAGAATTACGGTTTCTGATAAAATTACCGCACCCATTGGCTAAAGGCTAAAGGCTAAAGGCTAAAGGCTAACAGCTAAAGGCTAACGGCTAATGGCTAACAGCTAACGGCTAAAGGCTAACGGCTAACGGCTAATGGCTAACAGCTAACGGCTAAAGGCTAACGGCTAACGGCTAACAGCTAACGGCTAACGGCTAAATAACGGCTTTAACAAAATTCTGCCCTAAAGTACACAAATCCTAACCGTTCATTTAGTGCAAATCTACAAACAATGAATAAACCCCTTGACAAATTGTTATAATAGTGGTAAATTAGTATTAGCACTCAAAGAGAATGAGTGCTAACAGTTAAACGACTACTCTGCTAAGAAAGGAGGCTGACAAAATGGACGACAGAAAACTAAAGGTTCTTGCCGCTGTTGTTGATGAATATATCAGAACAGGCGAACCCGTAGGCTCTAAGGCAATTTCAAAGCTGGAGCATATAAAAGTATCTGCCGCCACAATCAGAAATGATATGGCTACGCTGGAAAGCCTCGGCTATCTCGAACAGCCTCACACTTCCGCAGGCAGAGTTCCCACATATCAGGGCTACCGTCTTTATATTGACGAGCTTATGACATTGCCGGAATTGCCCGATGAGGAAAAAATGCGGCTTGATGAACTTCTCGGAGATGAAAATACTCCCGAAGAACTGCTTATACAAAATGCTGCAACGGCACTCACGGAGCTTACCCAATGTGCGGCGGTTGTGACAAATTCAGCACCGAGATTTTCCGTTATTTCTAAAGTTGAGGTTATTCCCACAGGAAAACGGCTTTATGTCATTCTCCTTATAACTTCAAACGGAAGTATCAAAAACAAGGCTTGCAGACTTGAATTTGACCTCAGCCACGAACAGCTTGATTTCTTCACAAAGTATATTGACGAAAATCTCAGCGGAGTTTCCGTTGATGAACTTTCGGAGGAAATGCTTGATAAGATGATAGCCGCTGTGTCAGCCTATATGATAAGCCTTTCACCTCTTGTAAAAGGTATATGCGAACTGTCGGAGGATTTGAAACAGCAGCAGCTTACTGTAAGCGGAAGTGAAAAGCTTCTCTCCTGTGACGAACTGGACAAAATGGAAGTGGTGCGGTTCATTCAGCACAAAAATGAGCTTACCGATTTTCTGGAGGACTCATTCAGCGGAATTCAGGTAAAATTCGGTGCTGACGGTAATTTTGCTATAGGCAATTCAAGTATGATTGTTTCGAAATACCGCAAAAAAGGCAAAGAGGCAGGCTCACTCGGAGTCATAGGCCCTATGCGTGTGGATTATAAGAAAATTATACCTTACATTGATTATCTCACACATAAGATTACTGCTCTTATGTCAGATGATGATAATATAGATGCAGAAACAGAGATTATAGACAATTCTGCGGAAAGGAGCAGCAATGACTGAACAGATGAATAACGAAAAAGATGAAATTCTTGAAAACAGCGAGGAGCTTGCAGAAGAAATCACAGAGCAGGAAATCGCTGAGTCAGCCGATGAGGATGACGCTGTAAGCGAATACAATGACGTAGCCGCACAGGTTGCAGACCTCGAAGATAAGCTTGAGGAGGCTAATGAAAAGTATGTAAGACTTTTTGCGGAATATGACAACTTCCGCAAGCGTACTGCACGTGAAAAGTCCGATACATACGCTAATGCTTCCGCTAAGTGTATAGAAAATCTCCTCCCCGTTGTTGACAGCTATGAGCGTTCACTTGAATTTGAATGTTCTGATGAAAACTTCAAAAACGGTATGGTGATGATATTCAATCAGTTAAAGGAATTTATGGCTAAGATGAATGTTACCGAGATTGAAGCTCTCGGAGCAGAATTCGACCCCAATTTTCACAACGCAATTCAGCAGATTCCAGATACGGACTACGCTGACAACCACGTTTGTGCAGTATTCCAGAAAGGCTATATGATGGGCGATAAGCTTATCCGTCCTGCTATGGTTGCAGTTGCGAAGGATTAATGCGTAATTCGTAATGCGTAATGCGTAATTAATAAAGGAACTGCCTTAAAAAAGCACACTAACGGCTAATAGCTAATGGCTAACGGCTAAAGGCTAATAGCTTTAAATGTTAATTCATAATTCTAAATTATAAATATTCGGAGGTAATTATTATGGGAAAAATTATTGGTATTGATTTAGGTACAACAAACTCATGCGTAGCAGTTGTTGAGGGCGGTAACGCTGTAGTTATCCCCAACAGCGAGGGTGCAAGAACTACTCCCTCTGTTGTTGCTTTCACAAACAACGGCGAGCGTCTTGTAGGTCAGGTAGCTAAAAGACAGGCTATCACAAACCACGACAGAACAGTTTCTTCCATTAAAAGACATATGGGAACAGATTACAAGGTAACAATTGACGGAAAGAGCTATACTCCACAGGAGATTTCCGCTATGACTCTCCAGAAGCTCAAGGCTGATGCAGAGGCTTACCTCGGTGAAACAGTTACAGAGGCTGTTATCACAGTTCCCGCATACTTCACAGATGCACAGCGTCAGGCTACAAAGGACGCAGGTCAGATTGCAGGTCTTACTGTTAAGAGAATTATCAACGAGCCTACAGCTGCTGCTCTCTCCTATGGTATCGACAAGGAGGAAGAACAGATTGTTATGGTTTACGACCTCGGCGGCGGTACATTCGACGTTTCTATTATCGAAATGGGCGAAGATGTTCAGCAGGTACTTGCTACAGCAGGTAACAACCGTCTTGGCGGTGACGACTTCGACCAGCGTATTATCAACTGGATTGTTGACGAGTTCAAGAAGTCTGACGGAGTTGACCTTTCACAGGATAAAATGGCTTATCAGCGTTTGAAGGACGCTGCTGAAAAGGCTAAGATTGAGCTTTCTTCAACAACTACAACAAATATCAACATTCCTTTCATCACAGTTGATGCAACAGGTGTTCCTAAGCACCTTGACCTTACACTTACACAGGCTAAGTTCAACGAGCTTACAGCTGACCTCGTAGAGGCTACAATGGGACCTGTAAGACAGGCACTTTCTGATAGCGGACTTTCAATTTCTGAAATCAACAAGGTTCTCATGGTTGGTGGTTCTTCAAGAATTCCAGCTGTTCAGGAAGCTGTTAAGAAGCTTATCGGCAAAGACCCATTCAAGGGCATTAACCCTGACGAATGTGTTGCTCTCGGTGCTGCATATCAGGGCGGCGTTCTCGGCGGCGACGTTAAGAACGGACTCCTCCTCCTTGACGTTACTCCCCTTTCTCTCGGTATCGAAACAGCCGGCGGAGTATGCACAAGAATGATTGAGAGAAATACAACAATTCCTACAAAGAAGTCACAGGTATTCTCCACATATGCTGACAATCAGCCTGCTGTTGATATTAACGTACTTCAGGGTGAGCGTGAATTCGCTAAGGATAACAAGCAGCTCGGCACATTCCGTCTTGACGGTATCGCTCCTGCACCAAGAGGAATCCCACAGATTGAAGTTACATTCGATATTGACCAGAACGGTATTGTTCACGTTTCTGCTAAGGACCTCGGCACAGGCAAGGAGCAGAATATCACAATTACTTCTTCTACAAATATGTCCAAGGACGATATTGACCGTGCTGTTAAGGAAGCTGAGCAGTATGCAGCTGAGGACAAGAAGCGTCGTGAGGAAGTTGATACAAAGAATGAGGCTGAAAACCTTGTATTCCAGTGCGAAAAGGCTCTTGCTGATTTCGGCGATAAGGTATCCGCTGACGAAAAGGCTGATATTGAGCAGAAGTCCGCAGCATTAAAGGCAGCTTGTGAGGCTAACAATACAGAGGAAATCAAGCGTCTTAAAGATGAACTCCAGAAGGCATTCTATGACCTTTCCGCTAAGATTTACCAGCAGGCAAATCCTGACGGTCAGGGTATTGACCCCTCACAGTTTGCTAATATGGGCGGCGAGGCTGCTTCACCCAGCGATGACGGCGTAGTTGACGCTGACTTCACAGAGGTTTAATTAAAAAGGATATTTTTAGGGCGAAGAATCCTTCGCCCTAAAGGTGTATTTATTTACAGCTGTTAGCTGTTAGCCGTTAGCCGTTAGCTTTTAGCTTACGGTTCAATTGCTAACGGCTTATAGCTAAAGGCTCAATTTAATTATATACAGCTGTTAGCCATTAGCTTTTAGCTTACGGTTCAATTGCTAACGGCTTATAGCTAAAGGCTAAAGGCTCAATTTAATTATATACAGTCGTTAGCCATTAGCTTTTAGCTTATGGTTCAATTGCTAACGGCTTATAGCGAAAGGCTAAAGGCTCAATTTAATTATATACAGTCGTTAGCCATTAGCTTTTAGCTTACGGTTCAATCGCTAACGGCTTATAGCGAAAGGCTAAAGGCTCAATTTAAGTATATACAGTCGTTAGCCATTAGCTTTTAGCTTACGGTTCAATTGCTAATGGCTTATAGCGAAAGGCTAAAGGCTCAATTTAATTATATACAGTCGTTAGCTTTTAGCTTATGGTTCAATTGCTAACGGCTTATAGCTAAAGGCTAAAGGCTCAATTTAAAATTGGAGAAAATTTATGGCTGAAAAAAGAGATTATTATGAAGTCCTTGGCATTCAGAAAGGTGCAACAGAGGACGAGATAAAAAAGGCATACAGAAAAAAAGCAAGAGAATGTCACCCCGATTTGCACCCCGATGATCCCTCTTATGTTGAGAAATTTCAGGAGGTAAACGAGGCTAACGAGGTACTTTCCGACCCCGATAAACGTGCAAGATATGACCAGTTCGGTCACGCAGGTGTTGACCCCTCCTATGGCGGAGGCGGCGGATTCAGCGATATGGGCGGAATGGGCGGTTTCGGCGATCTCGGCGACATTCTTGAAAGTATGTTCGGCGGTTTCGGTGGCGGCTTCGGCGGCGGTACACGTTCAGGTGCAAATCCCAATGCCCCACGCAGAGGTGCTGATATTCAGGAAAGCGTTATCATAAACTTTATGGACGCTTGCCACGGTGTTAAAAAGGAAATCAAGACATACAGAATGGCTGTCTGTGAAGCTTGTAAGGGTACAGGTGCAGATGCAGGCACAACTGCCGAGGTTTGTCCCGATTGTCACGGCAGAGGTTCTGTCAAGACAACTCAGCGTACACCTTTCGGAGCAATTTCCTCAACTAAGGTTTGTCCTCATTGCAGCGGCAAGGGTAAAATCGTTAAAAATCCCTGTACAAAGTGCCGTGGAGTGGGAAGAACACGTGTGCAGAAAAATGTCAATGTGGATATTCCGGCAGGTATCGACAACGGACAGACAATCCGCCTTAACGGACAGGGCGACTGCGGCATAAACAATGGACCCTCAGGAGATCTTCTCCTCCATGTTACGGTTAAAAGCCACCCTCTGTTCAGCCGTGACGGTGCGGATATTTCCTGTGAAATCCCTGTTACTTATATGGACGCTGTTCTCGGTGCGGAAATTATCGTTCCCACAATTGACGGCGATGTTAAATTCAACATATCCGCTGGTACACAGAATGGTACTGTTTTCAATCTCAAAGGCAAGGGCGTAAGGAGAATTAACAGAACTGACCGTGGAAATCAGTATGTAAAGATTTTTGTGGAAGTTCCGAAAAATCTCAATAAGAAGCAGAAAGACCTGCTCAAAGACTTCGAGGCATCACTCACCGAGAAGAACTACGCAAAGCGTCAGAGTTTCTTTGATAAGCTGAAAGATAAATTGAATTTTTAATAGACGTATTTAAAGTACCGCAGATTATCTGCGGTGCTTTTTCGTTAAAATAAAAAAATATATATTTTTTTGCAATTTTTACTGCGAGATTTGGCGGTTAAGTGTTGTCTAATAGGTGAAAGGGAAACAGCCACGCAACAATATTGGGCATCTCTAAAATTAAGGAGGAATGAAGTAATGAAAAAATCAATAATATTACTTGCATGTTGTTCAGTATTTACGGTTAGCAATGCAGCCGCTGCCAATTCAGCTGAACGTAATAATAGCGAGGATATCAGCAAATTTACATTTAATGATTATATGAATATGACAGATGAAGAAATTTCTGAATATTTCAAGTTGTCGGAGTATTATTTCGGAGATGAAACAGTTGATGATGCAGTAAAGTTTGAAAAATATCTCAATACACCTCCCTCATTTTTCGGAGGCGACATTTGGTGTGATGTAGAGTATGCTTCGTATGAAAAATTCATTTCAGGAGAATCTAACCCATATCTGTGTTTTTCGCCTGAAAAGTACATTGAAACTGTTGATTTTTCGCCTGAAGATTTGGGATATCCTGCAAACTGGGAATTAGAGGGATATAATGGCAAGTGGATAGTTGAGCTTGGCGACGGCTCAGTTATTTCCAAAGATATAAATGAATACAGATTACACGTTCCGATTGAGGTTATAGCCGATTTTGAAACTTACGTAAGACTTGATTTATCAAAGAAATATTTTAACGAAATTGAAAATAATAATTTGTATGGAATAGAATACTGTGAAGGATTAATCGGACAATTTAAGAGCCGAGGTGATGGATATGAAGTGGTGCAGAACAGAGGTGATGCAAACTGCGACAACATTCAGTCAATGGCAGATGCGGCTGCAATTTTACAGGCAATCGGAAATCCTGACAAATACAAATTATCTGCACAGGGCGAATTCAACGCTGATTTTGCTTGTGACGGACTTACAGTTGACGACGCTGTGGCGATTCAGAAAAAACTGACAGAATTAAAATGAATAAAGGAGGAATTACTATGAAAAAGCGTATAATTTCCCTTGCATTATCCGCAATCACAGCGATTTCAGCTATATCTGCTACCACCGCAAATGCCAATGTCAGGACATGGTACACAGATTCAGAGGAATATAAAAATGTCATTGAAAATTATGAGGAGTTTGATGACAACGGATTTTTCAGTCAATATGGTATAAATTGCAAAGCCTACTATAATGAAAGTGAAGATTATGTGGTGATAATTGACTATCCATATGACTATATTTATTATCGTGTTCCTGATGACGAAAATGCCGCTAAGGCTGTTGGCATGGCTATGCAGAATCCTGAATGGAAATTCAGGAGTTCAAGTAAAATAGGAGGTGGCTATGTAGGTGTTTCAGTATCTCTTCCAAATAGTGACAAAGCCAAAAATATAAGGGATGCAGCCGAATTTGCTGAAAAACTGAAAGGCGTTACCGAACTTGTAGAATTTAAACTCGTAAACAATATTGTACATCCAACATTTATTCCAATGAAATGCAGACAACTGACATTTGCTTTTGGCGATTGGAGTGCAATTGATAGCGAGGAGTTTCTGCATTATGTCGATAAGCTTGATATTGACTATTCATTGGATTTTAGTGCAGATTATCCATATACATACTTAGGTAAAGATACAGGAACTTTTATTACATTAATACCAAATACTGAAACAACAATAAAAGAGCGTATCGCACTTGTTAAAAAAATTGAAGATGAAACAGGTACACGTATTTGCATCGGTGCTATACCGGAATCAGCTGCACCTGAAATTTCAGGGGGCGGAATAGATATGGCAAATAATGTGTTTGGAGATGCAAACAACGACAGTACAACAACAATTGCCGATGCCGCCGCAATTATGCAGGCTATAGCAAATCCCGACAAGTACGCATTATCTGCACAGGGCGAGTTCAACGCTGACAGCAAAGGTGACGGACTTACAGTTGACGACGCTGTGGCAATTCAGAAGAAGCTTGCAGGAATAGCCGAGTAATAAGATAAAATTTATCCCCAAGGATGCGAATATTTTTCGTGTTCTTGGGGTTTTTGAAATATTGAAATATTTCGCAATGTGCCGATAATTTACGGTTAATTTTGGCTATTATGCATATTGACAAATAAGTATACGGGGGTATAATAAGTATAAGAGATAGTATACACGCAGGCAATCTGCAACGACTTTATAAAGGAGGAATTACTATGAAAAAACGTATAATTTCACTTGCATTATCGGCAATAACAGCAGTTTCAGCCTGCCCATTTGCCGTATCTGCGGAAGAAAATTCGTCTTATAAAAATTCTGCAATGTATGATGAAATTACAGAAATAATTGAATCAAAAGTTGATGAGTATATGACGGCGGCAGGAAATATAAAAGCAACAGATGATTTCCTCAGTTTATGTCAGAAAAGACCATATCTGCCTGTAGATGAAAGTGCGGAGGTTTTACGTCAGCTTACATATTTTGTGAATTACGAAAAGCGTCCGCAAAAGCCCGATGTATGGCTTGTTGATATTGACCCTACAGCAGTTGTTTTACGCTTTACATATTCTGAGGGAATTACAGATAATGATTTAAACAAATATGCCAATGAAAAGGGCGGAGAGTATGCAAAGCTGTATTTTTCAGCCGCTGCAACAGAATTAACAGGTTATATAAAATCGTATCCCGAAAATTTAGATATCAAGGCATTTATTAACGAGCTGAAAGAAAACGGACTCATTGAAACAGCAGAAATTGAATATGGCAAAATCCTGAATACAGGTGCAAAACCTGCATTTTATATTTGTCCGATATCTTGTTTTACATCTACAGAAGCTTTTGGAAATATGATTTCGGAAGAAGATATTACAACTAATTCGGACATACTTGAATGGTATTCAAAGAGCAATATTGAATGTGAATTCGGCGTACTTATAGCAAAAGATAAAATTCCTGAAAATGTGGATTTTACTCCTTACGAGGAAATAAACAAAGAAAAATATGATTTCTTCTTTTATCCCGAATATTACGGTTATATTTCGCTTACACCCGAAGAAGCTGCAAAGCTTGACAGCGAATTGATTGCAAATATAGAATATTTCAGTGCAGTACCTTATGAGCTGTCGTTTGAATTGTCGCTGGAAAATCAAATAGGATTACTGTCTGAGATTAATCGCAATGTAAACATTAGTTCAAACAAAATATCGCAAACATCTTTAGCCGGTTCGCTGCCAATTAAAGGTGTAACTATAGATGCACTCAACGCAGTTAACGGCGATGCAAACTGCGACAACATTCAGTCAATGGCAGATGCGGCGGCAATTTTACAGGCAATCGGAAATCCTGACAAATACAAATTATCTGCACAGGGCGAATTCAACGCTGATTTTGCTTGTGACGGACTTACAGTTGATGATGCTGTGAGAATTCAGAAAAAACTTGCAAACATATAATAAATAGCAAAAGGGAGCGATTTCGCTCCCTTTAATTTTGGAAAATGCGTTTTGTGCCGAAATTGCAGGCGGATAATATCCGCCCCTACACTAACAGCTAACAGCTTTTTTAAATAATTACGCCTTATCCTTTGGCTTGAACATCAGAGATGCCCAAAGTCCTGCAATAAGGGCGGCAGTAATTCCTGCGGAAGATGCTGTCAATCCTCCCGTGAATATGCCGAGAAATCCGTCACGGTCAACGGCTTTCCGCACTCCCTCTGCAAGGAGATGCCCAAATCCTGTAAGCGGAACAGTTGCCCCAGCACCTGCGAATTCCGCTAAAGGCTTGTACAGTCCGAGGGCAGAGAGAATTACTCCGCTTACAACAAATCCCGTGAGAATTCGTGCAGGAGTAAGCTTTGTATAGTCAATCAGAAGCTGTCCCACACCGCATATAATTCCGCCAACTAAAAAGGCTTTCAAAAGTTCTGTCATCATATCATTTACTCCTTAATTCCAGCAAATGTGCAATTGTAGGGATTGACTCTCCCTGCTGAACGGACATTGCCGACATAAGCGCACCTGTGGCAATAAACAGAATTCGTTTCAATGCTCCACGTTGAAGCATTGGCAGAAAATATCCGCATAATACGCTGGCGGAACAGCCGCAGCCTGAGCCGCCGCAATGGGTATCCTGTTCATCGCTGTTGAAAATCATTTCGCCGCAATCCTTATGGACAGCAGATATATCATACCCCTGCTTTTCCATAAGTTCAATGAGAAGCTTGCTGCCGAGAATTCCTAAATCTCCCGTTACAATATGGTCAAAATCCGTAGGAGAGGAATTTGTAGCTTTGAAATAGCGGCAGAGAGTTTCCATAGCCGCAGGTGCCATTGCCGCCCCCATATTTGTAATATCCGTTATATCCATATCCGCAATTTTTCCAACACAGCAGCCATAAACCGCAATATCGCCCTTGTCTGCGGTTACGGTAACTGCTCCCGATGCGGTACAGGTCCATTGTGCCGTGGGAGTTCTCTGTCCGCCATAGGAAAGAGGTGTGCGGAATTGCCGTTCAGCTGTGGAAAAATGGGAAGATGTTACAGCGGCGGTGCGTTCAGCTGCTCCGCTGTCAACAAGCAACGATGCGGCAATCAGACTTTCCGCCATAGTGGAGCAAGCACCGTACATTCCCATAAATGGGATTTCAAGCTGCCGCAAGCCGTATGACGAGCCTGTGCATTGGTTTATCAAATCCCCTGCACAGATAATGTCAATATCCTCTTTGGTGAGATTGGCTTTCCGCACCGCAATGGATACGGCTTCAAGCTGAAATTTACTTTCCGCCTGCTCCCAGGTTTTCTGCCCGAAATGGCTGTCGGTTACTACCTCATCGAAGAAATCGCCCAGGGGTCCTTGTCCCTCTTTTTCCCCTGCAACTGCGGCATAGCTCTCAATTTTTGGCGGAGTGTCAAATAAAAATACTCCCCGTGTTATATATCGTGGCATTAAATCACTTCCTTTGTGGATAGTATCTGCGGATTTTCGGGGATTATTCATTTTGAAAAAATCAGCTTTTAGCTTTTGAGGAACTTTATGTTCAGCTGCCCTTTATTGAAAAGTGTAACACTTTTATGATATAATTCCATTGTATTAATGAAAGGGGTTCTCTAAAAATCGGAACACGGGTTGAATCAAGCCGTGAGGTAGGTTTTTATACCAATCCCTAAAATGTTAGCAGACAAAGATGATGACAGAAATGCTGTATGTCAAGGCGGACGACGAAAGCATACTGTCTGTATGGTGAACAGGCAGTATTTATGCCATTAGATTTATCTACTGTTGTTTTAGGGATTGGTATTAGAAGTTCCCGAAGGAAAAAATAACTGTGAGGTGCAAAAATATGAATGAGAATGAAATCCGGATGCTCATTTGTAAGTCACAGGAAGATGGATTCAGAAATTTATTTCAGGAATACCAACGATATGTATATACAATTGTATGGGATAAGATTAAGAGTCTGGGTACAGCAGAAGATGCTGAGGAATGTGTAAGTGATATATTTGCAGAAGTTTTTATTCATTTTGAGGATATAAATGAAGGCTCATTAAAAGCATATATAGGAACGATTGCAAAACGAACAGCTATTCATCGGTATCGGACCCTTAGTGCTAAAAGCGGATATATCGCCGACAGCGATGAGTTCCCGGATATTCCTGATGAAGTTGATATACAAAAAGAGTTTGAAGAAAAAGAATACTACAAAAAGCTCTATCAATGTATATTATCACTTGGCGAACCTGATTCTTCTATTATAATACAAAAGTATTTTTACAACAGGAAATCCGCTGATATTGCTGAATCCGTTGGACTTCTGCCAATTACGGTACGAGTCAGAGCAGCTCGTGCCTTGAAACGCTTACGAAAAATTCTGAGTGATAATCCGATAAAAAGAGGCGATAATCTATGAAATCAAAAAGATTTTCTCTTAATAATGCCGATAAAGCTACTTCTGAACAGATATTCAAGGATTTTCCGACTGATTGGGATATGTCAAAAACTTTTCATAAAAGCTATAAAAAATATCTGTCAGCAATGAAAACTTGTGAAAATATCAGTGATGAAACTGCTGCGGAATCCATGTCTGTGGAGGTGTTGCAGCCAAAAAGAAGTATTATCGGCTTTGTATTTAAGATAGTTCCCATTGTTGGCTGTACGGCGTTATTTGTATTTATGTTCAAGGGTATGTTTTTTTCTGATAATGGAAACGACGATACTCCCGATACTGTTGATAAACCGCCTGTGGTATCAGAAGCGGACAGGAGCAATTCAGCTGAAACTAAGGTTTCAGCATCAACAACTGAATTAATCAGCTCAACAACTGAAACAAAATCAACTGAAACGCAAACTGCAAAAACAACTGATAAAAAAGCGACTGATACCACGGCTAATCCAACAGAAACAGTAAAAACTGAAATTACTGCCGAAACCACACAAGTGACAGAGCCTGAAAATGAAGAAACGGTTGCAGTTACAGAACCACCGCAGGAAACGGAAAATAATATACCCGAAACTACTCAGACTGTACCAACAACAGAACCAAGCCTGCCAAATGAAGAAAATAAAACTGTTGCTTTTGAAGAATTGTTGGCTATGGCTGATGACGAATTAATGAAGTATTGCGAGGATAATAGCTATTCTTTCACATCACAGGAACAAATCAGAAACGAATTGAAATCGGGGGGCAAATTCTTTATAAGAATTAAGCCCGAACAATATCTGATTGACGGCATTGATGATATATGCGTATCTGAAAATATCAGCGATATAAAGCAATATAATGCCCATGAATATGATTTTGACAAAATGATTGCTGAACTCAATCTGCCTGAAAAATACTTTACGGTCAATGTTGACAGCACTCCGTTTATGGTATGCAGCGAGTTGCAGTTTTATGAAAACGGAGATATAAAACCATACTTTTTAAAGCTGGCAAATCTTAGCGTCAATGTCAATCCCGAATATGCTGAATCAGAAGAATTGTACCGACTTTATCAGCTGATAAATATATTGCCTCAGATTAACAGCAATTTCCACAGTATTTCAGTTCAATACGGCGGAAGATAATGGGTTTTAAGGAGATTTTATTATGAAAAAGAAAGTATTTTCGCTGGCATTATCGGTTATAGCTGCATTTTCAGCTTTTAACAGCATATACGGAACGGCTGTTAATGCCGATGACGATTTTTCGGCTGGCTTAGCTGAATGGGAAAGCACTTCCAAAGAAATGACTTTAGATGAATTGCTTGCTATATCCGAAGATGAACACGCTGAATTTATAAAAGAATACGGCAATATTTCAGTTCACGGCAAATACATTGTTTATTGCGGCGAAGTCAATTACAGTACAGGTGCAAAGCTTATGGTTAAGCAGTACGGCACAGCGGAAATTAAGGAATACAGGCAATATTCAGCTTCTGACGGCATAGTGGGAGCCGGCGGCGGTGCAGCAAAAATTGTCAGCGTTTATGAAGCGGTTACAGCAGGTACACTCAGATTATCATTTGCAGCAGGGCGGTCATGGGAGAATATCCCCGATGATAAAAAAATAATCAGAAATTATATAATAAGCGAGGATTTCACCATTACCGAAACAGAGGAAATTGCTGATGTGATAAAAGGCGATGTAAATGGGGATTTTGAATTTAACATAGCTGATGCTGTAACACTCCAGAAATGGCTGCTTGGAACTGATATTGAATTAGAAAATCAGCAGGCAGGAAATTTTTACGAGGATAACAGGCTTGACGTTTTTGATTTTATTCTGATGAAACGTGAGCTTGTAACCTAAGGGCATCTCTAAAAACCCGTTTGATTAAAGAAAAAACAGATAGGTGCGGCAGCTGCAAGGAAACCTTCCGAAGGCGTGCTGACGCACTCCGAGGGAGGTTGACACAGCAGATGTCGTGCATAGCTGTTTTTTCTCAAAAGGGGTTTTTAGAGATGCCCCTAATATATTCACAAAAAAACGGCAGAAATAAATCTGCCGTTTATTATTCATAATGTTTAATTAATCTGCCGTTTCCAAAAAGCTAACAGTTTTAAATAATTACGCATTAAACCAAACTGCCGCCGTAAAATTTACTTTCTTCTTGTGCCGTTCTTTCTGTCGGTACTGCGTTTGAGGTCGCTGATTCGCTCCTCACTTGACTGCTTGAAGTGTGCAAGCATATCGTCGAATGTCATTTCCGACTGGGGAATGGACTTCTTGGGTTCATAAACATTTGGCTTAGGTCTGCGGTCTTTCTTGAAAGGCTTCTTTTCCTGATTTTCGCCGTCCTCCTGTGCCGCTTCAGCCTTTTTAATTGAAAGGCTTACCTTGCCCTGCTCGTTAATGCCGATAACCTTGACTCTGACTTCCTGTCCCTCTGTGAGGTGGTCACGGATAGCATTTACAAAAGTGCTGGATACTTCGGAAATATGCACCATACCTGTGCCGCCTCCGTCAATGTCAACGAAAGCACCGTACTGTGCAATTCCCTTTACTTTGCCTGTGTAGATTTTTCCGATTTCAAGCTGCATATGTATTTTTAACTCCTTAATTATAATATCCTTTGTTCTTTATGTCGATTTTCCGGGGTTCTCTAAAAACCGAAACACGAGTGAAATTTCGTACATGACAAATATCAGTTACAAGGCGGCAAACCGCAGTAATACTTGCTGTATTGCAAGGTTTGGCAACGCAGTAAATGATGTTTGTCATAGAAAGTTCACCGTGAGGTAGGTTTTTAGGGGTTCCCTTATGTCAATCTCTTGATGTGTCATAGAATCTTCGCTCATCGGGATAAGCATAATCCTTTTCTTCTAAAGCAATGCGTTCCATATATGCAGAAAGGTCATCGCTGCTGAGAGTACGCTGTAATTCGGCATTTTCAATGTTGTAAGCGTCAATCTGTGCCTGTAAAGCCGCAAGTTCCGCTTCCTTATTGATACAATCGGTTTCAGTTGTAACAAACAGCACCGCACAGCCGATTATAACAGCTCCTGCAAGGAGCTTGAACAGCATACTGTTGAATAGTCCTTTATTTTTAGCTTGCTTCTTAGTTTTTTTATTTTTTGATGAAGCCAATTTTGTCACGCTCTTTCTTTTTCAATATACTTATATTATTATACTATATTTTACTGTTCTTTTGCAATAGGTGTAGAGCATTTTTATTTGATTTAACAGAGTTTTTGTTAATTCCTACAAATTTAACCATAATGAATTTAGCAGGTTTAACAATGATGTTGAACAGGGATTTCAACAGCTGAACAATCCTCTCCATAAGCCGTACAACGAATTTTCCCACGGTGAAATAATACAGGATAAATCCCAGTATACCGCCAAAAGCATAATATGCACGAAGTTCCCCACGAGCCTCCGCCGAAGCGAATGCCGAGAGAAAAACAGCGTAAGTTCCGAGGAAAACAGCGTCCTCAAGGAATACAAAAAAGCTGTGGTGGGGAATTATAATGCGGAGAGTTCTGAAAATGTCGTAGTAAATCCCGAAAATTCCCCCTGCAATGCAGGAAAGGAAAAACAGCCGAAGTTCCTCGCTTATGGTGAAAAAGGTTTCGGGGACGTTCATCTGAACAGCCTCCCAATGGCTGAAACAGGCTTTTTCCTATCACGGTCACCGTAAACCGCTGACCATATATCCCCTGTAATCACCATATCTCCAGTTTCTACGCTCATTGAGTCGATGTGAAGTTCCCTGCCCTTAATTGTCAGCTCCCCCAGCTGTGTAAATAGGACGATTGTTTTTTCGTCGAAGCTGTCAACATCGGTAATTCCTGAAATATTCATAGTCCTGCGGTTTTCCATTATAATGGAATGGTTAGTTTTCGGCTGTAATGATATGTTTTTTTCTTTCATACGATTTTCCTCCTGTGCCTGAGTCTTTCCCTCTATTATATTCACGAAAGTTGTAACATATGCACAAAAATGTGTTGAAAATTTTTTGCGGATTTTTCGGGAAAACCCTTGCAAAAACCTTTCAATTATGTTATAATTGTAATACTGATTAAAAAAAGTGCAATTTTTCAATTGCTGACAAATACGAAAATTATACGGAGGTATATTATGGAATTACTGGAAATCATCGGAGGAGCAGTTCTCCTCATTGCTTGTATTGCTATCATTGTTCTCTGCCTTATGCAGGAAAATAAGTCGGGCGACAGTATGACAAACGCCCTTACAGGTGCAAGTTCAGATTCATTCTATGGAAGAAATGAGAGCAGAAGCCGTGAAGCTGTTCTCGGAAGAATGACAAGAACAGCAGGTATTATCCTTTTCGTAATCACACTTGCTGTAAATATCATTCCGATTTTTACTAAGTAATGAATTGCCCCGTGACTAAGGTCATGGGGCTTTTTTGGTAATTCCGATAAAAGGAGTAAAAAATGGCAGAAAAAAATAAAAAACATTCAAAAGATAACGTAACCGTCGAAAGTTACAAGAATAAAATAGTGACATATCTCAGCACAGGGAAAAGGCTTATTCCCCTCAACGAGCTTGAAACAAAATGCCGTACAAAGAAATCGGGCAGGGATAATTTTGTGCAGGCTTTCGGGGAACTTCGCACAGATGGCATTGTTACCGTGCGAAAGGGAATGAAAGTCGCTCTCTGTTCACGTATGGGATTTAAGGCGGCGGAGGTTACACGTCTTAGCCGCACATTCGGTTTTGCTGTCACAGAGGACGGCACGGAATATTTTATCCCCGGAAAATGTATGATGGGTGCAATGCCTCATGACCGTGTACTTATAACGGATATTCCCTCACGTTCAGGAGAACCCGAGGGCGAGGTCATTGACATTTTAAGCATAGGCAGCGGAACTCTTACAGGAGTTATTGAATACGCTGACGGCGGACTTTGTTTTATTCCCGATACGGCTTCACGAAATAATATGATTATTTCAAGGGGCGAAAGTGTGGAATATGCCGAGGGCGATAAGGTTATGGCTGAAATCGTCTATCGTGGCAGACGACATTCCGAGCATAAGGTGAAAATCGTTTCTGTTTTCGGCAGCTCCGATTGTGCTGCGGCTTGTGCGGAATCCGTAATTGTTGCCAGCGGTGTGAATACGGTTTTCCCCGATGAAGTGCAGAAAGAAGCACGTAAAATTTCAGATGCGGGAGTTCAGGAATACAGCTTCAACAATCGTGAAGATTTGCGTCATATGGCGATTTTCACCATTGACAGCAGCGAGTCAAAAGACCTTGACGACGCAATTTCCGTTGAAAAAACGGAAAAGGGCTGGCTTTTAGGCGTTCACATTGCCGATGTTTCCCACTATGTCAAGGGCAACAGCGGACTTGATAAAGAGGCTATGAGTCGTGGTACAAGCGTTTACTATGCGGATAAGGTTATACCAATGCTGCCAAAGGAGCTTTCCAACGGCATTTGTTCACTCAATCCCGATGAGGACAGACTGGCACTTTCAGCCTTTATGGAATTGGGCGAGGACGGCGAAATGCTGAAATATGCCTTTGGAAAATCGGTTATCCGTTCAAGGGTAAAGGGTGTTTATGCGGAGATAAACGAAATACTTGCAGGCAACGCAAATGACGATATAAAGGCAAAATATGCCTGTGTTGAAAAGGAAATCCAGCTTATTGACAGGCTGGCGGATATTCTCATAGAGCGTAAAAAACAGCGTCACGCTCCCGAACTTGAAACAGTTGAAAGCAAGCTTATAATCAACGAGCGAGGAATCTGCTGTGATGTTATACCCCGTGAAAGGGGCAAATCAGAGCGAATTATCGAGGAATTTATGCTCTGTGCCAACGAGGCGGCAGCAAGGCTTGCCCGTGACAAGAAAATCCCCTTTGTGTATCGTATTCACGAAGCTCCACCCGAGGAGAAAACAGCGTCACTTTGCGAAATGCTGACAAAAATAAATGTGGATTATCCCCATTTTCAGGAGTTCAAGCCTGCTCATGCGGCGGCAATTCTTGAAAATGCAAGAGGAACTGACAAGTACGAAGCAGTCAATATGATGGTTCTCCGTTCAATGGCAAAGGCGAAATATTCAGAAGAACCGCTGGGACATTTCGGACTTGTTTTAGATGATTACGCACATTTTACATCGCCTATAAGACGATATTCCGACTTGGCAATTCACCGTATTATAACTGATGTTCTTGCAGGCTATGATGAAAAATGGCTCAATAAGAGATACAGCGGATTTGCTGTAAATGCCGCCGAAAGAGCGTCATCAACGGAGGTTCGTGCGGTATCTGTTGAAAGGGATTGCGAAGATATTTACAAGGCTGAATATATGAAACAGCACATCGGCGAAAGCTTTACGGCGAAGATTTCAAGCGTGACGGAATTCGGATTTTACGTTATGCTTGAAAATTCCGTGGAGGGACTTGTCCACATCCGTACACTTCCCGAGGGCGAATACGATTACAGCGAACCTGTGGCACTTACGGAGAAATTCAGCGGTGTTTCCTATGAATTGGGCGATACGGTACAGGTACTTTGTGCGGCTGTAAATGTAAGCGAGGGAACAATTGACTTTGTGCTTGATGATGAGGAGGATTATTAATGAAGAAATACTGGGCAATCGGTGCGGCATTGCTTATGCTGCTTACCGCCTGTGATAAAAAAGAGGATAAGGAAAACAGCTTCTCCGAAAGCGTTTCTGCTGTGACAACGGAAACAAAATCAGCAGAGGAAACTACTGCATCAACCGAGAAAAAATCGGAGGAAACATCAACAACCGCTGCAGAAAAAACGGAAGTCACAACTGAAACCGCCACAGAGGAATTTACCATGCCCGAGGATATACCTGCCTTTGAGGAAGAACTTGACGAAAAAGTTTTAGAGGCGGCACAGCTGTTTTTTGATAAGGCTTGTGAAGTTGAACAGAAATTTTCTTTAGGTACGCCATATTCCATTGATGCATCGGAATATATCACTAACGAATACGATTGGCAATATTACCTCGTTACTGAACAGGGAATTAATTCCATTGACGATGTAAAAGCGGAATTCCGTGAGGTTTTCAGCGAGGATTACGACGATGATATTGATGAATTGTTCAAGCAAAAAGACGGCAGAGTTTACAGTCTTAACGGCAACAGAGGCACTAATATTTTTTATGTTGACTCAGAAGTTGTGGAAATCACAGGCAGAGATGAGGGCGAAATCCGCTTTAAGGTACTGGATAAATACGACGAAACAGAGTATGGCGGCGAGGCTTACACAGAAGAACAGGAGTTCATCATCGTTAAAGAGAACGACGGAAAATGGAAAGTGTCGAAGTTCAAGCTACCCTATTAGAAGTTAGAGGTAAGAGGTTAGAAAGTGGACGCTTTTGTCAATGTGTAATTAAATTAAGAATTTATGGACGGCATTTTTTACAACTGCCGTCCTTTTTTAATGCGTAATTAGGTTGCAAGCCGTTAGCCAATGGGTGCGGTAATTTCATCAGAAACCATAATTCTCTGTAGGGGCGGATATTATCCGCCCGCAATTTCGGTACGAAATTTATGGGCATCTCTAAAGCCATTAGCTATTAGCTTTTTTGGACGGTAGAAATTACTTCAATGCGTAATGCGTAATTATGTGGGCGGCAGTCTTAACGATTGCCGCCTTTTCTTATGTGAACTGTTATTATTTGTAATCAGCATACAAAAAAGCTAAAGGCTAACGGCTAACAGCTAAAAGCTTTTATAATAATTACGCATTACGCATTGCCGAAAGGCTAACGGTTAACATCAACTTTAAAAATCTCCACATCACAATAGTAATGTTCGAGGATTTCCTGCCATTTACTGCCCTTTTCCGCCATATAATTCGCCCCATACTGCGACATACCGACACCGTGACCATAGCCGCAGGTGCGGAAGATGAAATTTTCTCCGTCAAATTCCACGGAAAAATCAGCTGAACGCAGTCCGAATGCCTGCCGAATATCATTGCCCGTCACCTTTTTGTTGCCAACTGTCACCTCTAAAACCGTTCCCGAGGGCGATTTCTCACCTGTTTTAATCCAGTTTTCGGGATTATCCCCCAACTGAATACCCTCAATCACCTTTTCAAGCCTTGCTCTGACAAATTCTGCCGATATTTCACATTCGTCGGCATAATCGGGAGCGTCCTTGTCGGATTTGCTGTTCACAGGCACAAGATAATCAACTGCCGTACCCCACATATTTTCCGCACTTTCCGTCTTTCCCGATGACATAGAGTGAAAGGCGGCTATAATCGGTTCATCCTCGTACATCATTATATACGGCAGAACTTCGTCAACTGCCTCTGCTATCTTATTATAGTGTACATCGTAGTTATCCCCGAAATAATAGCGGATTTTTTCATCGGTGTAAAATCCCTGATATTTATTCGGGTCATCTGAAAAATCAGCGTTTCCCAATGCTTTATCGGGATATTTTTTCTGCAAATTCCGCTGTCGCTCCGCATATGTATGGGCGGCAACCGCCTGTGCTTTCAACGCCTCCTCTGCAAAGCTTGCAGGCATTTCAGCCGCCACCGCACCAATTACATAATCCCTTACGCTGACCTCCTGAATTTCCCCTGTGGAGCAATTCAGCACACGATACGGCTCATATGAAACGGCGGTATTTTCGGCAGTTTCGGCAGTTTCAGCAGTTTCTGTCAATTCCGAAGCTTTTTCCTCCTGCGAAAGGGTTTCCGCTTTGGGCGGAGAATTCTCCGATTTGGCGGATATGGCAGGTATAGCAGGTATGACTGCGGCGGATACAAGAAACATCACATAGGCTATAACTCTTTTCATAGGCAAGTCCTCTCTGTTGCGATTTCACCCTATTATCACACAACTTTCACATTCATCACGGAAATACGATTGACACACCATTTTAAATGATGTATAATAAGTATGGAAAGTTTTTTAAGGAGTGATTATATTGAAAATTTCAGACAAGAAATCCAATATTAAAAATTTATGCAAGGAACTGATTGATAATACCATTATCGACCCTGCACTCTATCAGAAGTATCACGTTAAAAGAGGTCTGCGTAAAAGCGACGGAACAGGCGTAGTTGCAGGTATTACAAAGATTTGCAACGTACACGGCTATGTCCTCAACGAGGGCGAAGTTGAAGCTATCCCCGGACAGCTTATCTACCGTGGCTACAATATAAACGACCTTGTAAACAATGTTGAGGAAGAAAACCGCTACGGCTTTGAAGAAACTGTTTATCTTCTTCTTTTCGGCAGACTTCCCGATGAAAATGAATTAAAGGACTTCACAACTCTCCTTGCGATTTCCAGAGATTTACCCAACGGCTTTGTTGAAGATATGATTCTCAAAGCACCTTCAAAAAATATTATGAACAAGCTTTCACGTTCAGTTCTTGCCCTTTATTCCTATGACGAGGACTGCGAAGTGAAATCCCTTGAAAATGAAATGAAAACAGCTGTAAGCCTTATTGCAAAGCTCCCCGTTATTATGACTGCGGCATATCAGGTAAAACGTCGTGTATTCGACAATCAGAGTATGATTATGCACCCTGTCAGATACGAGGAAAATACAGCACAGACAATCCTCTCACTTCTCCGCCCCGACAGAGAATATACAGAGGAAGAAGCACAGCTTCTCGACCGCCTGCTTATGTTACAGGCTGAACACGGCGGCGGCAATAACTCCACATTTACCTGCCGTGTGCTTACATCATCGGGAACTGACCCATATTCCGCATATTCAGGTGCAATATGCTCCCTCAAAGGTCCACGTCACGGCGGTGCTAACATTCAGGTTATCAATATGCTCGACAACTTCAAGGCTAATATCAAAAACTGGGAGGACGAGGGCGAAGTAGCTGACTATATGCGTCGTACTATCAGAAAAGAAACCAACGATAATTCGGGACTTATCTATGGTATGGGCCACGCTGTTTACACAATTTCCGACCCCCGTGCAGTTATCCTCAAAAAGAAAGCTTTTGAGCTTGCACGTGGCAGAGAAATTGAGGCTGAATTCAAGCTTCTTGAAACAATTGAGCGTCTTACTCCCGAAATTTTCAAGGAAATCAAGGGCAGCGGAAAGACAATGTGTGCAAATGTTGATATGTATTCGGGACTTGTTTACCGTATGCTTGGAATTCCCGAAGACTTATTCACACCTCTCTTTGCAGTTGCAAGAATGGCTGGCTGGTCTGCACACCGTATGGAGGAAGTACTTACAGGAAACCGTATAATCCGCCCTGCATATAAGGCTATTGCAAAAGAGCATGAATATATAAAGATTGCTGACAGAAAAAATGATTAAGCTAAAAAAAATCCTGACCGCATCTGCGGTTATGGCGGTAACTCTCACAGGCTGTACATTCGGCACGAGCATTGATAATCTCCTTGCTCCGCCGAAACTCAGCATTGAACAGGAGAAGATTTATACCGCCCTTACAAATGCCACAGGTGATTCTATAAGTCTGAAATACCCAAAGGCAGGAAAATATCTGTCAGCCTTTATCGTGGAGGATATTGACGGTGACGGCGGAAATGAAGCTGTGGTTTTCTATGAAAAAACAGGTCTTGCCGCCCCTGAAAATACTCTGAGAATAAATGTTCTTGACAGCGGAGATGACGGAAAATGGCGGTCTGTTTACGATACCCCTGCGGAGGGTTCGGAAATTGAGCGTGTTATGATTTCACAGCTTGGTGAAAATGACCGAGTGAATTTAATCATCGGCAGCAGTCTTATTAACCGTTCAGAAAAGTCCGTGGCAATTTACAGCTACAGCAACGGAGTTCTTGAAAATACCTTTGCAAAGTCATATTCATTCATTGATGTAACTGACTTGGACAATGACGGCGAAAAGGAATTTTTACTGCTGAAAGGCACGACAAATGATTCTCCTGCGGCAGCGGTGGCATACAAGCTTGACGCTGACGGAATTTACCACACCTACAGCGAGGATTTAAGCGGCGGATTTACTGAATTTGACGCTGTTAATTACGGCAGCCTTGAAAGCGGCGAAACTGCCCTGTATATTGACGCTGTTTCGGGAAACGGACTTATTCAAACTGACATTGTATATATGGACGACAAAGGGCTGCAAAAAGCCTTTGCTAACCCTGCACAATCGGCGGTAACTCAGCGTCCGCTGGGCTGTCGCTCCTTTGATATTGACGGCGACGGAACTCTTGAAATTCCCGTTCAGAGAGTGGCGGCAGGCTACAGCAACGCTCCCGAAGGTGAGCTTATGTGGCTTACTGACTGGCTTTCTGTGGGCAAGGACGGCAAGACACGTCTTAAATATGAGTCGTATTACAGCGTAGGTGACGGATATATTTTCCTGTTCCCTGCGAAATGGCATAACAAGGTCACGCTTAAACGTGACGCAATTAATGATGAACTTGTAATCTGTGCCTATGAAAATAATGAAATCGGCACAGAGCTTATGAGAATTTACTGTGCAGAGGATATTGCCTCACGGGAGGACAGAATGGCATCAAACTATCTCCTTTTACGCACAAAGGGTGATTCCGCATATCTGGCACAGCTTCCGCAAAACGACAAAAACACATCTCTGTCAATTAACGAGGCAGAGGCGGCTATAGGATTTAAGTTCAACTAAGGGGTTCTCTAAAAACCGAACACGAGCAGGATTCAAGCCGTGAGGGAGATTTTTAGAAGTTCCCAAAAGGGGGAAAATTTATGAAACGTATTTTGATTTGCGAGGACGAGGACACCATAAGAGAATTTGTTGTCATCAACCTCAAACGTGCAGGCTATGACGTTGTAGATGTAAACTGCGGCGAGGCGGCACTTAAAACATTTGAACAGGAACACGGCAATTTTGACATTGTTCTTCTTGATATTATGATGCCCGGAATTGACGGCTTCACCGTATGCAAGAAAATCAGAGAAAAAAGCTCCACTATCGGTATTATTATGCTCACAGCAAGAACTCAGGAAATGGACAAGGTAAGCGGTCTTATGATTGGTGCTGACGACTACATCACAAAGCCCTTTTCTCCCTCGGAGCTTACAGCAAGAGTTGACGCTATTTACCGCCGTGTATGTATGAGCTTTATCAAGAATGAAAAGCAGAGCCTTATTGAAAGCGGTCCTTTCGTGCTTAATCTGAAAAGCCGTACAGTTACGAAAAACGGCGAGCCTATTGAGCTTACACAGGTTGAATATCAGATACTTGAATACTTTATGAATAACAAGAATACTGCCCTTGACCGTGCAAGTATTCTCAATCACATCTGGGGCGAAAGCTATTACGGCGATGATAAAATCGTTGACGTAAATATAAGAAGAATTCGTATGAAAATTGAAGAAGAACCCTCAAGCCCTAAGTATATCATTACTATCTGGGGTTACGGCTATAAGTGGAATGACGTTCAGTAATGGCAAGAAAAAGTATTACAAAGCGTTGGATTGTCAACAACCTCGGAGTTATTATTCTTGCGCTGATTGTTATTGAACTTGTTGTAATTTATGCCATTCAAAGCTATTATTACAGTTCCGCAAAACAGTATCTTGTATCAAAGATAAATGCGGTAACAAGCGTGCTGAGTATCCATTCACAGGACAGTTCCGCCAACTTTTCCGCCGAAGTCCGCAATATGCTTGAAACTTTTAACGAAAAGGATAAAATCGAGCTTATGGCGATTAACTCAAAGGGACGAGTTGTGCTGACTTCTTCGGGATTTTCTCCCGATGAGGACTATGTAATGCCCGACTATGAGGACGCTATGGAACTGGGCGAGGGTAGTTATATCGGCAGGCTTTCCTCTGAGGGCGAAAAGGTTCTTGCGGTATCAGTTCCCCTTTCCTCTTTCAACGGCGAATACAGTTCGGTGCGAATGGTGACATCTCTGACGGAAATTGACAATACAATCAAAGGGTATATTATTTTCGTAACGGCTATTTGCTCCATAATCATTCTCATTATCGTTGTTACGGGACTTTATTTCGCTGGTTCTATCGTTAAACCCATACGGCAGATAAGCGGAATTACACGTAAATTCGCTATGGGCGATTTCTCCGTGCGAATTCAGAGCAATACCGATGATGAAATCGGAGAATTATGCTCCTCAATCAACCATATGGCGGACGAATTATCCTCGGCTGAGGCGATGAAAAACGAGTTTATTTCATCGGTTTCCCACGAATTGAGAACTCCTCTTACAGCTATAAAAGGCTGGGCGGAAACTCTTATGGTTGACGGCGGTGAAAATCCCGATACAATGAAAAAAGGCGTAGGCGTTATCGTTAATGAAACAGAGCGATTACAGCAAATGGTTGAGGAACTCCTCGACTTCTCACGTATGCAGAATGGTCACTTCACTTTGCAGAACAGCAATATGGACATTCTTGCGGAACTTGGCGACGCTGTGCTGATGTACTCCGACAAGGCAAGACGTGAGCAGATTGAAATTATATATGACGAGCCTGAAATGCTCCCCATTGTATACGGCGATAAAAACCGCATACGACAGGTGTTTATCAATGTTATTGACAATGCCCTGAAATATTCAAATTCGGGAGATACTGTCACTATAAAAGCCGATGTAAAGGACGGCAGAGTGCGGGTTTCCGTAAAGGATACGGGCTGCGGAATTAAGGAAACCGATTTGGCAAAGGTCAAGACGAAGTTCTACAAGGCAAATCATACAAGACGTGGTTCGGGAATAGGACTTGCGGTTGCCGATGAAATTATAGCAATGCACGGCGGAAAACTGGAAATCTACAGTGCAGGCGAGGGCAAAGGAACTAAGGTAACAATAACATTGCCGGCAAAATCCTGAGCCATTAGCCTATAGCTATTGTGGAGATTGACAAAAAACTGAATTTCGTTCCAAAATTGCGGGCGGATAATATCCTCCCATACAAAAATTATGGTATAAAGCTAATGGCTAAAGACTAATAGCTAAAGGCTAATAGCTAACGGCTTTTAATGGCTAATGGCTAAAGGCTAATAGCTAACGGCTTAAAAATAGGAGCAAAAAAATGAGTAAAAACAATACTTCACCAAGCGGTGAAAAATTCAAATCCAAAATCGGAGGGCAGGCACTCATTGAGGGAATTATGATGCTTGGCCCCGAAAAGGGTGCAATGGCTTGCCGACTTCCCGACGGTACAATTGATTTGGAGGTATGGGACGAAAATAACGGCAAAAATGCCCCGTGGTACAGAAAAACCCCCTTTATCCGTGGCTGTTTCAACTTTGTAAGCTCCCTCAAAAAGGGTTACAAGTACACAATGAAATCAGCTGAAAAGCAGATGACCGAGGACGAAAAGGCTGAGGAAGCAAGAAAAGCCGCTAAAAAAGCAGGCAAAGAAGTTGAGGGTGACGATGAAAAGCTGTCCTCTGAGGCTTTCGATATTGTTATGGTAATCGGTACTGTTATCGGTATCGCAATTGCTATGGGACTTTTCTTCTTTATGCCGAAATTCCTCGTTGGACTTATCCCAAATATCGAAAATTCGGGTATTCTCCGTTCAGTTGCAGAGGGCGTGGTAAAAATTGCCCTGTTTGTCCTCTATATGTGGGCGGTAAGCCTTATGAACGACATAAAAAGACAGTATATGTATCACGGTGCAGAGCATAAGACTATTGCCTGCCACGAAGCTGAATTGCCCCTTACAGTTGAAAATGTCCGCAAGCAATCACGTTTCCACAAACGCTGCGGCACAAGTTTCATTTTCATCGTCCTCATTATCGGAATATTCGTGATGTGCTTTGTTCCCAAGGGACTTATCTGGTGGCAGCGTTCACTTTTAAGCCTTGCTACACTTCCCCTTGTGGTTGGCATTTCTTATGAGTGTATCCGCATTGCAGGAAATCACGACAACCTTTTCACAAAAATTCTTTCAGCTCCGGGACTTGCAATGCAGAGAATTACAACCCGTGAGCCTGATGACAGTATGATAGAAATTGCAATTGCCGCAATGACTCCATGTATTCCGCAGGATAAATCGGAGGATGTATGGTAAGGCAGGATTTGTACAGGCATTGCACAGCCCTTATGGAATCCGCAGATATTCCCGACAGCGATTTTGATACCATGTGCATTTTTCAAGATGTGCTGAAAGATAAACTGCCTATGATGCTGCCCTTTATGACGGTGGACGCAGACAAAGAGGCGGCTATTCTTGAAATGGTTGACAAACGTATAAGCGGAATTCCCTTGCAGTATATTTTAGGTGAATGGGAATTCTGGGGACTTCCCATAAAAGTGGGTGAGGGTGTGCTGATACCCCGTCCCGACACGGAAACTCTCATTGAGGATATACTGAAAATTGCGGAAAAAAGCGGTATGACTTCCCCGAAAATAGCCGATTTATGCAGCGGCAGCGGATGTATTGCCCTTGCATTGAAAAGCGAACTCCCCTCGGCTGATGTGTATGCCGTGGAACTTTCGGAAAAGGCACTTGCCTATCTCAAAGAAAATGTGGAACTGAATAAAGCCGATATTACTGTAATTCACGGCGATGTGCTTTCCGCAGCAACAGCAGAAAATCTCACAGAGCTTGACATAATCGCAAGCAATCCCCCATACCTCACAGCACAGGATATGGACGAATTGCAGGTTGAAGTGCAGAAAGAACCCGAAACTGCTCTTTTCGGCGGAAATGACGGTCTTGACTTCTACCGTGCAATGACTCCCATATGGAGAAAATCCCTTAAAACAGGCGGTTATCTCTGCTATGAATTCGGTATGGGACAGGAAAAAGATATAGAAAAAATAATGATAGAAAACAAATTCACCGATATAAAATTCAGCCGTGACGGCGGCGGTATAATCCGCACAGTCACCGCAAAGAAAACGGAGGTATAATATGGCAAAAAAGGAACTTAAAACAAAACCCGCAGTTGTAAAAGTAGCTGCAAAGGAAGATAAAAAAGAGGCTCTTGCAAGCGCCCTCAAACAGCTTGAAAAGAGATACGGTGCAGGTGCAGTTATGCGTCTTGGCGAAACAAAAGTGCTTAACGTGGACGCAATTCCCACAGGCTCAATGACTCTTGATATGGCACTCGGTATAGGCGGTGTGCCGAGAGGACGTATTGTGGAAATCTACGGACCTGAAAGTTCAGGTAAAACTACCGTTGCCCTTTCCGTTATCGCACAGGCACAGAAGCTTGACGGCGAAGTTGCATTCATTGACGTTGAACACGCTCTTGACCCCAATTATGCAAAGGCTCTCGGCGTAAATATCGACAATCTCCTTGTATCACAGCCCGACAGCGGTGAGCAGGCACTTGAAATTGCAGAGGCTCTTATCCGTTCAGGTGCAATTGATGTTATCGTTCTCGACTCAATTGCAGCTATGACTACCCGTGCTGAAATTGACGGCGAAATGGGTGACCTCCACGTAGGTCAGCTGGCAAGACTTATGTCACAGGCTATGAGAAAGCTTACAGCCGCTATTTCAAAGTCAAACTGCGTTGCCATTTTCATTAACCAGATTCGTGAGAAAATCGGTGTTATGTACGGAAATCCCGAAACTACCCCCGGCGGCCGTGCATTGAAGTTCTATGCCTCCGTCCGTATCGAAGTCCGCAAGGGTGAAGTTATCAAGGAGGGCGGTCAGATAATCGGTGCAAGCACAAGATGTAAGGTAGTTAAAAATAAGGTTGCTCCTCCATTTAAAGAGGCTGAATTTGATATGATGTACGGTGAGGGAATTTCCCGTACAGGCGAAGTTCTTGATATTGCTACAGAACTTGAAATCATCAAAAAAGGCGGTTCATGGTTCAGCTACGGCGACAGAAAGCTTGGACAGGGACGTGATAACGTCAAGGAACTCCTTAAAACAGACCCCGAACTTATGGCTGAAATTGAGGAGCAGATTCTTGCACGCAAGGACGAACTTATGGATAAGGACAAGAAGAAAAATTCCAAGAATACAGCCGCAGCCGCAATTGCAGAGGTTGTAAAGGCAGCCGCTAACGAGGACGACGAGGAAATGAAAATCCTCGATTCAATTGACGACGAATTTGATGAATTCACACCTGCTGACTGATGAAAGTCACAGCCCTTGACCACTGCAAAGGGAAAACCTTTGAGGTTGAATTTGACAATAAAAAAAGGCTCTATCTCCACATCGACATTCTGACGGATTTCGGAATCTGCCGTGACTGCGAGATTGAGCCTGATGAACTTAAAAAAATCGTCTATGCGTCAAATTTCCGCCGTGCCTATGAATATGCCCTGTATCGCCTTGATTACAGGGATTATTCAGCTGTTGAGATGTATGAAAAACTCCTTGAAACCTATAAAAAGGAGAGTTTGTGCCTTGAAGTTGTGAAAAAGCTTGCAAAGGCAGGTATAATCAATGATGAACGGTACGGTGAAAAGCTTGCACGTAAGCTTGTGGAATCAAAAAAATACGGATTTCACCGTGCAAAGCGTGAAATGATGCAGAAAGGTTTGACGGAAGAAACGGTTGAAACTGCATTGGAGCAGTACAATGAAGCTTTCGGGGAAAATCTCTCGGAACTTCTGCGAGGAAAATACAGCCGTTATCTTGCGGATATTACAGATAAAAATTCCGTGGAAAAGGTGAAAAATTCCCTTGTCCGATACGGATACAGCTACGATGAAATAAATCGTGGAATTGCGGAATATTTTGAATGAACGAGAGGTGCAGAGCCATGGCAATAAAAGTTGGAATGGTTTCATTGGGCTGCTCAAAGAATCTTGTGGATTCCGAAAGAATGCTCTATAAACTGAAACAAAAGGGTTACGAACTTGTAACCGAACCCGGATTGGCTGATATTGCGGTAGTCAACACCTGCGGCTTTATAAAGGCGGCAAAAGAGGAGGCTATCGAAACTATACTGGAACTGGCGGCATTAAAGGCTGACGGTACACTTAAAAAAATCGTTATCACAGGCTGTCTTTCCGAGCGTTACAGGGAGGAAGCCGCTGAACTTTTCCCCGAAGCCGATGCAGTTATCGGAATAGGCAACAACAAGGATATTGTTGATATTCTTGATGAGGTTATGCTGGGTGAAAGAGTTGTAAAATTCGGCTCAAAGCTTGACGCTGAAATGACAGGGGACAGAATTATTTCTACTCTGCCATTCTTCACATATCTGAAAATTGCCGAGGGCTGCTCAAACTGCTGTACATACTGTGCAATCCCTATGATTCGTGGAAAATACAGAAGTGTTCCCATGGAAGATGTACTTGCGGAGGCTAAAAAGCTTGCTGAAAACGGCATAACGGAACTTGTGCTTATTGCACAGGATACATCACGTTACGGCGAGGATTTATACGGCGAATCAAGACTTCCACAGCTTTTGAAAGAACTTTGCAAAATCGAGGGCTTGAAGTGGATTCGTACCCTTTATTGCTACCCTGAGCGTATAACTAACGAGTTACTGGATACAATAGCCGAAGAAGAAAAACTTGTGAAGTATCTGGAAATTCCAATTCAGCATTGTGACGGAAAAATCCTTTCCGCTATGAACAGGTGGGGCGATGAGGAAAAACTGGAGGCACTTTTTGCGAAAATCCGCAGTAAAATTCCAAATGTTATCCTCCGCACAACTCTTATAACAGGTTTCCCCGACGAAAGTGAGGAGCAGTTCAACGCCCTTGCGGAATTCGTTGACCGTGTTGGATTTGACCGCCTTGGCTGTTTCCCATACTCCCCCGAGGAGGGTACAAAGGCGGCAGCATTTGAAAATCAGATTGACGAAGATGTTGCGGCTCACCGTGCTGATATTATTATGGAACAGCAGCTTGAAAGAAGCTATGACAACAATAAAAAGCTTATGGATTCCGAACTTGAAGCCGTAGTTGAGGGTTACGACAGATTCGGCGAATGTTTCTTCGGACGAACTGCCCTTGACGCTCCCGACATTGACGGCAAGGTATTTTTCACCTCGGAAAAACCCCTTAAAATAGGCGATTACGTTAAAATCAAAATTACAGATACCCTTGATTATGACCTGATAGGAGAAGTGATTGAATGAATCTGCCAAATAAATTAACCCTTTTGAGAGTTATTCTCATTCCATTTTTCCTGCTGTTCATATATCTGGATATGCCCTTTAATTATCTCATTGCCTTGGTGATTTTTGCGGCGGCATCAATTACTGATGCCCTTGACGGGAAAATTGCAAGAGCGAGAAATCTTGTAACGAATTTCGGAAAATTCCTTGACCCACTTGCTGATAAAATCCTCGTGCTGTCGGCTCTCACAGTATTTGTGGAGCTTGACGCAATTCATATGGGTGCAATTCCGCTGATTATCATAAGTGCAAGAGAATTTATGGTATCGGGACTCCGACTTCTTGCCGCTGACAGCGGTATTGTCGTTGCGGCAGGCATATGGGGAAAGCTGAAAACTGCGTTCACTATGGTGGCAATTATTGCGGCTCTGCTGTGGCTCAGTATCTGCTATGATTTCAATTTCGGCATACCACAGGGCATTGTGACAGCTGTTGACTGTTATGTAATACCTGCTCTTATCTGGATTTCCACCGCATTGACGGTAATTTCGGGAGCAGTTTATCTGAAAGGCTACTGGCATCTTATCGACTCTGACAAATAGGAGGGAATGATATGAAATATTGTGCCGCACAGGTGAAATATCTCACAGCCATACAGGAGCTTTCTGCGGAATCCGAGGAAGTGAAAAGCGTGGATATTGCACGTCATTTAGGCGTTTCACGTTCCAGCGTCAGCAAAACTCTCCGCTGTCTTGCAGCTTCGGGACTTGTCTATGAGGATTATGCCATAAGCGTTGTACTTACCAAGGAGGGTGAAGAAGCGGTAAGGGATATTTTCAGAAATTTCAATGAAACATATATTTTCTTCCGCCGTTTTCTGCGATTGAGTCACGAGGACGCACATAATCAAGCACTTACATTTGTGACTACATTCCCCGAAGAAACCTCTGACAGACTGCGTAAGCTTATTAAAAAGACAATGAAAAACAATAAGTAATATTTAAAGCGGCAGATTGAATTCTGCCGCTTTATTTTTCGTCCCGAAATTGCGGACACAGCACGCTGTGTCCCTACAAATAATATCAACCGTCCACATAGCTAATGGCTAATGGCTAAAAGCTAAAGGCTAACGGCTAAAGGCTAACGGCTAATTGCTAAAAGCTAAAAGCTAACGGCTAACGGCTAATGGCTTTTTACCAAAAATCACACCACCGTTTTATAAAGGCGGATTTCAAACTCTGCACCATTTGGAACGGCATTTCGTACTCTCAGACTGCCATTCTGTGCCACTATTATTTTTTGTGCAAAGGAAAGTCCTATGCCGTAACCGCTTTTGGCAAATTCCGAGGAACGGTAAAATCTCTCGAAAATATGAGGCAAATCCTTTTCGTCAATGCCGTTTCCGCTGTCAGTTATGACAATTTCTGTGTAAATTCCGTTTTCCCTCGCCTCAACCTTAATTCTGCCGCCCTGCGGAGTATGCTCCATACAGTTTTTCAGCAGATTTGTAACAGCTTCCGTGCAGTACTGGAAATCCCCGTAAAATTCGGGATTTTCCTCAATTGAAATCTCCACGGCTATATCCTTTAATTCCATAGCAATTGAAATCGGCTCAATTGCCATATCAATGAGATTTTTGCAGGAAACCTGTGTTTTCTGGAAATTTACCGCCCCTGCATCAAGTCGTGAAATGGTGAGCATTGTTTCAATCAGCCATTTCATTCTTGCAAGCAGGCTGTTCAGCTCCTGCAAATATTCCATTCGCTCTCTTTGAGAAAGCCCTGCATCACGCATCATTTCCACAATGAGCATTGTAGAGGTCAGCGGAGTTCTCAGCTGGTGGGAAATATCCTCCATAGCCTCTTTCATAAATTCCTGTTCGTGAGATAACTTTGAATTCTGCTCACGAAGCCGCACGGTCATTTTGTGAATTTCCGACGCAAGAATACTAAGCTCACCCTCCTGAAATTCCTGAAATACCGTATTTTCTACACCGTGGAGCGTTTCTTCAACACGCTCGCAGAGATTTGAAATATTCCGCAGATGTTTCCGCTGAAAACAAAGGTTAATTCCCAGCATCAATGCGGAAATCCCCAGCAGAACAAATGCGGCATAAACATTGAGAAACAGACAGAAAATAAAGCCTGCAAGGGTTAAAACCGTATTAATAATCGTCTGAATACGCACATCGGGATTGCGGAAAATCATACGTCCACCGCCTTATATCCAAGACCTCGTACAGTTTTGATTATGGTGGGATTTTGCGGGTCATCCTCGATTTTCTCACGGAGCCGCTTCATATACACATTAAGGGTATTATCAGACACAAATTCGCTCGAAACTGACCATAATTCGTCAATAAGGCGGTCACGGGACAAAAGCTTGTCCTTATTCGTGAAAAATACAAGAAGCAGTTTATATTCAAGAGCTGAAAGAAAAAGCTCCGTACCGTTTTTCATAACAATGCCTTTTACGGTATCAATTGCCACATTTCCGCAACTTAAAAGATGAGTTGCCGTCTGCTGTTTACGCATGGCATTTTTTATACGTGCAATGAGTTCACGGGGGCGGAACGGCTTGCCTATATAATCATCTGCACCCAGCTCAAATCCTGCCACGGTGCAAGCCTCATCGGCAGAGGCTGTCAGAAAAATCACCGGCACATCGGAGCGTTTGCGGATTGCGGAGCATACTGCAAAGCCGTTTCCCTCCTGTAGTGAAATATCAAGCAGAACACAGTCGAATATCTGTCGTTCAAATTCCTGTAATCCGTCAGTCTGACCTGTGGCGTGAAACACTTCATACATTTCCGTTTTGAGAAAGCGTATGAGATTTCTTGCAAGCTGTTCATCGTCCTCAATCAATAAAATTCTCTGCATTTGGAACTCCTTTCAAAAATTTCTACTGAACACATCAATAATTATATCACGTAACAAGAACATTTGCAAGTTTAATATTTCAAGGGCATCTCTAAAAATTTCCGAAAGTGACATTTTTGTAATACAATTGTCATTTCAAAGGGGATTTTTTATGTTATAATATATTCATAACAAAAACAATTTTACACGGAGGTATTATTATGGAATTTCTCAAAATAGAAAATCTTTGCAAAACTTACGGCAAAGGCGAAAATGAAGTAAAGGCACTTGACAACGTATCGTTTACTGTACCAAAGGGACAAATGGTAGCTGTTATTGGTGCATCGGGAAGCGGTAAATCAACACTTCTTCATATTCTCGGCGGAGTTGACCGCCCTACATCGGGAAAGGTGTGGCTTGACGGTCAGGACGTTTATTCTCAAAATCAGAAAAATCTTGCGATTTTCCGCAGACGTCAGGTTGGACTTATCTACCAGTTCTATAACCTTATCCCTGTTCTCACAGCAGAGGAGAATATCACACTTCCCATGATAATGGACGGCAGAAAGCCCAAAAAAGAGCGTATTAATGAAATGCTCTCTCTACTCGACCTCAGCGAAAGAAGAAATCATCTCCCCTCACAGCTTTCAGGCGGTCAGCAGCAGCGTGTTTCAATCGGCAGAGCTTTATTTACCTCTCCGTCAATTATCCTTGCAGATGAGCCTACAGGAAATCTCGACAGCAAAAACAGCAGCGAAATTATATCACTTCTCCGCAAATCAAACAGAGATTTCAATCAGACAATGATTGTCATTACTCACGATGAAAATATCGCCCTGCAATGCGACAGAATACTCACACTCTCCGACGGTAAAATTATAAGCGATACGCTTACATATCAGGGCTAAGGAGGGACAGCAATGAAATTTCAGACAATGCTGGCTAAGCGGTATATTTTTGCTCAGAAGCGTCATTCCATACTGACTGTATGCAGTATCATTGTGGCACTCACATTTATGAGTATGCTTTTCACGGGATTTTCCACTATTTACACTTCAAAACGCAATATTGAATATGACAAGACTCCCTATCATTTCCTTGTGAAATCAGTCACAAAGGAGCAAGGCGAAATTCTTGCAAGTGCCGAAAATATCGAAAGCTGTGTACTTAAAGAAAATTCCCAAAAGGGTACTTATTCAGCAGAATTGATGCTGAAAAAATTCATTAAAGATGAACACGTAGTTCTGAAAAACGCTTTTGAAAAAGCAGGACTGCTTACAGATGACGAAAATGTGTTTAAAGAGAGTAAAACGTCAATAGCAATGGCGGAGGTTGACGGATGTATATTCAGGCACTGCGAATCTTCAATGCTTATGATATACGATTTTGTAGGCGTAATGGCGTGGTATACAGTAGCCAGTATATTTTCCCTGTTTTTCGTCTTTGTAATTATACTCGTACTTGCAATGAGGCTTGTAATTGACACCGCCTTTGAGATTTCCTCAAAGGAGCGTGAACGTCAGTTCGGCGTACTTCAATCAATTGGTGCAACTCCCTCACAGGTTGTAAAAATCATCAATACAGAGGGTTCCATACTTTCATTAATCGGTATTCCCATTGGTATTTTATGCGGAAATTTAGTTGCGTATATTGCGTATAAAATTGTTCTCAGCAGCGAGCTTTTAGAGGCATTTTTCACTCCCGAAGATATTGAAAGACTGGTGAAATTTTCAATTAATCCTGTTTTAATGGTTATAAGTGCGATTACAGGCTATTTCTGGGTTTGGCTCAGTGCATATTCAACAGGAATGAGAATTATTAAAATGTCACCAATGCAGGCTATTACCAGCAGAAGCAATACTGTTAAAAAGGTAAAGAAACATTCTGTTTACGGTTTATTTTTCGGCTGGCTGGGCAAGCTTGCAGCAAGAAATGCACGCCGTTCAAAAAAGCGTTTCTGGATTACAGTTGTATCTCTTACTGTTTCCATTATTCTTTTTTCAAATTGCTCCTATGCTATTGACAGCTTTATCAAAACATATGATTCATATCTCTTTGAAAAGGGAATTGATTTCGATTTTTCCATACTTTCCGAAGAAAAGGTTTTCGGTGAAAAGGGTTACAGAAATACTATAAACGAGTTGGAAAACACAGGATATTTCGAAAATGTTTGTTTCGATTACGGTGTAAGCGGATATCATTCAACGTCCAAATCCAACGAGTCAAAATCCTATGATAAGAAAAACAATTTAAACTTTTACATTTCCTATTTAAATGAAACGGCATATAACAAATTATTCAACGGAAAGCCTCCGATTTCTTACAATGACCTTGCTGAATCGGGAGAATTTATTATGCTTGAAATTGAGGAAAAGCATAGTAACCCTGCAAAATGGGATAAAATTGAAAAACTGCAAAAGCTTGATGAAATTCCGCTGACACTTAATATTTGGGAAAATATCTCAGTAGCAGAATATAAAACACTTCCTATGGAAAGCCGAGAGAAATGTTTTGAAATCACCGCTGATAATGACCGAAACAAGATAATCGGTTACAGAATGACTAAGAAAGTTCCGCAGACATTCAAAGTAAATTGCCGTTATCCTCGTGAAGATAGTAAAACATATTGCGATGACGGTGAAATGCATTTCATAGAGCTTGTGGGAACTTGCACTCATTTGGAACAGACAAGGGGAATTCTTAAAAATAATTCAATTTTTGCTATAGAATGTACTCTTGTAAATAAGGATGTATATTATGACGCTGTAAATTATATTAAAAATCACCGTTATCTTACTCTTGACCTTGATGTGTTTGATATGAACTACAAAAATTCTTCATCATTTGCACTTGCAAAAATTATTATCCTTTTTGTGAGCATTATGATTGCATTGATTTCAATTGTAAATATGGTGAACATCATCTCCACAGGCATACTCAACCGCAGAAGTGAGCTTGCAGCTATGCAATGCGTTGGTATGACAAAGGGGCAGATGTACGGTATGACTATTGTGGAATGTCTGCAATATGTGCTGACTTCGGGAATTGTATCGTCATTGGCAAGCGTTGGCATTATATTTGCAATGGATAAATTTATGACATTAATGACGCTGGATGAAGAGTTTGAAAGTATTATTTCTTACTCAACTCCGCTGATTACGGTATGGTGCTGTGTGGCAGCAGCCTTTGCTGCGGCATTGATTACAGCTTTCCTTTCCATTCAGGGACTCCAGAAACAGACACTTGTTGACCAGATCCGCAGCGTAGACTGATTCATTGTCAATTATTTGACAGTAAGGGTTAATTGGGGAGCAGTTGGGGAGCAGTATGTAAAATCTATGTAAAATTTACCTCGGTTTACTTGCGAAATGGCTGAATATGTGATATAATTTCTTACGGAAACATTGTTGTTTCCGTAATTTTTTATGAGGTGTAGTTTATGGGCGATACTATGATTTTCGGAATTACGATTCAGGACTTGATTTTCAAGCTGTTTACAATGCTTGGCGGTCTTGCGTTTTTCCTCTACGGAATGAACGTAATGTCTACAGGTCTTGAAAAACTGGCAGGCGGTAAAATGGAGGCTGCTCTGAAAAAAATGACAGCCAATCCCTTTATGGCACTTATTCTCGGTACTGTAATTACAATTGCAATTCAGTCCTCATCTGCTATGACAGTTATGACTGTAGGCTTTGTAAACTCAGGCATTATGGCACTTATCGACACAGTTGCCGTAAGCTTCGGTGCAAATATCGGTACAACCTTTACAGCGTGGCTGCTCTGTCTTAACGACATTGACGGCGGCGACGGCAGCGGCGGTATCGGCGGATTTTTGTTAAAGCTGCTGAAACCCGACTCCTTCTCTCCCCTTCTTGCCCTTATCGGTATTCTTATGATTATGGGCTGCAAAAAGGCAAAGAAAAAGGACATCGGACGCATTTTTGTAGGCTTTGCCGTTCTTATGACAGGTATGGACTTAATGGGCGGAGCAGTTGAGGAAATTGCAGATAATCCTGAGTTCCAGGAGCTTCTCCTGATTTTCAATAATCCTCTTTTAGGCGTTCTTATCGGTGCTTTATTCACAGGTATTATCCAGAGTTCAGCCGCTTCAATCGGTATTCTTATGACATTTACAGGGGGCGATGCAATCAGCTATGAAATGGCATTGCCGCTGATTATGGGCTTTAATATCGGTACTTGCGTAACTGCTCTTATTTCCTCAATCGGCGTAAACAAAGAGGCTAAGAGAGTATCGGTTATCCACGTTGCAATCAACTGCCTTGGTACTCTTATTTTCCTGCCAATCGCCCTTATACTTAAAGAAACAATCCCCTCATTTGGCGAATTTATGGCACAGCCTACAGGCTATATGGGAATTGCCGCAATGCATACGGTATTCAACGTAGCCGCAACACTTGTGCTTATGCCTTTCTCAAAACAGCTTGTTAAGCTTTCACAGTTTGTTGTCCGTGATAAGGCTGGCGAACCAAAGGAAGAAATCGACAAATTTGCTGCTCTTGACGGCAGATTTATGTCAACTCCCAGTATTGCTATCGAGGCTTGCCGTACAGTTGCAGTTGATATGGCAGAGCTTACACAGAAATCAATCAATGACGCTATCGGACTTCTCGTTACAGGCTATGATGAAAAAATGGTCAACAGCGTTATTGCCGAAGAAGATTTAATCGACAAGTACGAGGATAAAATCAACAGCTATCTTGTTCGAGTTGCAAAATACAGCGTTACAGGCAAGGACAGCCGTACAATGTCAAAGATGATGCACTGTGTGGGAAATTTCGAGAGAATTTCCGACCACGCCGTAAATCTTATCGAATCAGTTATTGAGATGCACGAAAAAGGAATTAAGTTCTCCGATGAATGTATCAACGAAATTACTGTTATTTCAGACGCTATCATAGAGAATATCAAAACTGCCTTTGAGTCCTATATTTCCGGAGATTTGGCAGTTGCCCACAAGGTTGAGCCACTTGAAGAAGTTGTTGATAATCTCAGCACAGAGCTGAAAAACCGCCATATCCGCAGACTTCAGAATGATGAATGTACTGTTGAGCTTGGCTATATTTTCCAGGACGTTCTCACAAACTTAGAGCGAATTTCCGACCATTGTTCAAATATCGCAGGCTGTCTTATCGAAACTGACGAAAAGACTACAATTCACGCTTATTTCAGCGATGTCAAGGCAAATGACGAGAAATTCCGCACAGAATTCAAGCAGTATTCTGAGCTTTATTTTGCGAAGCTTGATAAGAAGCAATAATGATTTAATTAAGAATTTATGGGCGGCAGTCTTAACGATTGCCGTCCATTTTTATAATAAAGCCGTTAGCTTTTAGCCGTTAGCTGTTAGCCAATGGGTGCGGTAATTTCATCAGAAACCGTGACTTTCTGTAGGGACACAGCGTGCTGTGTCCGCAATTTACGTAATATAGTTGCATTTGTGTAGGGGCGGATATTATCCGCCC